>CBFGPV010000155.1:0-10081 GCA_965650765.1 uncultured Burkholderiales bacterium
TGGTCGGCCGAGTAGTTGATGCCGCCCACGAAGGCGATGCGGCCATCGACCACCACGATCTTGCGGTGCATGCGGCGCAGCACACCCAGGCGCACGCCGAACAGCGTGGGGCAGGGGTCGAACACATGCAGCCGCACGCCGGCGGCCGCCAGTTCATCGATGAACGACGCCGGGAGATCGGGCGAGCCGTAGCCGTCGACCAGCACGTCGATGCGCACGCCACGGCGCGCGGCGGCGATCAGGTGACGCTGCAGCGCCCGGCCGACCTTGTCGTCGAACCAGATGAAGGTCTCGACCAGCACCTCGTGGCGGGCCTCGTCGATGGCCTTGAACACTGCCGGGAAGTAGGCCTCGCCGTTCTCGAGCAGCGTGAGGTCGTGGTGGTCGTTCCAGGGGGGTGTCATAGCTGGACCTCCGCGGCCAGGGGCGCGTGGTCCGACAGGTGGGACCAGGGGCGCGGTTGCAGCGCCAGCGCCCGGGGCGCAGCGACGTTGCGCACATAGATGCGGTCCAGGCGCAGCAGCGGCCAGCGGGCCGGGAAGGTGCGCGCCGGGCGGCCGTGCGCCGTGCCGTGCACCTCCTGCAGGCGCGCCTGCTGGCCGAGCGTGCGGTGGGCTTTCAGGCGCCAGTCGTTGAAGTCGCCGGCCACCACCACGGGCGCCTGCTCGGGCACGTCATGGCGCAGCAGCTCGCACAGCAGATGGGTCTGGCGATGGCGGTGGGTTTCCTGCAGGCCCAGGTGCACGCACACGGCGTGCACGTCCAGCGCACGTTCGGGCACGTGCAGCACGCAGTGCAGCAGGCCGCGGCGCTCGGGCCCGGCAATCGAGATGTCGCGGTTCTCGTGGCGCACGATCGGGTAGCGCGACAGCACCGCGTTGCCATGGTGCCCCCAGGGGTAGACCGCATTGCGACCGTAGGCATGCTGCTGCCACAGCGTGTCGGCCAGGTATTCGTACTGCGGCGCCGCCGGCCAGTTGGGGTGGCGGCGGGCGTGGCGCTCATGGGCACCCACCACCTCCTGCAGGAACACCACGTCGGCACCCACCGCCCGCACCGCATCGCGCAGCTCGGGCAGGATGAAGCGTCGGTTCAGGAAGCTGAAGCCCTTGTGGACGTTGACGGTCAACACCCGCAGGCGCAGCGGTGAGCGGTCGGATCGGGTCGGCATGGCAAGTGATGTGAATCAGCTTGCCCCATCGTAGGAAGTCGCTCCCGCCCGGGCCATGGGCGGCAGGCCGATGCGCCTGTCGGCCCTGTCTGACAGCGCCGGGCCACGCTGTCACTCGTCGGTGTGGCGTCAGCGCACGTAGCGGCCTTCGTGCGTGACCTGCACCAGCTCGACGAAGCGCGAGCCGTTGTGCTGCCCGCCGGTGAAGTCGATCTCCATGCCGGCCACGCGCATGCGCAGGTTGCGCAGCACCGCATGCAGCCCGGCGCGGGTGGTGTCGCGGCCGGCGCGGCGCAGCGCCTCGAGCATCACCTGGGCGCTGAGGTAACCCTCGAAGCTGGTGTAGCCCACCGTCGTGCCGGCGGCCTCGGCCAGGCGGCGGTAGTCGCGGGCCACCGGCTCGACCTGGCTCCACGGGTACGGGGTGATCTGCGCGATCGCCAGCCCGCGTGTCTTGTCGCCCAGCAGGCGCGCGGCCACCTCACCCTGCACGATCGACATGCCGTAGAACGACGGGGATGCGCCCGCGGCCCAGGTGGCCTTCATGAACTGGGCCGGCAGCGTGCCACCCAGGTACATGATGACGGCCTGCGGCTGCACCTTGGCCAGGCTGGCTGCCGCCTCGGCCGTGTCGCGACCGTCGCCCTCGACCGAGATGGCACCCGCCAGCTCCAGCCCCTGCCGCTTCAGCGCGGCTTCGACCTGGCTGGCCACCTCCTTGCCGCCCGGGTTGGCGAGCACCACCGCGGCGATGCGCGTGATGCCCAGTGTGGTGAGGTGCTGCACCAGCACCTCGGCCTCCCGACCATAGCTGGAGCGTGTGCAGTAGATCGCACCGCGGGCGCGGTCGCGTGCCGAGTCAGCCACCGCATAGGGGCCGACCAGCGGGGCGCCGCTGTCGGTCAGCACCGGCGCGGCTGCGGCCGTGGTGCCGGAGCCGACACAGCCAAAGCATGCCAGCACCCGGTGTTCGTCCAGCAGCTTGCGGTAGTTGGCCACCGCCAGGTCGGGCTTGAGTTCGTCGTCCAGCGAGACCAGCCTGATCCGGCGCCCCTGGATGCCGCCCGATGTGTTGGCCTGCTCGAAGGCCAGCGCGGCACCGGCCACGAAGGTGCGCACGGCACTGCCCAGCGGGCCGCTCAGGATGCCGGTGTGCCCCAGCACGATCTCGTTGCCCTGGGACCGCGCGCTGCCCGGCCATGAGGCCGCCGCCAGCGTGGCGGCGGCCGCTCCGAGCATCAAGCCTCTCCGCTTCATGTCTCCACCCTCTTAATTAATGCGTTGAATGATTCAGGCAGTAGTGTCGGACCTGAAAAATCACCGAATCACCGGGGTTAACCCGCATCTTGTGTGTCGATCCGTGACCGATAGCGCTATGGAGGGCCCTGCGAGCGGGGCCGCGAGGGCTTCGGGCCAACGCGGCGAGGGGCGGTAGAGGATGAACTTCAAGGTTAAATCGATGAAACAAACAGGCAGATGGTGGTTAAGGCTGGGTGCCATGGCACCCCGGTGGGGTGTGGGCGTGCAACTGGCCATCAGCTTCGGCTTTTCGCTCGTCGTGATGTGCCTGTTCGTGGCCGGCGCGCTGTGGCAGCAGCGAGCCATGGAGGCATCGCTGCGCGAATTCGGCGAAACCGAACTCGACCGCATCCGGCATGTCGACCGGTGGATCGCGCTGTCCGAGGACACTTCGCTGCGCATCATGGCCGTCAACAAGTCCAACGACGCCGGCATTGCCGAGTTCTTCGGCCCGACGATCGAGCCGCGCGTCAAGGAAGTCGGCGAGATGTTCCGCCGGGTCGAGTCCGAAGCGACGAGCCCGGAGCAGCAGGCCTGGCTGGAGCGCTTCAAGCCGCGTCGCGAGGAGCTGCTCAAGGCGCTGAAGGAGATGGGCGAGTACAAGAAGATCGGTGACGTGGCCGGCGCCAGCGCGATGTTCGACAGTGCCTTCATGCCGGCGCAAAAAGCCTACAACGATGAAATCCGGCGCTACGGCGAGCTGCAGCGCGAGCTGCTGGCGCGCAAGCTGCATGAGGTGCAGACCGCCGGGCAGCGTGCCGCGCGGCTGGCGGCCCTGGCGGCGCTGGTGCTCACCGTGGCCGGTGCGGTGTTTGCGTGGCGGGTGGCCGGACACATCAAGCGCTCGCTCGACCGGGCGGTGCTGGCGGCCAGGCGGGTGGCCGAAGGTGACCTGTCGCAGCGCATCGAGGTGCGCGGGCACGACGAGTTCGCGGCGCTGATGCGCTCGATGGACGACATGACCCAGGGCCTGGAACGCATCGTGCGCGAGGTGCGCCGCGGCACCGAGGGCATCACCGTGGCCTCGGGCGAGATCGCGCAGGGCAACAGCGACCTGTCCACGCGCACCGAGCAGCAGGCCGGCAACCTGCAGCAGACGGCCTCGGCCATGGAGCAGCTCACCACGACCGTGCAGCACAATGCCAGCACGGCGCGCGAGGCCAACGATCTGGCGCAGCAGGCCACGACCGTGGCCACCCAGGGCGGTGAGGTGGTGTCCCAGGTGGTCAGCACGATGAGCGAGATCAGCGCGGCCTCGCGCCGCATCGAGGAGATCATCGGCGTGATCGACGGCATCTCGTTCCAGACCAACATCCTGGCACTCAATGCGGCCGTCGAGGCCGCCCGGGCCGGCGAGCAGGGGCGTGGTTTTGCCGTGGTGGCGGGTGAGGTGCGCAACCTGGCGCAGCGCTCGGCCACCGCGGCCAAGGAGATCAAGGGCCTGATCGCGGACTCGGTCGACAAGGTGCGCAACGGCACCTCCCAGGTCGAGGTGGCAGGCCGCACGATGGACGAGACGGTGGGCGCCATCCGCCGCGTGAGCCAGCTGATGTCCGAGATCAGCACCGCCACGCTGCAGCAGACCGAAGGCATCTCGCACGTCAACGATTCGGTGACGCAGCTCGACCAGATGACGCAGCAGAATGCCGCGCTGGTCGAGCAGGCGGCCTCGGCCGCCGAGTCGATGCGGCAGCAGGCGGCGCGCCTGGATCAGGTGGTGGCGTCGTTCAGGCTGTCGATGGCCTGAGACGGTGCGCTCAGCCCCGGTAGCGGGCCACCTTCTGCAGCAGCTCGATCAGGATGGCCCATTCGGCCTCGCTGAGCTGGTGCATCAGGTCCTGCTCCATCGACAGCGACACCTCATGCGCGCGCCGGGCCAGGTCGTGGCCGGTGTCGGTCAGGTGGATGTGCTGGGAACGGCGGTCGGTTTCGCTGCGCACCCGGGTGAGCAGGCCGCGTTCGGCCAGCCGGTCCAGCACCGCGGTGATGTTCGGTGCCGACATCGCCAACGCCTGCGCGAGCTGCTTCTGGGTGACCTGGCGGTTGTGCGCCAGCAGCAGCAGGATGGTGAACTCCACCGGCCGCAGGCCCAGCGGCTGACCCACGTGGTGGAAGAAGATCTTCTTGCTCTGCACGTCGGCCTGGGCGAGCTGATAGCCCAGCACATGCTGCAGGCACGACTGGTCCAGGCCATGGGACGTTGTCTTCGGCCGTGGCATGTCCAGGGTTCCTGCGGCGGGGTCGCGGGCATTCATGCGCCGGGCGCCCAGGGCAGGGCCAGTGCACTGTCCTGCACCCGGCGCAGCAGCCAGGCCGCCTCCGGCAGCAGCCACTCGATGCCGAATCGGGCGGCGGCCAGCTGATCGGCATGCCAGGGGTCGTCGGTGCGCGACTCGCAGGCACGGGCACGGCGCGCCCAGGCCCAGCCCATCAGCACCAGGCCGGCTGCACGCAGGTAGTCGTCGGCCACACGAAAGGGCCATTCGGCGTCCTGCTTGCGTCCGATGTACAGCCGCGCGGTGGCTTCGCGCAGGGCATCGATGGCCTGGCGCAGCGGTGCGGCCAGTGCGGCGATCGACGGCGTGGCGGCGCAGGCGCGCACCTCCCGGTCGAGTTCGTCGAGCAGCAGGGCGAGGCGGTGGCCACCGTCCTCGAACACCTTGCGCTGCAGCAGGTCGATCGCCTGGATCTCGTTCGTGCCCTCGTAGATCATCGCGATGCGGCTGTCCCGCACCGTCTGCTCGATGCCGAAGTCGTGCACATAGCCGTGTCCGCCCCAGACCTGCAGTGCGGCATTGGCACCATGGTGGCCGTTGGCCGTCAGGAAGGACTTGACGATCGGCGTCAGCAGGGCGGTCAGATTGGCTGCGCGGCTGCGCAGCGCAGGTTCGGGGTGGTGCTCGGCCTGATCGAGCAGTTGCGCCGTCCACAACGCCAGCAGGCGCTGCCCCTGCGTCAGGGCTTCGAGTGTCCAGAGCGTGCGACGCACGGCAGGATGCAGCGCGATCGCATCGGGCCCGCTTGCGGCCGGGCCGTCGGGCCGTGCCGGCGCACGGGACTGGGTGCGTTCATGCGCGTGCCGCAAGGCGTTCTGCCGGGCGGCCTCGAGGTGGCCCAGGCCCTGCATGCCCACCTGCAGGCGTGCGGCATTCATCATCATGAACATCACGGCCAGCCCGCGGTGGGCTTCGCCGATCAGCCAGCCGGTGGCGCCCTCGAAGCTCAGCACGCAGGTCGCGCTGCCCTTGATGCCCATCTTCTTCTCGATGCCGTCGCAGCGCACGGCGTTGGGCTGGCCGTCGGGCAGCAGCTTGGGCACCAGCACCACCGACAGCCCCTTGCTGCCCGCAGGCGCGTCGGGCAGGCGGGCCAGCACGAGGTGCACGATGTTGTCGCTCAGGTCGTGGTCACCGCCCGAGATGAAGATCTTGGTGCCGGTCACACGCACCGGTGCACCGTTGTCCAGCTCCGTGCCCAGCGGTTCGGCGCGGGTGCGCAGCAGGCCCAGGTCGCTGCCCGCATGCGATTCGGTCAGGCACATCGTGGCCAGCCATTCACCGCTCACGATGGGCGGCAGGTAGCGCTGCTGCAGCTCGGGCGTGGCATGGGCCTTCAAGGCCTCGTAGGCCCCATGCGACAGCCCGGGGTACATCGTCCAGGCATGGTTGGCGCTGTTGAGCATCTCGTGCAGCGCCATGTTCAGCAACTGCGGCAGGCCCTGGCCGCCCCATTGCGGATCGCAGGCCAGCGCCGGCCAGCCGCCGTCGCAGAAGCTGCGATAAGCCGAGGCGAATCCGTCGGGCGTGCGCACCTGGCCGTTCTGCGGGTCCCAGGTGCAACCCTGCACATCGCCGGTCGCGTTGGTGGGCGCGAGCACCTCGGCGGCAAAACGTCCGGCCTCGGCAAGGATCTGGCGCGCGGTGTCGGCGTCGAGCTCGGCAAAGGCCGGGATCTCGCGCCAGCGGGCCGGAGCGTCCAGCAGCTCCTCGATCACGAACTGCAGGTCACGCAGTGGCGCTTGGTAGGTCCACATGTCAGCGTTTTGCTCCCAGATAGGTCTCCACGACACGCGGGTCATGAGCGAGTTCGCAGGCCGGCCCATGCAGCGCGACCTCCCCGGTCTCGAGCACATAGCCGTAGTCGGCGACCTCCAGCGCGGCGCGGGCGTTCTGCTCGACCAGCAGGATGGTCACGCCGGTGGCGCGCAGCGAGTCGATGATGCGGAAGATCTCTTTCACGATCAGCGGGGCCAGACCCAGGCTGGGCTCGTCGAGCATCAGCAGCTGGGGTTCACCCATCAGGGCGCGACCGATGGCCAGCATCTGGCGCTCACCGCCCGAGAGCGTGCCGGCCAGCTGGGTGCGACGCTCCTTCAAGCGCGGGAACAGCGCATAGACCCGCTCCAGGCCCTGGGAGGGCGCGCGCGAGCGCAACCGCCAGGCGCCCAGCACCAGGTTGTCCTCCACCGGCATCGAGCCGAACAGCGCGCGCGTCTCCGGCACCAGCGCCATGCCGCGTTGCACCCGCGCCTCCAGCGACTGCGAGACCACATCGCGCCCGTCGTAGACGATCTGCCCGCGCGAGGGCAGCACACCCATCAGCGCATTGAGCAGCGTGGACTTGCCCGCGCCATTGGGCCCGATCACCGTCACCACCGAGCCGCGCTCGGCACACAGCGACACCCCCGGCAGCACCTCCGCGCGGCCATAGCCCGCGTGCAGGTCCACCACCTCCAGAATGCAGTTGGTCATCAGTGCTCCGTTCCGAGATAGGCGGCACGCACCACGGGGCTGGCCTGCACCTCGGCGGGCGTGCCCTCGATCAGCTTGGTGCCGAACTCCATCACCACGATGCGATCGGTCAGGTTCATCACGAAGTCCATGTCATGCTCGACCAGCAGCAGGCTCATGCCCTGGGCCTTGAGCTGGCGCAGCACCTGCGCCAGCGCCTGCTTCTCCTTGTGACGCAGCCCCGCGGCCGGCTCGTCCAGCAGCAGCAGCGCCGGGTCCGTGCACAAGGCACGCGCGATCTCCATCAGGCGCTGCGGCCCCAGCGCCAGATTGCCCGCCAGCTCATGCATCTGCGAGGCCATGCCGATGCGCTCGAGCTGGCGCTCGGCCTCGGCAAACAGCTGGCGCTCCTCGGCACGGTCCAGGCGCAGCATCGCCTGCACCGCCCCGGCGCGGCTGCGCAGGTAACCCCCCAGCGCCACGTTCTCCAGCACCGTCATCTCCGGGATCATCTTCACGTGCTGGAAGGTGCGCGACATCCCCCGCCGGGCGATCTCGCGCGAGGCCAGCCGCGTGACATCCTCCCCCCGAAAGCGCACCGAGCCGGCCGTCTTGGACAACACCCCGGTGATGAGGTTGAACGTGGTGGACTTGCCCGCCCCGTTCGGTCCGATCAGGCCCACGATCTCGCCGGTGCGGATCGCAAAGCTCACGTCATTGACGGCCACCAGCCCGCCGAACTGCTTGCGCACCGCATCGACCTGCAGCAAGGCCTCGCCCGGGGCGGGCTGCGGGCGGCGCGCCAGCGCGGGGGCGTCGGCCCAGTCGCGCACGCGCCGCGGCTTGGGCACCCAGCCCGACAGGTAGGGCCACAGCCCGTTGGGCGCGTACTTCAGCACCAGCACCAGCACGATGCCGAAGACGATGATCTCGAAATTGCCCGCCGTGCCGATCAGGCGCGGCAGCAGCACCTGCAACTGGTCCTCGATCAGCTTGACCACCGCCGCGCCCATGAAGGCGCCCCAGATCTGGCCCACCCCGCCGATGACCGCCATGAACAGGTACTCGATGCCGAACTTGATGCCAAACGGCGAGGGGTTCACCGTGCGCTGGAAGTGCGCGAACAGCCAGCCCGAGACCGACGCCAGCATCGCTGCGATCACGAAGATCTGCACCTTGTAGGCGAAGGTGGACACCCCCATCGCCTCGGCCATGGTCACCCCGCCCTTGAGCGCGCGGATGGCCCGCCCGGTGCGCGAGTCCAGCAGGTTGAGCAAGGCCAGCGCCGCCAGCAGCGCGATGATCCAGATCAGGTAGAACAGGTGGCGCCCGGCGGTGAGCTCCAGGCCGAACAGGCTGATCGGGGGCACGCCCAGGATGCCGTCGAACTTGCCCAGCCACTCCATGTTGGCCATGGTGTAGTTCAGCGCCAGGCACCAGGCGATCGTGGCCAGGGGCAGGTAGTGGCCGCTCATGCGCAGCGTGATCCAGCTCAGCACCAGGGCGCTGAGCATGGTCAGCGCCAGCCCGATGAACAGGTTCAGCCAGGGCGAGACGCCCAGGCGGGTGGACAGGTAGGCCGTGGCGTAGGCGCCGATGCCCACGAAGGCGGCCTGGCCGAAGGAGGTGAGGCCGCCCACGCCGGTGAGCAGCACCAGGCCCATGGCCGCCAGGGCGTACAGGCCGATGTAGTTGAGCTGGGTGATCCAGAACTCGGGCACCGGCAGCATGGGCGTGGCCAGCAGCAAGGCGATGAAGGCGCCCAGCAGCACGCGGCGCAGTGGCCAGGCCGAGGCCGGGGCAGAAGACGATTCAAGCTTCACGGTGGACTCCACGGGGCTCACTCCTCATCGCTGTGCGGGTCGCGCAGCGAGCGCCACAGCAGCACCGGCAGGATGGAGGTGAAGACGATCACCTCCTTGAAGGCACTGGCCCAGAACGAGCTGAAGGCTTCGAGCACGCCCACCAGCAGCGCGCCCACCATGGCTGCGGGGTAGCTGGCCAGGCCGGCAAAGACGGCGGCCACGAAACCCTTGAGGCCGATGAGAAAGCCGCTGTCGTAGAAGATGGTGGTGGTCGGGCCGATCAGCAGGCCCGACAGCGCACCGATGAAGGCGGCCATCGTGAACGACAGCTTGCCGGCGGACTCGCTGGAGATGCCCATGAGTCGGGCGCCCAGGCGGTTGACGGCGGTGGCGCGCAGGGCCTTGCCGCGCAGGGTGCGCTCGAAGAACAGCCACAGCATCACGATCAGCGCCACGGTGGCGGCAAAGATGATGAGGGTCTGGCCGCTGATCGACAGGGCGCCCACGGAAAAGCGCGCATCCCAGAAGCTCGGGTTGCGAAAGCCCTCGGCGCCGAAGAAGAACAGGCCCAGGCCCATGAGGGCAAAGTGCACGCCCACCGAGACGATGAGCAGCACCAGCACGCTGGCATCGGCCAGCGACTGGTAGGCCAGGCGATAGACCAGCGGGCCGAAGGGGGTGACCAGGGCCAGGGTGAGGGCGGCCTGCACCAGCAGGGGCGGCTTCATCGGGGCCAGCCAGATGGCCAGGGCCGAGGCGCTCACCGGCAGGGCCAGGGTGCGCACCAGGCGCAGGGCGATCTCGCCGGCGCTGCGGCGTGCGCGCAGGTCGCCCACCAGGTCGAGCACGGCCACCAGCGCGGCCATGATGAGCAGGAACCACACGGTGCCCGGCACCTGGCCGAGCTGGAACAGCCCCACGGTGAGGGCGCTGAAGGCGACGTACTCGCCTTGCGGGATGAAGATGACGCGTGTGACGGCAAACAGCAGCACCGTGGCCATGGCCAGCAGCGCGTAGATCGCTCCGTTGGTCACGCCGTCGAGCAGCAGGATGCTGGCGATCGAGAAGTCCATGGC
>CBFGPV010000156.1:0-10011 GCA_965650765.1 uncultured Burkholderiales bacterium
ACCCTGGACCCACGACATGACCGAAGCCGCCTGCCCCACCCCGTCCACCGAACCCCGCCTGACCTCGCTGTCCCACGGCGGGGGCTGTGGCTGCAAGATCGCACCCGGTGTGCTGTCCGAAATCCTGAAAGGCACCGCCGCACTGCCCGTGCCGAAGGAGCTGCTGGTGGGCATCGAAACCGCCGACGACGCGGCGGTCTACCAGCTCAACGATGAGCAGGCGCTGATCGCCACCACCGACTTTTTCATGCCCATCGTCGACGACCCGTTCGACTTCGGCCGCATTGCGGCTACCAACGCCATCAGCGACGTCTATGCCATGGGCGGTCGGCCCATCCTGGCGCTGGCGCTCGTGGGCATGCCGATCAACGTGCTCTCGACCACCACGATCGGCCGTGTGCTCGAGGGGGGGGCCTCGGTCTGCCGCAGCGCCGGCATCCCCATCGCCGGGGGCCACACCATCGACTCGGTCGAAGCCATCTACGGCCTGGTGGTGCTGGGCCTGGCCCACCCTGGTCGGATCAAGCGCAATGCCGATGCGCGGCCGGGTGACGTGCTCGTGCTCGGCAAGCCCCTGGGTGTGGGCGTGATGAGCGCTGCGCTCAAGAAGCAGCAGCTCGACGCCGACGGCTATGCACGAATGATCGCCAGCACGACCCGGCTGAACACCGCGGGCCCGGATCTGGCCGCACTGCCTGGCGTACACGCACTGACCGACGTGACCGGCTTTGGCCTGGCCGGCCATGCGCTGGAGCTGGCCCGCGGCGCCGGCTGCACGGTCGAGATCGACTGGCATGCCGTGCCGCTGCTGCCCGGTGTGCGGGAACTGGCCGCCGGCGGGTTCGTCACCGGCGCCTCAGGTCGCAACTGGGCCGGCTACGGTCATGACGTCAGCCTGCCGGACGGCTTCAGCGCCGAGGCACGGGCCCTGCTGACCGACCCACAGACCAGTGGCGGGCTGCT
Organism: uncultured Burkholderiales bacterium; assembly: GCA_965650765.1. GTDB lineage: Bacteria > Pseudomonadota > Gammaproteobacteria > Burkholderiales > Burkholderiaceae_C > Caldimonas. The sequence goes on from CBFGPV010000156.1 coordinate 964, forward strand.
GGTGAGCTGCACACCGGACACCGTCGACGAGGTGCTCGCGGTGTTCGGTCGGCACGGCTTCGAGGAGGCCCGCGTGGTCGGCCGGGTTGCGCCTGACCAGGGCACACGACTGCACGTCAACACCTGATCGCGGGAGGGCGATGGACCGCCAGCCGCGCTGGCCAGGCGTCCGGTTCGATCCTGCGGACCGGCACAGGCAAGCTGTCGTGGCACGGCGCTGTCGTCGGCCGCAGCGGTGCCGACACGGCACGGCTGCGTGCCCAGCAGGCAGGCGACCCCGGGTGATGCGCTCCCATACTGGGGCACCCGTCCCACTGGAGCCCCCATGCCCGGCCGTCTCCTGCAACAACTCGCCTTCGCGCTGATCCTGGCGCTGGGCGCAGCCGCCTCGGCGCAGACCCCGCCAGACCGACCGTTCCCCGAAAGACCGATCCGCCTGCTGGTGGGCTATGCACCCGGAGGCAGCGTCGACGCCATTGCACGCGCCCTGGCGCCGGCCCTGTCCCGACGCCTGGGTCAGCCGGTGGACGTGGTCAACGTGGCAGGCGCCAGCGGATCGATTGCCGCGGTGTCGGTGGCTCTGGCCCCCGCCGATGGTCATACGCTGCTGCTCGGGTCGCCCGCCGAGGTGGGCATCAATCACCTGCTGTCGACGTCGAGCCGTTTCCACCCTTTGCGCGATCTCACGCCCATCGGCCTCGTTGGCAGCCAGCCCCTGGTGCTGGTGGCCGGCAACGGCACCTCCGTGCGCACGATTGAAGACTTCATCGGGTACGCCCGACACCGGCGAACGGCGGCCCGCTACGGCAGCGCGGGCCACGGCACACCGCTGCATCTGGCTGGCGAGCGAATCAACCAGCTCGCCGGCCTGCAGATGAGCCATGTGCCCTATCGAGGAGCCGGGCCGCTGCTGCCGGAGGTGAAACGGGGCGCCGCGGACTTTGCCGTGATGGTGTTGTCCAGCGCACTGCCTCACATCCGTGATGGTTCGCTGACCGCCATCGGTGTGACACAGTCGCATCGCGCCGCTGTCGCGCCGGACATTCCTGCACTGGCAGAACATGCCCAGCTGCGGGAACTGGACGTCAGTGTGTGGTTCGGCCTCCTTGGGCCGGCCAGACTGCCGCCAGCGGTGGTGCAGCGACTGCATGCGGAGCTGCGCGTCGTGCTGAACGACCCCACGTTGCGCCGAGCGCTGGAGTCACGCGGCGTCACCCTGCTCGACGCCGTCGAGTTCGCGCCCTTTCTGCAGGCCGAGCTGCAGAAGTTCACGCTGACCGTTCGTCAGGCCGGCCTGCGTCACTGATCAGTGGCGTCCCACACGGCTTCGACCAGCGCCGACTGCCGCATGCGCGCGCGGTACAGGCGCACCTGGAAGTGCACCTCGTCGCTGCGGTTGCCCAGTGCCACGAGCACGCCGCTGCGGCAGTAGCCGGCGGCCATCGACCACGGCAACCACGCGATGCCCATGCCCTTGAGGGCGAACTCCTGGATGGCGTCGGCCGAATCGCAGACGATGTGGGTGCGCTGCCCGGCGTCCGGCAGGTTCTGTCGCATGTGATCGAGCAGCAGCGCGCCCAGCGACAGCGAGGCCGCATACGCAATGATCGGCCCGGTGGCCAGGGCGTGCATGGCACCGCCCTTGCCATTGGCGCGGGAGACCGGCACCAGCCTGTCATGCGCCAGCGTGAGGTAGCGAAAGCGCTGGCTGCTCAGTCGGACTGACGTGGCCGGGTGCTCGTAGCAGCAGACGAAATCGACGTCGCCTCGCTCGAGCAGGACGACCACCTCGGTCATGGAACGTGTCTGCACTTCGACCTGCTGGCCGTGCAGCGGTTGCCGCGGGCGCATCAGGCGCGCCAGCCAGTCCGCCACGATGGTGCGCGCCAGGGTGCGCCCGGCTGCCACCCGCATCACGGCCCCGCCGACAACGCCCTGGCGGCTGCGCAACTGCTCACGCGCCTGGGCCAGGCCGTCCACCAGGGCCTGCGCCTGCTGCAGCAGCGCCTGGCCCGCCGGCGTGAGCTGCACCGGTGTGCGGCTGCGGTCCACCAGCGACGCCCCGGCCCAGGCCTCGAGGGCACGGATGCGCCGGCCGAACGCGGGGTGTGTCACGTGCCGGGCCTCGGCGGCCCGCACGAAACTTCGCTCTTTTGCCAGCGCCGCCAGGTCTTCAAGCAGTTTCAGGTCCATGATGCATTGTCACAATCGATCGCAGAGCCATGGAGCGGGTTTGCCCCGGCCTGTCGGGCTGTCCGAGCGTGCAGCCTGATGTGCCGTATCGGCACGGATTGGTGTTCAACCAGCACATGGTGCACGGTGTCGGTTCTCACAATCGACCGCATACCAACCTGGAGCGTCGTCATGAAAAACCCCCTCGCAAAGCTCGCCTCGATCGGCACCCTCGCGCTGCTGCACGGCGCCGCGATGGCGCAGGCCGGCACCTACCCCACCAAGCCGATCACGCTGATGGTGGGCTACCAGGCCGGCGGCAGCGTGGACCTGGTCGCTCGCACCATCGGGCCGGCGCTGTCCCGGCGGCTCGGGCAGACGGTGGTGGTGGAGAACGTGGCCGGTGCCGGCGGCACCATTGCTGCGGGCAAGGTGGCATCGGCCGCGGCGGACGGCTACACACTGCTGGTCGGCTCGCCCAGCGAGGTCGGCATCAACCACCTCACGAACAAGAAACTGGCGTACAACCCGATCCGCGATCTCGCCCCGATCGGCATCGTGGGCATTCAGCCGATGGTCCTGGTCACCCGCAGCCAGCAGCCGATCTCCGACATCGACACCTTCATGCGCTACACCGCACAGAACCCTGGCAAGGCCATGTATGCCAGCGCTGGCATCGGCACGCCACTGCACCTGGCCGGCGAGCTGCTCAAGCAGAAGGCCAAGGTCGACATCGTGCACATCCCCTATCGCGGCGCGGCGAGCATGGCGACCGATCTGCTCGGCGGTCAGGTCGAATACGCCGTGTTCGTGCTGTCCAGCGCCCTGCCCTATGTCAAGGACGGCCGCATGAAGGCACTCGGCGTGACCAGCGCCCAGCGCAGCCCCGCCGCACCCGACATTCCCGCGTTGTCCGAGCACCCCCGGCTCAAGGACATGGACATGAGCCTGTGGTTCGGCCTGCTGGCGCCCGCCGCCACGCCCGCACCGGTGCTGGAGCGGCTGCGCAAGGAGCTCAAGGCGGCCATCGAGGAACCGGAGGTGAAGAAGAAGCTCCAGGACTCGGGCATCGCTCAGGCCCCGAATGTGGACTTCCCGAAGTTCCTGAAGGGCGAGATCGACAAGTACGCCAGCATCGTCGACCTGGCGCAGATCAGTGAATGACAGGCCCGCTGGACATGAACGATCGCGCTCTGGACCTCACGCGACCCGAGATCGACCGCTGGCGGGCCGGCAACACCGGCGTCGAGGGTGTGTGGCACTTCGATTCCGGCCGCCCGGGTCGCCGCGCGCTGATCACCGCGCTGCTGCACGGCAACGAATTCAGCGGTGCGAGCACCGTGATGCGGCTGCTGAACGCAGCGTTGCGCCCCGTTCGCGGCTCGCTCACGCTGGCGCTGTGCAACCTCGCGGCCTACGACCGTTTCGATCCGGCGCGGCCGGATGCGTCACGCTTTGTCGAGGAAGACATGAACCGGGTCTGGACACCCCAGGCGCTGGCGTCGCCCACCAGCCTGGAGCGCCGGCGCGCGCTGGCCCTGCTGCCCTTCGTGCAGCAGGCCGACTGGCTGCTCGACCTGCATTCCATGCACGAGCCCGGCCCGCCGCTGCTGCTGACCGGCATGTCGCCACGCCACGTCGCGCTTGCCACCCGGCTCCGTGCACCGCAGCATGTGGTTGTCGATCCGGGCCACAGCGACGGCTGCCGCCTGCGTGACTTCGCCCAGTTCGCGCCGCAGGGGCCGGACGATGCGCTCGCCCTGCTGCTGGAGGCGGGTTACCACTTCGACCCGGCCTCGCGGCAGGTCGCCATGGACACCACGGCGCGCTGGCTGCTGCAGTCGGACGTGGTCGACCCGGAGCAGCTCGACCCCGCCTGGTTCACGCCCCTGCCAGCCTCGCAGATCCAGCTGACTGTGACCGATGCGGTGGTGGCACGCAGCATGGCGTTCCGGTTCAGCGAGGCCTATGACGGCCTGCAGACCATCGAGCGGGCTGGCACGGTGATCGGCCAGGACGGTGAGCGGACCGTCACCACACCCTACGACCAGTGTGTGCTGGTGATGCCCTCGCTGCGGCAACTGCGCCCGGGTGTCACCGTGGCCCGCCTCGCCCGGTCGTCGGTGCTGCCTTGAGCCGGCCGACGGCGATCCCGTGGCGCCGGGCCCGATAGAGCAGCGTCGCGCGGGTGATGCCGAGCTGCCGAGCCGCAGCGGAGGCGTTGCCACCCGTGCGGCGCAAGGCGGCGGCAATCAGTTCGGCCTCCGCGTGGGGCAGTGAATGCTGCGCGTCGAGGGCATGGGGCTCGCTCGGCGCGTCGGCCCCATGGGCCCCCGTGAGCCGCCCCTGCCCGTCGCCCTGCAGCGACAACACCCCGGCGCCGGCCTCCTCGCCCCCGCGAAACAGCTGGTGCACATCGATGAGTTCGCCATCGTTGACCATGATCACGGCCCGCTCGATCAGGTTCTGGAGCTCGCGGATGTTGCCCGGGTAGCGGTAGTTGAACAGCGCCTTCACGGCCGCCTGGGTGAAGCCCGGGACCTCTCGCCGGTAGCGTTCGCGATAGTGATTCAGGAAGTGCTGCATCAGCAACGGAATGTCGTCGCGCCGCTCACGCAGCGGCGGCAGGTGGATCGGGAAGACATTGAGGCGGTAGAACAGGTCTTCCCGGAAGCGGCCCTGGCGCACGGCGTCGCGCAGGTTCTCATTGGTCGCAGCGATCACCCGCACATCCACACGCAGCGTGCGTGTGCCGCCCACGCGCTCGAGTTCACCTTCCTGCAGCACGCGCAGCAGCTTGCCCTGCGCCACCAGGCTGAGCGTGGCGATCTCGTCGAGGAACAGGGTGCCGCCGTCGGCGCGCTCGAATCGCCCCGATCGGGTCGCACCGGCACCGGTGTAGGCCCCCCGCTCCACGCCGAACAGCTCGGACTCGATCAGGGTCTCGGGGATCGCTGCGCAGTTGATCGCCACGAAACTGCGGCTGGCCCGGTCGCTCGCGCGGTGCAGGCTGCGCGCGAACATCTCCTTGCCCACGCCGGATTCCCCGGTGAACAGCACCGTGGCCGGGGTGGGCGCAACGCGGCGCACCATGTGGAATGCCGCGTTGAACGCCGAGGACGCCCCCACCAGCGCCGGGTCCTGGCCGCCTGCGGCCGCCGTGCGTGGCCACAGGCCCGCCGGTGCGCCCACCACAGCGGGCCCGGCGCCGCCCAGGTCCCCGAGCTGCAGGTGGCGCAGGTCTTCCTGAGGGTCGTCCCACAGCTCGACCGAGCGGCCGATCACGCGGCATTGCGCGTCGCCCGCCGAGCGGCAGGCCACCTCACGGAACAGCACCAGCCGCCCGAACAGCGTGCTGACGTAGCCGGTGGCATAGCCGGTCTGCATCCAGCACGCTGGTGAGCCACTCACCCCATAGACGGCGATGTGTTCATCGTCCTCGCTGGAGTTGTGCCAGATGAACTCACCCTGGTAGTCGCCCGTGGCGGCGTCATAGCTCACCCGCACGACCTCGACCTGCACCACCCCTTCCAGCGCATGCAGCCGCGTGCCGGCGACCGCCGCCACCGGCGGGTCGGCATCCGGCCACTGGCGTCGCACCAGCGCCGCATCTCGCGCGCCGCTGAGGTAGCCCATGCGGGTCAGCAGGCCGCGGGCCTGGTCCAGCCCCAGCGACTCGATCAGCTCACGCCGCAAGCCCCCCAGCGCCTCGGCATGGATCAGCACCATGCGCTGGTCCTGCAGCCAGATGCGGCCGTCGCCTGGCGAAAAGAACAGGCATTCGCTCAGGTCGGCCACCGTGGGATGGCTGCTGGCGTCCACCTGGCGCAGGTCGAAGCGCCAGTGCCCCGAAAACGGCGCACCGGCTGCCGGCGGCTGGCCGGCGCCGAGGTGGTGAAGCTGGGCCAGGGAAATGCGCGGAGCGGTCATGGAGCCGACAACTTTGTCTGTCTGGATGCAATCCTCACATTCATTAATGAACTTAATCATCCATGTTTTCCCTCGGTCGAGCCGGAAAACAAGGCCGAAGTCGTCATCCGGGTTTGTCCGAAGCTTCCCTATGTGAATCAATGCCCGATGGCGTGACGACGAAGGCGGCGCCGGCACGGCGGGTACGTGCGTTGCAACTGCCTTGGCCATGGCCGGGGTGACCCGGTGACCCCCTGGAACCAAGGAGACCGACATGGGTGTTGCACAAGGCGTGAACTGGGTCGATGAGGCCCGCTGGGATGGCATGGCGTTCGATGGTGGCTGGAGCACACGCCTGGCTGAGCGGCAGGAGGTGCTGGAGCCTGCCACCGGCCGGCCACTGTGGCGCATCGGCGTGGCCAGCGCGTCCGACATGCAGGCGGCGATCGGGCGGGCCCAGGCAGCCCAGGCAGCATGGGCGGCCACCCCGCCGCGCGACCGCTCGGCCGTCATGCTCAAGGCGGCCGCGCTGTTCGAGCAGCATTTCGATGAACTTGCGCTGCTGATCGCACGCGAGACCGGCGGCATCATCCCCAAGGGCCAGCATGAAGTGCGCGAGGCCGTCGTGCTGTGCCGGCTGGCAGCCGCGCATCCGATGCAGGCGCAGGGTCAGGTCCTGCCCAGCGTGCCCGGGCGCCTGTCGATCGCACGCCGGGTGCCCCATGGTGTGGTCGGCGTGATCTCACCTTTCAACTTCCCGCTGATCCTCAGCCTGCGCTCGGTCGCGCCGGCGCTCGCGCTGGGCAATGCCGTCGTGCTCAAGCCCGACGTGCGCACGCCCGCCAGCGGAGGCTTCATCCTGGCCCGGGTGTTCGAAGAAGCGGGCCTGCCCGCCGGTGTGCTGCAGGTGCTGCCAGGCCAGGCCGAGGCCGGCGAAGCCCTGGTGACCGATCCGCGCGTGCCCATGATCGCCTTCACCGGCTCGCCCGGCGTCGGGCGCCGCATCGGCGAGCTGGCCGGCCGGCATCTGAAGAAGGTGTCGCTGGAGCTGGGCGGCGCCAACAACCTGGTGATCCTGGACGACGCCGATCTGGATGCGGCAGCCAGCGCGGCCGCCTTCGGCGCCTGGTTCCACCAGGGCCAGATCTGCATGGCCAGCAACCGCATCCTGGTGCATGCCTCGGTGGCCGACGAGCTGAAGGCCCGCCTGGTCGGCAAGGCCACGCATCTGCCGGTGGGCGATGGTGCCAGCGGCCAGGTGGCACTGGGCCCGATGATCGACGCCCGCCAGCTCGCGCGCTTCGATGCCGTCGTACACGACACCGTGAAACAGGGTGCGACGCTCGAGGCCGGCGGCAAGCATGAAGGCTTGTGCTACCAGCCCACGGTGCTCTCGGGCGTGCGCCCCGGCATGCGCAGCTTCGACGAGGAGCCCTTCGGCCCGGTGGCCAACCTGATCACATTCAACACCGACGACGAGGCCGTCGCCCTGGCCAACACCAGCCAGGGCGGCCTGTCGGCAGCCGTCATCAGTCGTGATGTCGGGCGGGCCATGGCCATGGGCGAGCGGCTCAACGCAGGCATGGTCCACATCAACGACCAGACGGTCAACGACGACTGCACCAACCCCTTCGGCGGACCGGGCCTGGGCGGCAACGGCGCGGCCGTCGGGGGGCCGGCCGACATCGACGAATACACCCGCTGGCAATGGGTGACGGTCAAGGCCGCGCTGCCGCAGTACCCCTTCTGATCCTTGCCCGCGCCCCGTCCCCGGGGCGCGACTTGCCCCGATTCACCCCACGGACCGGCGCCACGAAGCGCCGGCCAGGAGACACGCATGACCTCAGATCGCACTCCCGTCCGCGCCGGCCTCAGCCGCCGCCGCATCCTGTCCACCAGCCTGAGCGCGGCCGCGGCCTGTGCCTTTGCGCCGCTGGCTCGCGCCGCCAACCAGACGCTGCGCGTTGGCATGGTCAGCCCACGCACCGGGCCACTGGCGCTGTTCGGCGAAGGTGACGGTTTCGTGCTCGATCAGGTGCGCAAGCAACTGGGCGGCACGCTGGAGGCCGGCGGCAAGCGCTACACGATCGAGTTCATCACCAAGGACACGCAGAGCAACCCGGTGCGCGCGGCCGCCATGGCCAAGGAGCTGATCAATGCCGACAAGGTGGACTTTGTACTGTCCACCTCGACGCCGGAGACCGTGAACCCCGTGGCCGACGCCTGCGAGGCGGCCGGTGTGCCGGCGCTGTCGACGACCAGCCCGTGGGAAGCCTTCTACTTCGGCCGCGGCGCCAAGCCCGGCGAACCCTCGCCCTTCCGGTGGACCTATCACTTCTGCTTTGGCGTGGGCAATTTCGCCCGGCTCTACACCGACCAGTGGGGCAAGGTACCCACCAACCGCAAGGTGGGCATGCTGCTGCCGGCCGACGCCGACGGCAACGCCATCCGCGGCATGCTGGTTCCGGCGCTGCAGAAGGCCGGCTTCACCGTGGTCGACGCCGGGCCCTACCAGAACGGCCTGACCGACTTTTCGGCGCAGATCGCACTGTTCCGCAAGGAAGGCATCGAGATCTTCAACACCTTCCCGTTCCCGCCGGACTTCGCCGTGTTCTGGCGGCAGGCGGCGCAGCGTGGCCTGGCGCGGCAGGTCAAGGTGGTGCAGATGGCCAAGGCGGGGCTGTTCGCCGCCGAACTCGAGGCCCTGGGCCAGCTCGGGCATGGCCTGCACGCGGGCGCCTACTGGCATCGCAGCTTCCCGTTCACGTCCCCGGCCACCGGGCTGAGCAGCACCCAGCTTGCCGACGCCTATGAGCGTGCCAGCGGCAAGGCCTGGAATCAGCAGATCGGTGCGACGGCCTCCCTGCTGGACGCCGCCGTGGCTGCGCTGCGCAGTGCCGCCGACCCCAAGGACCGCACATCGCTCGCGCAGGCCCTGGCGCGCCTGAAGACCGATACGGCCGTGGG
>CBFGPV010000157.1:0-9997 GCA_965650765.1 uncultured Burkholderiales bacterium
GCACACCCTCTCCCCAACCCTCTCCCGCAAGCGGGCGAGGGAGCCAACCCTTGGCTCGCACTCAGTGTGGAGTCAGCACACCGCCCCATGCCGCGGAGCGCGGCCAGGCGGCAGGACTACCCGTCGCGCCGCCGCAAGCCCAGGCTCGAGAACCAAGACTCGCTGTTGCCCGCCTGCAGCGTGCGGCTGACGATCAGTCCGGATTGCAGGTACAGCGCATTGAGCAGGCGCACCGCGCTGTCGCGGCCTTGTCCGGTGAGGTCGGCGATCTCGCGCAGGGTGAGGGGTTGGGTGCGCATGTGGCGGATCACCGAGCGCTGGGCGTGGCTCATGGGCAGGTCGCGCAGGTTCAGGCCCGGGGTGGATCGGTAGCAGGCATTGCCGGCGATCTCGGGCAGCAGTTCGGTGCGGTTGCCGTTGAGGGCGATGGTCCACAGCAGCGGGCCGATCGGGTGGTAGTGGGTGAACACACCCACCAGGCTGGCCTCGGCGTCACCCGGCGGGCGCAGCAGCGCGGGTTCGACGCGCATCACCTTGACGTCGGCCAGGTGCTTGAGCAGATAGGTCTCGGGGTCGGCGGGGCAGTGGTAGAGGCGTTCGCGCGGGAACACCGTGACCGGCACCACCACCGGGCCGGCCTCGAGATGGACCACCACCCGCTGCACATGCCGCAGGCAGGCGGCCAGCACCTCCAGGGCTTCGGTGCCGTTGGTACGGTGTTCGAAGCGCTGCAGGTCGGCCAGCAGCGACGGGCTCAGCGCCGCCAGGCGTGAGCGATCCGTGCCGGCCAGGTGCGGCATGCGCGAGAGCTCGTCGAGGTAGCGCTGAAAGGCACTGGGCCGCATCAGCTCCGGCTCGCCGAGGGGAATGGTGGGTTCGTCCATCGGCAGGGGTTGTCAGGTCGTGGTCGCAACTCGTCGCGGGTGGGAATCCGGGTAAACGCGAGAGTGAGACACACGGGCTCACGAAATTTACTTCAGACGCGGGCTTTAGAACGCGCGAATGAGGGGGATAAACAGACCAATTTGGCATGAAGTCATACCCGGTTGACCCAGATTCAGTTACATCCGGGTGGTGACATCGCGCGTCGCACGTTCACCACAGTGCCATCAGGGGGTCAGACCAGCCGGCGGCAGCGTTCGAAGTCGGCCCAGACCGAGGCGTCCTGGGTGGTCGCGAAATTGATGCGCATCAGCGTGCTGGGTTGGCGCACCGCATGGAACAGCGAGCCCGGGGCCAGCAGGTAGCCCTCGTCCATCATGATCTGGGCCAGGCGGTCGGTGTCGACCCCGGTGTCGACCCAGCCGAACAGGCCGTTGGGTTCGGCCATGAACCGGCAACCGGCCTTCAGCGCGAGTTGCACCGCGCGGGCGCGGGCGGTGTCCAGGCGGGCGCGCACACGCTCGGCGTGGCGGCGGATCTGACCCTGTTCCAGGCAATGGCCCAGGGCCTGCTCCAGCAGCGACGGCGTGGTCAGCGTGGTGAGGAGTTTGGTGTCGAGCAGGCGTTCGATCAGGTCCGGGTGGCCGGCGACATAGCCGATGCGCCAGTTGGGCGCGAGGATCTTGGCAAACCCGCTGACGTAGATCGTGCGCTTGAGGCCGTCGAGTGCCGCCATGCGGCTGGCATGGGCTGGCGCGAGGTGGGAGTAGGTGTCGTCTTCAAGCACCTGGAAGTCATGCTGCTCGGCCAGGCGCAGCACCCGGTGGGCATGGCTCGGGCTGATGCAGTAGCCGGTGGGGTTGTGCAGCACGCTCACGCTGACGAACAGCTTGGGCTGGTGGGCCTCGCAGTAGCGCGCCATCACGTCAAGATCGGGGCCCTCGGGGCGGCGCGGCACCGGCAGGATGCGCATGCCCATCTGCGACAGCCGGGCGAACTCGACCGCCCAGCCGGGTTCGTCGACCATCACGCTGTCGCCCGGGCGCAGCAGGGTGCGGCAGACGATGTCCAGTGCGTGTGTGGCGCCCACGGTGGTGACGATCTGCTCGGGTGCGGCTTCGATCTCCATGCCGGCCAGCTTGTGGCTCAGTGCCTTGCGCAGCAGGGAGTCACCGGCCGGCTCGCCGTACTGGAGCGACAGCGTGTGCAGGTTGGCCGTGGTGGTCACGCGCCGCACGGCCGCGCCCATGAAGGGGGTTTCCAGCCATTGCGGCGGCAGCACGCCCATGCCCGGCATGGGTTTGCTCTGGCCATGTGGATCGACCTGATGGAACATGCCGCGAATCAACGTGGCGGCATCGACCGGAGGCTGGTTGCGCAGCCCGCTGCCGTAGCTGGCGCTGCGCTCCCGGGCGGCCGCCGCGGCGGGTTCTGCGGCGGCCGGCCGCGGCGGGTCGGCGCGCAATTCACGCACGAAAAAGCCGCGGTTGCGACGGGCCTCGACCAGGCCCTGTGCGAGCAGCTGGTCATAGGCGGCCACCACCGTGTAAGGGCTCACCTCGTGGCGGCGTGCACATTCACGCACCGAGGGCAGTCGTGCCCCCGGCGGCAGCAGCCGGCTGCGGATGCGCTCGGCAAACCGCGAGGCCAGCTGGTCAGTCAGGGTTTCCGATAGGGAGCGGGTCAGCATGCCGGGCTGTGTTGGTCGAGGGGCCGGTACACGGCGTGTGTGTGGGCCGGTCAACTGTGTTGGTGGTGTATTGGTCAACAAGCATAGACTGGCTCACATGACGCTGCAAGAGTTTCTCGCCCTGCTGGTCCTGGCCACGGCCATGAGCTTCACGCCCGGCCCCAACACGACGCTGTCCACGGCGCTGGCGGCCAATGGCGGGTTTCGCAGCGCGTTGCGCTTCTGCATGGCCGTGCCGGCCGGCTGGAGCGTGCTGATGCTGGTCTGCGGCCTGGGCGTGGGTGCGGTGGTGCTGGCCGTGCCGGCGCTGCGCTGGGGGGTCAAGGCGGTGGGCGTGGCCTACATGGTCTGGCTGGCCTGGAAGCTGTCGCAGGCGCGCACCCTGGGCCAGGCCGATCGCAGCCAGCTCAGCGTGGGCTTCTGGCAGGGCGTGAGCCTGCAGTTCGTGAACATCAAGGCCTGGATGCTGGCGCTGGCGCTGACCGGCGGCTGGGTGACCAGCAGCGGCGGCCAGGCCACCGACAACCCGGGCGAGCGTCTGGCCATCGTGCTGGCCGTGATGGTGGTCTACGCCTTTGTCAGCAATGCCACCTATGCCCTGGTGGGGTCGATGCTGCGCGGCTGGCTGGCCGTGGGCAACCGCCTGCTGTGGTTCAACCGCTGCATGGCCGGGGTGCTCGTGCTCACGGCGGTGTGGATGCTCAAGGTCTGAAGGGAGGCCGCCATGACCCATGGAACGACCCTGGCGATGCGCCCGGTGCACAGCGACGAGACGCGCGGCCTGTGGCTGGGTGTGCTCGGTGTGGCCATCTTCGCGCTGACACTGCCGATGACCCGCATGGCCACCGGCGGGGCCGAGGCGCCGGCACTGTCGCCGTGGTTCGTCACCTTCGGACGGGCGGCCTGTGCCGGCCTGCTCTCGATCGTCTATCTGCTGGCAGTGCGGGCTCCCCGCCCCGAACGCGCCCAGTGGGGCGCGATCGCCTTCACGGCGCTGGGTGTGGTGGTGGGTTTTCCGCTGCTGATGGCGCTGGGCTTGCGGCAGGTGCAGGCGGTGCACGCCTCGGTGATCCTGGGTGTGCTGCCGCTGGCCACCGCGGTGATTGCGGCACTGGCCTACCGGCAGCGGCCGTCCACGGGTTTCTGGGCCTGTGCGGCCCTGGGCAGCGCCCTGGTGGCGCTCTACGCGATGCTGAAGGCGCCGCCAGGCGCCGCCTTCGGCATCCACTGGGCCGACCTGCTGCTGTTTGGCGCCGTGCTGGCGGCGTCCTTCGGGTATGTCTCCGGGGCGAAGCTCACGCCCAGCCTGGGGGCCGAGCGGGTCATCTGCTGGGTGCTGGTGCTGTCCCTGCCCGTGACGCTGCCGCTCACCTGGCTGACCTGGCCCACGCAGCCCGTGCCCTGGGCATCGTGGCTGGGGTTTGCCTACGTGGCGGTGTTCTCGATGTGGATCGGGTTTTTCGCCTGGTACCGCGCGCTGGCGATCGGCGGGGCGGTGCGCGTGAGCCAGGTCCAGTTGCTGCAGCCCTTCCTGTCGATGCTGTTTGCGGTGCCGCTGCTGGGCGAGCGGCTCGACGCGATGACCCTGGCCTTTGGCGTGGCGGTCATCGCCACCGTCTTCCTGGGCAAGCGCATGCCGTCCGACCGGGCGGCGCGCCCCTGAATCCTGCCCCCGACGATTCCACCCACACATCACTTTTCATCAACGGAGACCCCCATGACCTGGAAGCTCGCCCGCCGCGCGGAGCGCATGAACCCGTCCATCATCCGCGAGATCCTCAAGGTCACGGAAAAGCCCGGCGTGCTGTCGCTGGCCGGCGGCCTGCCGTCGCCCGACACCTTCCCGGCCGAGGCCATGCGGGTCGCGGCCGACAAGGTCCTGCGCGACACCCCGCGTGAGGCGCTGCAGTACGCCGCCAGCGAAGGCTATGCCCCGCTGCGCGAATGGGTGGCCGACCACCTGGGCCGCCAGGGCCTGCAGGTGCATGCCGGCCAGGTGCTGATCACCACCGGGTCGCAACAGGGCCTGGATCTCGTGGGCAAGGTGCTGATCGATGCCGGCAGCCGCGTGATGGTCGAGACGCCCACCTACTTGGGCGCCCTGCAGGCCTTTGCGCCTTACGAGCCGGTCATCGAGCCGGTGGCGTCCGACAGCGAAGGCCCGTTGCCCGATGCGATGGATGCCGCGGCCCGCCGCGGCGACCCCGCGCGCTTTTTCTACCTGCTGCCGAACTTCCAGAACCCCACCGGCCGGTGCATGAGCGAAGCCCGCCGCGCCGCGCTGGTGGCACGTGCCCAGGCCCTGGGGCTGCCGCTGGTCGAGGACAACCCCTACGGTGACCTCTGGTTCGACACGCCGCCGCCGGCCGCGCTGGCCACCCGCTGGGCCGAAGGCACCATCTACCTCGGCAGCTTCTCGAAGGTGCTGGCGCCCGGGCTGCGCCTGGGCTATGTCGTGGCACCCGAGGCCCTGGGCCCCAAGCTGCTGCAGGCCAAGCAGGCGGCCGACCTGCACACGCCGGCGTTCAACCAGCGCATGGTCCACGAGGTGATCCGCAACGGGTTCCTCGACGAACACGTGCCCACCATCCGCGCGCGCTACGCCGCGCAGCGCGACGCGATGCGTGTGGCGCTGGAACGCTACATGCCCGAGGGCTGCCGCTGGAACGCCCCCACCGGCGGCATGTTCTTCTGGGTCGAGCTGCCGGCCGACGTCGACGCGATGGCCCTGCTGCCGCTGGCGGTCGAAGCGGGCGTGGCCTTCGTGCCCGGTGCCGCCTTTTATGCCCGCGAGGCGCAGACACACACGATGCGCCTGTCCTTCGTGACGGTGCCGCCCGAGCAGATCGACCGTGGTGTCTCGCTGCTGGCCCAGACCCTGAAGACCGTGCTGGAGCGCCAGCCCGTGCTGACCCCCTGACCCCGACGCCCGAGGACCGCATGACCCGCACACGCCCCTTTCAGCAGATCGATGTCTTCACCTCCGTCGCGTTGCGAGGCAACCCGCTGGCCGTCGTTTTCGACGCCGAGGGCCTGAGCGACGCGCAGATGCAGGCCTATGCCCGCTGGGTGAACCTGTCGGAGACGACCTTCCTGCTGCCCCCGACCGACCCCGAGGCCGACTACCGCGTGCGCATCTTCACGCCCGGAGGCGAGCTGCCGTTTGCCGGGCACCCTACGCTGGGCACCTGCCATGCCTGGCTGGCTGCCGGCGGCCAGCCGCGCCGCGCCGACGAGGTCATCCAGCAATGCGGCGTGGGGCAGGTGCGGGTGCGCCGCGGTGAGGTGCTGGCGTTTGCCGCGCCACCGATGCGTGCCGCAGCGGTCGAGCCCGGCCTGCTGGCGCGTGTCACGGCCGCACTCGGGCTGCGTGACGGGCAGGTGCAGGCGGCACGCTGGCTGGACAACGGGCCGAAGTTCCTGGGCCTGCTGCTCGACCGTGCCGCCACCGTGCTGGCAATCGAACCCGACTACGGTACGCTGGCCGGGCTGGCCGACGTCGGCGTGATCGGACCGCACCCGCAGGGCCAGGAGGTGCAGTTCGAGGTGCGGTGTTTCCTGCCGGCCATCAGCGTGCCCGAAGACCCGGTCACCGGCAGCCTGAATGCCAGCCTGGCGCAATGGCTGATCAGTGAAGGCCGGGCGCCGCACCGCTATGTCGCGGCGCAGGGCACGCGCCTGGACCGCGACGGGCGGGTGCACGTCGAGCAGTCGGGCGACACCCTGTGGGTCGGCGGTGCGGCGGTGAGCGTGATGCAGGGCAGCGTGAGCCTGCCGGACGGACTGCGGCCATGACGGCCCGCGTCGATCACCTGGTGGTGGCCGCCGCGACGCTGGAGCAGGGCGCAGCCTGGTGTGAAGCGACACTGGGCGTGGCCCCGGTGGCCGGCGGCAAGCATCCGCTGATGGGCACCCACAACCGGCTGCTGAGGATCAGCAGCCCGGCACACCCGCAGGCCTACCTGGAGATCATCGCGATCGATCCCGAGGCCGCCGCGCCGCCCCATGCGCGCTGGTTCGGGCTGGACGATCCGGCACTGCAGGCGGCCGTGCAGACGGCCCCACGCCTGATCCACGTGGTTGCCAGCACCCCCGACGTGCGCGCCGCACGGCAGCGCCTGGCGGGCCTGGGCCTGGACGTGGGCGAGGTCATCGCGGCGCGGCGCAATGCCTTGCAGTGGCACATCACCGTGCGCCGCGACGGCCTGCGCCAGTTCGACGGCGCCTTGCCCACCCTGATCGAGTGGGGCGATGCCCACCCGAGCGACAGCCTGCCCGAAAGCGGGGTGCAGCTCGGCGCGCTGCACCTGTCGGCGCCGGCCGGCGCGCATGCGGTGCTGGGGCATGCACTGGCCGCCATCGGCCTGCCAGGGCTGCTGGCCGCCGACGCCGCCGACCCTGCCGCGGCGCTCGTCGCGCAATTCAAGGCGCCCGGTGGCGGCGTGACCCTGACCTCCTGGAAACCCTGAACCCATGTACTCCCGCGAACTGATCGACGATGCCTGCCGCATCGTGCATGCACAGATGCCACCCACGCCCCAGTACGCCTGGCCGCTGCTGCAGCAGCGCCTGGGCATGGAAGTCTGGGTCAAGCACGAGAACCACAACCCGGTTGGTGCCTTCAAGATGCGCGGCGGCCTGGTCTACGTCGACGCGCTGCGCCGGCGCCAGCCCGACATCACCGGCCTGGTCAGTGCCACCCGTGGCAACCACGGGCAGTCGATCGCCCGGGCGGCGCGCCAGCACGGCCTGCAGGCCACCATCGTGGTGCCACGCGGCAACTCGGCCGAAAAGAATGCGGCGATGCAGGCCCTGGGTGCGCGGCTCGTGGAGGCGGGCGACGACTTCCAGGCCGCCCGCGAACATGCCCGGCAGCTTGCGAGCGACGAGCGCCTGCACATGGTGCCGTCGTTCCATGAGGACCTGGTGCGTGGTGTGGCCACGCTGTGGGTCGAGTTCTTCCAGGCCGTGCAGCCCGAGGTGCTGTTCGTGCCCATCGGGCTGGGCTCGGGCTTGTGCGGCGCGGTTGCCGCGCGGGCCCACACCGGCGCGCGCACGCGGCTGATCGGGGTGGTCTCGGCTCATGCGACGGCCTACCAGCTCTCGTTCCGTGAGCGCTGCGCGATGACGTCGCCCACGACCACCGCGCTGGCCGACGGCATGGCCTGCAGCACGCCTGAGCCGGCGGCGCTGGAGGTGATGTGGCGCGAGGTCGATGACGTGGTCAGCGTGACCGACGCCGAAGTGGCACACGCGATGCGGGTGCTGTTTGCCGACACGCACAATGTCGCCGAAGGGGCGGGTGCTGCGGCGCTGGCGGCGGCGATCCAGCAGCGATCGCGCTGGGCCGGTCGCCAGGTCGGTGTGGCGCTCAGCGGCGGCAACGTCGACACCGACCAGTTTGCCCGTGTGCTGGCCGGCGCTTCGGCCTGAGCCGGGCCGGCCCACGAACGAGGAGACCGCGCGTGACCGAAGAACTCTTCCGCGACAACAGCCAGCTGCGCGAGTGCGAGGCCCGCGTCGTGGCCGTGACCGAACAGGGCGTGCTGCTCGACCGCACCGTGTTCTACCCGCTGGGGGGTGGACAGGCCGGTGACGCCGGTGTGCTGGTGCTGCCGGACGGGCGTGAGCTGGCGATCGCCGACACCCGCAAGGGCACCGAGCCCGGCACGATCGCGCATGTGCCGGCCGCCGAAGCCGCCGGCCTGCTGGCCAGTCTGACGCCGGGACAGGCCGTCACGGCCCGCATCGACTGGGCGCGCCGCGAGCGCCACATGCGCTTTCACACGGCCACGCATCTGCTGTGCGCGCTGGTGCCGCATCCGGTGGACGGCTGCTCGATCACGGCCGACTACGCCCGGCTCGACTTCCACATGACCGAGCCGCTGGACAAGGACGAACTCACCGCCGGCATCGCCCGGCTGGTGGCCGGCCGCCACCCGGTGAGCCATAGCTGGATCACCGACGAGGAGCTCGACGCCAACCCGCAGCTCGTGCGCAGCATGAGCGTGCAGCCGCCGCGCGGCAGCGGGCGGGTGCGAGTGCTGAAGATCGACGGCGTGGACCTGCAGCCCTGTGGCGGCACGCATGTGGCCAACACCTTCGATGTCGGCGCGGTGGTGGTCACCAAGGTCGAGAAAAAGAGCGCCCGCACGCGCCGTGTGGTGCTGGGCTTCGCACCGGCGTAAGCAGTGCTAAGCTGGCCCGTCCCGAACTGCTGAACCCACCACGGAGACGCCCATGCCCGGACTGCTGCCCCACGTCGACCCCGACGGCCTGCTCGAATACTCGGTGGTCTACACCGACCGTGCGCTCAACCACATGTCGGGCAAATTCCAGGGCGTGATGCGCGACATCTCCGGCATC
This sequence comes from uncultured Burkholderiales bacterium, assembly GCA_965650765.1. GTDB lineage: Bacteria > Pseudomonadota > Gammaproteobacteria > Burkholderiales > Burkholderiaceae_C > Caldimonas. Next base: position 8,939 of record CBFGPV010000157.1, read on the forward strand.
CTCAAGCAGGTCTATCACGCCCGTTCGGCGGTGATCGTGCCCGGCAGCGGCACCTTCGGCATGGAGGCCGTGGCGCGCCAGTTCGCCAACGGGGCCAAGTGCCTGGTGATCCGCAACGGCTGGTTCAGCTACCGCTGGTCGCAGATCCTCGACATGGGCCGCATCGCGTCGCAGACTGTGGTGCTCAAGGCCCGCCCGACCCGCGACGGGCGGCAGGCGCCCTACGCGCCGGCGCCGATCGACGAGGTCGTGGCCGCGATCGCCCGCGAAAAGCCCGCCGTCGTGTTTGCGCCGCATGTCGAGACGGCTGCCGGCATGATCCTGCCCGACGACTACCTGCGCCGTGTGGCCGACGCCGTGCATGCGGTCGACGGGCTGTTCGTGCTGGACTGCATCGCCTCGGGTTCGCTGTGGGTGGACATGCAGGCCCTGGGCGTGGACGTGCTGGTGAGTGCGCCGCAAAAAGGCTGGAGCGGTTCGCCGTGCTGCGCCTTCGTGATGCTTGGCGAGGAGGCGCGCCGCCGCATCGACGGCACCACCAGCAGCAGCTTTGCGTGTGACCTGCGCCGCTGGCTGCAGATCATGGAAGCCTATGAAGGTGGCGGCCATGCCTACCATGCCACCATGCCCACCGATGCCCTGGTGCGGGTGCGTGATGCCATGCTCGACACCCAGGCCCACGGCTTCGAGCGTGCGCGGGCCGAGCTGATCGAGCTGGGCGCCAAGGTGCGCGCGCTGCTGGTCTCCGAGGGGTTCCCGAGCGTGGCGGCCGAAGGCTTCCAGGCGCCGGGCGTCGTGGTGAGCTACACCGACGACCCCGGCCTGCACACGGCACGCAAGTTCGTGGCGCTGGGCCTGCAGACAGCCGCGGGCGTGCCGCTGCAGTGTGACGAACCGGCCGATTTCCAGACCTTCCGGGTGGGCCTGTTCGGGCTCGAAAAGCTCGGGAACATCGACCGCACGGTCGATCACCTGGCAACGGCCTTGCGCGCGATCCGCGCCGCGTCCGACAGCCATCAGCCCGCCTGAATCCGCTCAGGGCGGCCCGCCCGGCGGACG
>CBFGPV010000158.1:0-9995 GCA_965650765.1 uncultured Burkholderiales bacterium
GCCGACAGGCGATGGGCCAGGAACTGCCGCGCCTCGTCGCGACGGGCCGGTTCGCCCAGGTCGAAGACGGTGCGCTCCATCAGCTCGTGTTCGGCATACCCCAGCAGGCGACAGAGCTTGTCGTTGGCACGCAGGATGCGACCGTCGGGTGCCACATGCATGATGCCCATGGCGGCCTGATCGAAGGTGGCCTTGAAGAGCGCCTCGCTGGCCTGCAGGGCCTCGGCCACGCGGCGCTGGCGCGCCAGCATCAGGATCAGCAGCCCGCCGGCCACCAGCAGGCCGGCCGTGGCCGTGGCCGCCACCGCCAGGTAGGTGACGCGGCGCTGACGCACCGGCGCCATCTCCGCCTCGTAGGCCGTGCCCACGGCCACCATCAGCGGATAGCCCGCCATGGTGCGGTAGCTCACGATACGCGCCACCCCGTCGGGTGCGTCCCCCTCGTCGAGCAGCTCACCCTCCGGCGCGGCCTGGCGCCGCCGGAACCAGACGCGGTCTGATGCGTCGCCGCCAAAGGTGGTCTGCCCGCCAAGCTTGCGCCCGCGCACCACCCCGTCCAGGCCGGTGAGCTCGAGCAAGCCCTGTTCGCCCAGCGCCGCCTGCCGATGGAAGTCGGTGAAGTTGGCCGGGTCGACCGACATCACCACCACCCCGCCAAAGCTGCCGTCGTTGCGCGTGATGCGCAGCGACATCGGCACCTGCCACCGTCCTGACACACGCCCGAGCACCGGCGGGCTCACGAACAGCAGGTCCTGGTCGGCCTGCCGCTGGGCGTTGAAGAACTCACGGTCGGCATAGTTCACCCGTCCTGTCGCACGCGGCGTGCTGCTGGCGACGATGTCGCCGTGCTCGTCCACCACACTGACGATGGTGAACATCGCCTCGCGGATGACCCCGCGCTCCACCCATGCGAGCAGGTCGATCGCCGGGCCGTGCAGGCGGTACTGCTCACGCACGAACGCTGCCACCTGCTCGGCCGCCTTGAGTGTGCGAAACACCTGCTGTTCGAAGGCAATGGCCAGGTTCGCATTCGCCTTCTTGGCCGCCGCCACCGCCTGTTCGCGCTCGAACGCGATGCGCTGCAGGGCGGTGGCCCAGATGCCCACGCTCGCCACCACACACACCAGCGCGATCAGCACCGTCAGCGACACGCTGGCGCGCACGCACCGGGGCGAGGGCAGTTTTCGGGCCTTGCTGCGCGCCGCGCGCGCAGGCCGGTGTGGCGTCATTGCTGGGTTCTGGAGGGTCGACAGCCCCGAATCTACCGCTTTGGCAGCAAGCCGCAAGATCACGCGAGCCATGCACCCTGGCATGATCGGCCGGCCCGGTGCAGACTCCCGGCATGACAAATCCGGTCGTGGAATGGTTTGGTGATGCGTTCCTGCAGCTCGATCCGCTGCTGCAGGCACTGCATCGGGACGGAGGACAACTCAGCGGCACGGTGGACATCCGCATCGCCCGTGGCCTGGCCGGTGTGCTGGGGCGCCGCCTGGCGCGCCGGCTCGGGCTGCCGCCGCAGGCGGGGCCGGTGCCGCTGGAGGTGAACATCGCACACGACGGGCGCGCACTGCACTGGGCGCGCACCTTCCATCCCGGACACAGGATGGTTTCGGTCTTCGTGCCGCACGGCCGCTATCCCGAAGGTTGCTGGCATGAGACCACCGGCCCCCTGAAGCTCAAGCTGGGCGTCGACCTGCAACAAGGCGGCTGGTTCTGGGTGCAGCGTGAGGTGCGCATGCTGGGCCTGCCCTTGCCGTTGTGGCTGTTTCCGGCCTCGCGCGCCTACAAACGGGTGGTCGATGGCCGGTACGAGTTCTCTGTGTCGTTCACCGTGCCGGTGCTGGGCGAACTGCTTGGTTACGGCGGGCTGCTGGAGCCGCGGCCTGCGGGTGCTGCACGCTGAACCAGGTGATCCCAGACGGTTGCCGTTGAGGAATGCTCAACGGCAGCATGAGAACTTCGCGATTCCGTCGGCCACGGTGTCGTGGCTACAGTCGAGCCGGGTCAGGGCCGTCGACGGGCCGCCCATCCCGTTCCGTCCCGCCGGCCTGCTTTGCCTTGTCGGCCCGACGCCCCGGATGACCATGGAGTCAGGCATGCGCTGGTTCTCGATCGACGACCCGACGTTCGCACGCTTTCCGATGTGGATGCGCACCTTCGGCATGGCCGAGCAGGATGGCGGCATCCATCTGCCCGCGGCGCTGGCCGGCCCGGAGGATCAGGTCCTGCGGCGCGCATCGAACCAGTGCGTGCCCTGGGCGATACGACTCGAACATGCCTACCTGCCGGCTGACTGGCTGGCGGCCGAGTTCCCGCAGGTGAGGGAGGTCTGCCGCAAGCTGCTCATCGCCGCTGAGCAGGTGCGGCCCACCGTCCTGCAGACCATCCTTCGTTACCTCGATCTGGTCGGCCAGTGCGAACCCGGGTGCAACAGCGGGGGCAACAGCGGGGGCAACGGCGGGGGCAACACCGGGTGCGCCGCCGTGGGTGATGGCCTGGACGACACGGCGCACTCCCTGATCCTGGACCGGGAGAACCATCCGCGACAGCAGATCGCGGACACCCTGCGTTTTGTTCCGATCGCCCTGGGACGTCGCGTGCTGGCCAGCAAGGGCATCGAGTTCTCGGACACCTACCTGATGCTGTCGGCGGACGGGCAGGAACTGTGTCGCGGCCTGTTCCGCGAGAACCCGACCTACGTCCAGACGCTCGAGCTGCCCTCGCGCATGCTGCCCGAGGCCGTCGTCCGCCGGCTGGCCATGCGCTCACCCGAAGTGGCGCGCCTGCGAGATGTCCTGCGGGCCGCCCGCGATCCGGCGGGCCTCAGGACACTGCCCGTCTCGTTTTTTGTCTCGCCGCCGACCCCGCACGGGCTGGCGCGGGCCAACGAACGGGCTCAGGCCTTCGCGCAAGCGCCTGCGGCTTGAACGTCGCCGCGCTCACACCCCCTGCGCCCCCAGCCGCTGCACCTGGCCCAGCCAGCGGGCCACGGCGCCGGGGCGAGGTTCGCTCGCGCCCGAGAGGTGGGTGAAGCGGGAGGGGCGGATGCCCACGAACCCCAGGATCTGGCCGCGCAGCTGCCAGATGAGCGCATTGCGGTAGATCAGCCGCATGAACCAGCCCGGTGTGTCGGAGGTGAGGATCACCCGGGCGCTGCGCCCTTGCAGCAGCGGCGCGGGCAAGCCGACGCGGGTGGGGTTGCGCGGGTCGAAGGTTCGACCGGGCAGGAAGGCGCGGTCGATCAGGCCCTTGAGCTTGGCCGGCAGTCCGCCCCACCACATGGGCGTGACCAGCACGAAGTGTTCGCTCCAGGCCAGGTCCTGCAGCGTCTGCTCGAGCGCGGGTTCGAGCGGTTTGCTGGCGCGGAAGCTGGCCTGGCCGAAGTCGGCGTCGAACTGCAGGTCGTGCAGGTGAGTGAGCCTGACCTCATGGCCGGCGGCGCGGGCGGCGTCGGCATAGGCCAACGCCAGGCTGCGTGACAGCGAACCGGCCGCCGGATGGCCGTCGAGGATGTAGATGCGCTTCATGGGTGCCCCATTTAATGACCGTGGTCAATTATTGGCGCAAAAATGACTGCGGTCAACTTTTGCGAGAGCGTCTTTGACGCGGGCTGCCGGCTCATGCCATAGTCGCCGCCATGCGCAAGGCCGTCCAGCAACGAACCCTCGAAACCCGCGCACGGCTGGTGGCCGTCGCCCATGAACTCATCGCCCAGGGCAGCTACGAGTCGCTGCGCATCGAGGAGATCGTGCTGCGTGCCGGCGTGGCCAAGGGCACCTTCTTCGCGCACTTTGTCGACAAGGATTCGCTGATGGACCTGCTCATCGGCGAACGCATCGATGCGCTGCTCGACCAGGCCCAGGCCCGCACGCCGCCGGCCAATGCCGACCAGGTGGTCGAGCGGCTGCTGCCGCTGCTCGACTTCATGACCTCGGAACGGTATGTGTTCGACGTGATGCTGCGCCGCTCGGGCGCAGCCGCCCACGAGGACATCGGCCCGATCGCACTGAGTCTGGGCCGGATGACCGGCATCGTGGCGCAATGGCTCACGAAGGGACGCTTTCGCACCGATGTGCCGGCCGACGTGCTGGCCGAAGGGGTCGAGGCCTTTGTGGTGCAGGTGGTCGCGCTGAACTTCTGTGCGCTGCACAACCAGACCGGGCTCAGGTCCCGACTGAAGACCTACCTGCGGGCCTGGCTGAATGCGCCGGCGCCCGCCTCAGGTGGCTGACCGCCTGCGCCGGCCTGCGCCGCCCGCGGATGCGCCCCCCCGGCCGCGCGATGCCGTCGCGCTGGCCGCCACCAGCGCCGCCGCCAGGGTGGCCAGCCACGAGAAGTAGACCCACAACAGGAAGATCGGCAGCACCGCAAACGCACCGTACACGGTGCGGTAGGTCGGCAGCGTCAGCACATAGGCCGCAAATCCGCGTTTGCCCAGTTCAAGCGCGACACTGGCCAGCAGCGCCGCCAGCAGCGTGTCACGCCAGCGCACCGGCGTGTTGGGCACGGTGTGGAACAGCGCAGCCAGCACCACGAAACTCAGCGCGACAGGGCCCAGCGTCAGCACGAACTCGGCCGACGGCGACAGGCTGCGCAGCCAGCCCTGCGACGCGCCGAGCAGCTTGGAGGTGGCCCACAGGCTCACGCCCAGCACCGGCGGCCCGGCCGCCAGCATCAGCAGGTACAGACCCAGGCGCCTGAGCAGCGGCCGGCCCTGGCGCACCTGCCAGATCTGGTTCAGCGCGTTCTCGACGGTGAGCATCATCGCCAGGGCCGCCACCAGCAGGAAGGCGGAGCCGGCCCAGGTCAGGCCATGGGCATTGGCGGCAAACTGACCCAGATGGCGCAGCACGGTGCGCGCCATCTCGGCGGGCAGCAGGCTGCGCAGCAGGTGGTCTTCGATGGCGCGCTGGAACTGCTGGAAGGCCGGGAAGCGGGTGAACAGTGCAAAGCCCACCGTGACCAGGGGCACGAGCGACAGCACGGTCGTGAAGGTCAGGCTGCCGGCGACCTGGGCCAGCTGGGCCTCGCGCGCTCGGCGCACGAGGAGACGGAGTCGGGGAGTCATGCGGGAGCAACGGGGCAAACGTGCGTGATTGTGCGGTCTCAGCGGCGCAGGCCGAATCGCTCCCGGTACTCCCGAGGCGACACCCCGGCCCACTTCCTGAAGACCCGGTGCATGGCCGCGGTGTCCTGGTAGCCGCAGCGCGCGGCGATGTCGTCGAACGGCCTCAGCGTCGACTCGAGCAGCCGCTTGGCCCGCTCGACCCGCAACTGCTGCATGTGCTGCACCGGCGTCTGCCCCAGCGTCTCGCGAAAGCGGCGCAGCAGGGTGCGCTCGCTGGTGCGGCAATGCTCGGCCAGGGCCTGCACCGTCCAGGGTTTGTCGAGGTGGCGTGCCAGCCATCGCCGGGCCCGCTCCATCACCACCGGGCCGGGTGCGGCCGGTTCGGCGGCCACCGCATAGGGCAACTGGCCGGCCGGACGGCCTTCGAGCAGCAGCAGGCGTGACACCATCTGAGCGACGGCCGCGCCCGCATGCTGCGTGACCAGCCACAGCGCCAGATCGAAGTACGAGGTGAGCCCCGCCGAGGTGACCCAGGCTGCGTCGTGCACCAGCACCTGTTCGGGCTGCAGCTGCACCGCAGGGAAGTGCCGCCGCATGGCATCGGCCAGCCACCAGCTCGTGGTGGCCCGCCGCCCGTCGAGCACGCCGGCACAGGCCAGCAACGCCGTGCCGGAGCAGCCGGCCAGCACGGTGAGCCCGGCCCGCGCAGCGCGCTGCAGGAGTTGTCGTTCGGCCGCGAGCGGCTCCAGTACATCGAGCAGGCTGCGGGCATCGGCATGCGCCATGCCCGGCACGATGAGCGCATCAAGCCGACTCAGCTCGGCCGGCACCACCGTGAATCGCAGGGCATCGCTGTCGACGCAGCCGCCCGCCCGTGCGCTGACCCACAGCAGCTCGAAGCGCATGCCCGCAGCGCAGCGCGAACCCATCACACGGTGGGCGACATCGAACACATCGCCGGGCACGACAGCGGCGCTGCGTACGCAGCCGGGGTACACCAGCACGCCCACCCGAAGCGACCGGGTGTGCGCCTTCGGACCCAGGGGAAGTGAAGATCGAGACATTGGCGGATTTGAACAGAGAAATGTCGAATCAGACACTGCAGTGATCGCAGCGTCTCGGGCCCAATGCGTGCATCTTCCACACGCTGGCCGGTGACCGCACCGGATCCGCCATGTCGACACTGAGCTTGTTTCCCGCCCTGCCCGCACTCGCCTGGGCCCTGGCTGCCCTGCTGGCCAAGACCACCCTCACCAGCGTGCTGCAGGTGGTCAGCCGCGCCCGCTCGGGTGTGTTTCCCATCCCCGAGGACGCTCGCCTGATGCGCGGGACCGTGGCCCCGGACGAATCGCCCTTTGTGCGCCGCTGCGCCAACGTGTGGCGCAACGACACCGAGAACCTGCCGTTTTTCCTGGTCGTCGCGCTGGTGTACGTGCTGCTGGGCGCCCCGGCCGACACGGCACAGCCGCTGTTTGCCGCCTACGTGATGCTGCGCTGGCTGCACACCGGCGTGTTCCTGCTCGGCCTGCAGCCCTGGCGCGCGTTGCTCTACCTGGCCGGACTGGGCGTGTGCTGGACACTGGTGTGGCAGAGCCTGCGCCTGGCCCTGGCGCCTGGCGCCTGAACCCGTTGCCGTTCAGAGCGCATCAAGCTCCTGAGAGATGGCGGCAACGAGTGTGCGGCCCAGGGTGTGGCGCCCGACACGCGCCGGGTTGTCCGGGCCCGGCGCCGAAAACGTGAACGCGCTGTCGTCGTCGACGATCTCGACCACACGCAGCTGCGGTTGCTCTGCCCGCAGGCGGTCGATGAAGGCGGCACAGTCCGGCGCGTCGGCCGGCACGCCTGTCAGCAGCAGCTCGGGCGTGTGGACATGGCGTGTGTCGTGCATCTGCGCCAGGGCCTGCTCGACACTGGAGGCCACGTCGACCTGCATGCCGACCTCGCGCATCAGGCGCATCGCCTCCTCGCGACTGAGGTCCTGCGGATCGACCAGCAGCACCCGCCGCCCGGCCGCCACCGGCGTGCGCGGCAGCAACGCGGCGCTGCGCACTTCGGTGTCGCCCGGCGTCGCGAGCATCACCGACAGGCGCAGGCCACGGCCCACCGACTGTCGGCGCGGCTGCCAGCCGATGGCACGTGCCAGCGTGTGGAAGAGCTGCCAGGCCAGGTCGTCGGACACCATCTCGCGGGTGCCAGGTCGGCTGGCGTCGCCGGGCTGGATGTCGAACACCAGCACCGGCCCGGGCGGTTCGCCCTCGGACACGCACCGCAGGCTGATGCGGTCGCCCAGGTGCAGGGCGTACTCCACCCCCAGCTCCAGCAGCTGTTCGAGCACGGCGGGGTTGACGATGTGGTCGGGATCGTCGTCCGGGCCGCTCAGCGTGGCACCGGCCAGCGCGGCCCGCTCGGCCCACAGCGCCAGGGTCTGACGGATCGCCGCGCCCACATTCACCCGCTCGTTCACCCAGCCGCCTTCCCGGGCCAGCACCCGGGCAATCTCCTGGAGCTGGACGCCAAAGCGCTCCAGGTGGGCGAGCTCGGCCTGCACCCGCTGCAATTCGTCGGGCGCGACCTGACCGTTCGTGCCCGCACTGAGCCGGGCGAGCTGGCGACTCAAGGCCACCGAAAAGACTTCACCGACCTTGTGCAGCAGATCGGGGTGCAGCCTGGCGGCAGCCAGATACGGGTTCACATGGGCCGGGTCATAGGCATGGACCGGGGACTCGGGGTGACGGGCATCGTAGGACATGGGGGCTCCGGTGGGATCTGGGATGGGGTCAGGATGACGTGGCCGGGGTGCGCTCAGGCGTTGGTCGCGCCCAGCACTTCGGCCAGGTCGGTGAGTCCGGCCAGCACCTTCTCGATGCCGTCCTGGCGCAGGGTGGTCATGCCGCCGGCCAGCGCCGCGGTCTGCAGCATCGCGGCGCTGTCCCGGTGGCGAATGTGGGCGCGTACCGTGTCGTCGGCCAGCATCAGCTCATGGATGCCCAACCGCCCGTGGTGACCGTCGCCGCCACAGTGGTCGCAGCCCCGCGCGCGGTACAGCAGCACCTGGCCGTCCGGGCCGGCATGCCGGCGCCGCCACGACGACACCCGCTGTGCCCGTCTGAGGGCCTGGTCGGCACGGTCGTCGTCTGCCGGCGCCGCACCGAAGCCGCGCACGGCGGGTTCGGTGGCATGCCCTTCGTAGTGCGCCGCCAGCAGCTCGAGCTCGGCATCGCTGGCCGGATGCGCTTCGCGGCAGTGGGTGCACAGGCGGCGCACCAGGCGCTGGGCCAGGATGGCCAGCAGCGAGTCGGAGAAGTTGAACGGGTCCAGCCCGATCTCCAGCAGCCGGGTGATGCTTTCCGGTGCCGAATTGGTGTGCAGCGTCGACAGCACCAGGTGCCCGGTCAGCGAGGCCTCGACCGCGATGCGGGCGGTTTCCTCGTCGCGCATCTCGCCGATCATGATGACGTCCGGGTCGGCCCGCAGGAAGGTGCGCATCGCATTGGCAAACGTCCAGCCGATGCGCGGATTGACCTGCACCTGGCGCAGCCCGTCCTGGGTGATCTCGATCGGGTCTTCGGCCGTCCAGATCTTGCGCCCGTCGGTGTTGAGCTCGCGCAGCACCGAATGCAGCGTGGTCGTCTTGCCGCAGCCGGTGGGCCCGCAGATCAGGATCAGGCCATAGGGCTTGGCAGACACCATGCGCAGGGCCTGCAGGTTGGCCGGGCTCAGGCCGATCTCGTCCAGCGGCATGGGCCGCAGACCGCTGAGCAGGCGCAGCACCACGTCTTCCAGGCCACGCGAGGTCGGCACGGTCACCACCCGCAACTCGACGTGCGGGCCGCCAAAGCGCGCAAAGTCGATCTTGCCGTCCTGCGGCTTGCGGTGCTCGGAGATGTCGAGGTCGGCCATGATCTTCACGCGGGCGACCAGGGCATAGCGCAAGGTGGACGGCAGCTCCAGCAGCGTGAGCAGCTCGCCGTCGATGCGCAGGCGGATGCGCACCTGGCGCGGCTCGTGGGCCGTCTCGATGTGGATGTCCGAGGCGCGCCGGTCGATGGCCTCCTGGATCAGTGAATTGATCAGCCGCACCAGCGTGTTGTCAGCCTCGGTGACCACGTCGTTGCCCCGCGCAGTGGTCGACTCGGCGGCACGGCGCAGTTCACTGGCCAATGATTCGATGCTGCCGCCACGGGCCTCGCGGGCCGCACTGCCGAGCCCGTCCGCCGGCACGGCCGGATGGGTGGCGTAGGCGCGCTGGATGGCCGGCAGCAGTGTGCCGGGCACGGCCATCACCGGCACGACGTTGCGCTGGGTGATGAAACGCAGTTCGTCGATCAGCGGGCGGTCCCAGGGGTCGGCCAGCAGCACGACCAGGGTGTCGTCGCGCACCATCAGCGGCAGCACCGCCTCGCGCTCGGCCAGGCTGCGCGCGACGAGCCGCAGGGCCTCGGTGGACGGCACGAAGTCGCGCGGGTCGATCACCCGCACCCCCAGCCACCGGGCCAGGGCCATGCGCAGCTGCACCTCGGACAGCGCGCCGCGCTCGACCAGGATGCGCCCGAGCAGACGGTGGCTGGCGGCGTCGCGCTGCTCGCGCAGCGCATGCCTCAGCGTGGGGGTGTCGATCAGGCCGCTGCGCACCAGCGCCTCGCCCAGACGCTGGGCGCGCTCGACCTCGGCGGACGCGCTGCCCAGCAGGGCCCACAGGGCCGGCTCGTCGGCCGGCCGAGGTGGGTCCGCCGCTTCAGGCGCGCCGTGCGCCACCCTCAGGGGGTGTCGCTCGGGGTGCAGGGCATCGGGTTGGGTATCAAGATCAGCATACTGCGACGAGGTCATGAGGCACACGAGGGCCACGCGGGCCGGGAACTGCTTGATCCCAGCTTATCGGGCCGGCCGTCGGTGCCCTGGATCCAGATCAAGGCGCGAGCCTGTCGCC
>CBFGPV010000159.1:0-9852 GCA_965650765.1 uncultured Burkholderiales bacterium
TGCCCCATGTGCAGCGTGCCGGTCACGTTGGGTGGCGGCAGCTGGATCGAGAAGGACGGGCGGGCCGGGTCGAGCGTGGGCTGGTACAGCCCGCGCTGCTCCCACAGGGGGCCCCAATGGGCCTCGATGGCGGCGGGTTCGAAGGACTTCGCGAGTTCGGACATGGCGGGGGGCCTGGACTTGAGAGGCAGGTGAGGGCAGGAAAACGACGCGGCGCCCCGGGGGGCGCCGCTGGCCTGGGATGTCCCGATTTTACGGGGGGCTCACATCAGCAGGTGCTCGCCGGCGTTGTCGCCGCCCAGGATGACGTAATTCACCTTGCGGATATCGGCCAGCTTGCGCCCGCCGGCATAGCTGATCGAGCTTTGCAGGTCTTCCTGCATTTCACGCAGGGTGTCGGCAAACTTGCCCTTGACCGGCTCCAGGATGCGCTTGCCTTCGACGTGCTTGTACTCGCCCTTGTTGAAGTCGGACGCACTGCCGTAGTACTCCTTGTAGAGCTTGCCGTCGACCTCGACCGTCTTGCCCGGGGATTCCTCGTGCCCGGCGAACAGCGAACCGACCATGACCATCGTGGCGCCGAAACGCACGCTCTTGGCGATGTCGCCATGTTCGCGGATGCCGCCGTCGGCAATGATGGGCTTGGTGGCCACGCGGGCGCACCACTTGAGCGCGCTGAGCTGCCAGCCGCCGGTGCCGAAGCCGGTCTTGAGCCGGGTGATGCACACCTTGCCGGGGCCGATGCCCACCTTGGTGGCGTCGGCGCCCCAGTTCTCCAGGTCGATCACCGCCTCGGGCGTGCCCACGTTGCCGGCAATCACGAAGGCCTGCGGCAGGCGCTGCTTGATGTGCGCGATCATCTTCTGGACGCTGTCGGCATGGCCGTGGGCGATGTCGATGGTGATGTAGTCGGCGCCCACGCCGTCCGCGGCCAGGCGGTCGATCACGTCGTAGTCGGCCTGCTTGACGCCCGAGCTGATCGACACGTACAGCCCCTTGTCGCGCATGCGGCGGGCGTAGGCCACGTTGTCCAGGTCGAAGCGGTGCATGACGTAGAAGTAGTCATTGGCCGCCAGGTACTCGCTGATGGATTCGTCCACCACCGTCTTCATGTTGGCCGGCACGACCGGCAGCCTGAAGCGACGCCCGCCGAGTTCGGTCGAGGTGTCGCATTCGCTGCGGCTTTCGACCCGGCACTTGCGGGGCAGCAGCAGAACGTTGTCGTAGTCGAAGATTTCCATGGTGCAGATGCTCCTGAGTCAGGTGAGCGGCGCGTTGACGCAGTGCGCGGCTCAATGGCTGCTCGGGTCGGTGACCCGGGTGGCGAGCGCTTGACTTGGAGTCCCGGCTGGCCGGCTGAACACCTTGCGCAGTGAGGGGCAAGGGAGCGGGCACAAAAAACCGGGCGCCAAAATTTGGGCCCGGTGGCGCATTCTACGCGGGGTGGCACTTGACCCGCAACGCAGCAGGGTTTCAGGGCGATGACGTTGCGGCCGGGGCGTGCGGCGCCGGCCAGGCGATGAGCACGACCGCAGCCGCAAAACACGCCGCACTGGCCAGCGCGCGCGTCAGGTTCGCCTGGTTCCATGCATCACGCAGCTCGGCCCAGTCGGCCGGGGGCGTGGCCGGGTTCCACTGGGCCATCGCCTCGTTGATCGGCACATTGACCGAGCTGGTCAGCGCAAACACCGCCACGGCATAGGCACCGGCCACGATGGCCCACCCCAGGGCCCAGCGCCACTGCCGGCGGCCGGCCGCCAGCAGCGCCACGACAAACGGCAGCAGTGCCGCGCCGAAGTACACGCTGCCGAAGGCTGCATTGCGTACCACCTTGTTGATCCACTGCTGTGTGGTCACGTAGTGCGGGCCGTCCAGGTGGGTCATCGCCGGGGCGACGTCCACGGCAAACGCGAAGAAGAAGCCGGCCATCAGGCCGAGCAGGACGGTGGCAAGGACGGCCGTCAGGCGATTCAGGGTGTGCATGGGGGTGATCGCTCGGTTGGGGACGGTGCGCAGCCTAACCGGCCTGACTGTCAGTTCCGTGTCGCCCCGCCGGGCTTTTCCGAACTTTGCGCGGGCTTTACATGGGCATGCGGGAGACCGCCGCGTGCGTCCCGGCCGGCGTGGGCCGCGCGCAGACTCCTAGAATCCGGGCATGAACCCTGCTGTCCCCCCTGTTGCGCCCGATTCGCCCCTGCTGCACAACCTCAACCCGGAGCAGCTGGCCGCGGTGACGCTGCCCGCCCGCCATGCGCTGATCCTGGCCGGGGCCGGTTCGGGCAAGACCCGGGTGCTGACCACGCGCATCGCCTGGCTGATCCAGACCGGGCAGGTGTCGCCGGGCGGGCTGATGGCGGTGACCTTCACGAACAAGGCCGCCAAGGAGATGCTGACGCGCCTGTCCACAATGCTGCCCATTCCGGTGCGTGGCATGTGGATCGGCACCTTCCACGGCCTGTGCAACCGCTTCCTGCGCGCGCACTGGAAGCTGGCCAACCTGCCGCAGAGCTTTCAGATCCTCGACTCGCAGGACCAGCTCTCGGCCGTCAAGCGCATCATCAAGGCGATGAACCTCGACGAGGAACGCTTCGTGCCCAAGCAGGTGACCTGGTTCATTGCCGGCAGCAAGGAAGACGGCCAGCGGCCGCAGGACGTGTCGGTGCGCGACGAGCAGACCCGCAAGCTCGTCGAGATCTACCAGGCCTATGAAGACCAGTGCCAGCGCGAGGGGGTGGTCGACTTTGCCGAGCTGATGCTGCGCACCTACGAGCTGATGCGTGACAACACCGCGCTGCGCGAACACTACAACCACCGCTTCAGGCACATCCTGGTCGACGAGTTCCAGGACACCAACAAGCTGCAGTACGCCTGGCTCAAGATGTTCGCGGGCGACCCGCAACGCAGCGGCAACAGCGTGTTCGCCGTGGGCGACGATGACCAGAGCATCTATGCCTTCCGCGGCGCCCAGGTGGGCAACATGGCCGACTTCGAGCGCGAGTTCCGCGTCGAGCACGTCATCAAGCTCGAACGCAACTACCGCAGTTTCGGCAACATCCTCGATGCGGCCAATGAGCTGATTGCGCACAACACGCGGCGGCTGGGCAAGAACCTGCGCACCGAGGCGGGCCCGGGCGAACCGGTGCGCGTGATGGAGTCGACCAGCGACTACGGCGAGGCGCAATGGCTGATCGAGGAGGCGCAGCAGCTGCACCGCGACGGCGTGGCGCGCAGCGAAGTGGCCGTGCTCTATCGCAGCAACGCCCAGTCGCGGGTGCTGGAAAGCGCCTTGTTCAATGCCGGCATTCCGTACCGTGTGTACGGTGGCCTGAGGTTCTTCGAGCGCGCCGAAATCAAGCATGCGCTGGCCTATCTGCGCCTGATCGAGAACCCGAACGACGACACCAGCTTCCTGCGGGTGGTGAACTTCCCGACCCGTGGCATCGGCGCGCGCACGATCGAGCAGCTGCAGGATGCCGCTCGGGCCTCGGGCCGCAGCCTGCACCAGAGCGTGGGCGCGCTCAGCGGCAAGGCCGGCGCGAACCTGCAGGCCTTCGTGGCGCTGATCGACGCGATGCGCAGCGCCACCCAGGGGCTCACGCTGCGAGAGATCATCGAACACACCATCCATGCCAGCGGCCTGACCGACTTCTACCGCAACGACAAGGAAGGCCGGGAGCGCCTGGAAAACCTGGACGAACTGGTCAACGCGGCCGAGGCCTTCGTGACCCAGGAAGGGTTTGGCAAGGACGCCGTGGCCCTGCCGGTGGACGAGGTGCCCGGGTCCTTCGTGCCGGGCGATCCACCGGCCCTGGCCGCCGCCGACCTCACGCCGGATGCCGAGACCGGCGAGATCATGTCGCCGCTGGCGGCCTTCCTGACCCATGCCTCGCTGGAGGCCGGCGACAACCAGGCCCAGGCCGGCCAGGACGCCCTGCAGCTGATGACCGTGCATGCCGCCAAGGGGCTGGAGTTCGACTGCGTGTTCATCACCGGCCTGGAGGAGGGCCTGTTCCCGCACGAGAACTCGATGTCCGACCACGACGGCCTCGAAGAAGAGCGCCGCCTCATGTACGTGGCCATCACCCGGGCCCGCAAGCGGCTGTACCTGAGCCACAGCCAGACCCGCATGCTGCACGGCCAGACCCGCTACAACGTCAAGAGCCGGTTTTTCGAGGAGCTGCCCGAAAGTGCGCTGAAGTGGCTGACCCCGCGCACCCAGGCCTTCGGTTCGGGCTTTGCCCGGGATTACCAGTCGGCCTGGTCGCGCGGCACCGGGCTGGGCTCCATCGTCGGTGCGGGGCAGCAGGCGGCGCCGCCGGCCTGGAGTGCCCCGGCGCCCAAGGCGGCCACCAGCGACGGCAAGGCCCTGCGGGTGGGGCAGTCGGTGTTCCACACCAAGTTCGGCGAGGGCGTGATCCTCACGCTCGAAGGCAGCGGGCCGGACGCGCGTGCCCAGATCAACTTCGGTCGCCACGGGATGAAGTGGCTTGCGCTCGGGGTGGCCAAGCTGACGCCGGTCGACTGAAACGGTACGTGTGGGTGGGCGGGGTTCTGCATTGCAGAATTTCTGGCGGGAAATGGAATTGACGCCCCGGTGGGTGCATGCCACGATCCCCGCAGTCCAACCCAGATGCAGCGACGGTGCCGCAAGCGTCACCCACCGCGCTGCCCGCCGTGATGTCCCTCACCCCGACCCCTCCCGCCGATGCCGGGCCGCGCCGCATTCATGAACTGATCCTGCCCTGGGTGCAGGCCACGCCGGATGCCCCGGCACTGGCGGATGCCCAGGGGCAGCTGAGCTACCGGCAGCTCGATGAATGCATCGCCACCACCCGGGACCACCTGGCGGCGGCCGGGCTGCAACCTGGCGACCGCCTGCTGGTGGTGGGCGAGAACTGCAATGCCGCAGCCTTGTTCGTGCTGGCCTGCAGCGCGCTCGATGCCTGGGTGGCCATGGTCAATGCGCGGCTGTCCGAGCGCGAGATCGACACCTTCATCGACCACAGCGGCGCCCGGCTCGTGGTGTTTCTCGACGATGCCTCGCCCGAGGCGCGTGCGCATGCGGCCCGCTGTGCCGCCCGGTCGTGCCACTGGCCGGGCACCGGGCCGTTTTCGCTGTCGCCCGTGCGCCCCGAGGTCGACACCGAGCCGGTGCTCGATGCGGCCGACGAACAGGTGGCGGCGATCATCTACACCTCCGGCACGTCCGGCCAGCCCAAGGGCGTGATGCTCACGCACGCGAACCTGATGTTCATCGCCCGCAACAGCTGCCGCATGCGGGCGCTTCAACCGCACGACCGCATCTACGGCGTGCTGCCGATGTCGCACGTCTATGGCCTGACCGCGCTGCTGCTGGCCAGCCTGTGTGCCGGTGCGAGGCTCAGCCTGGTGCCGCGTTTTGATCCGGGCCACCTGGCCGAGGCACTCGCGCAGGACGGCATCACCGTGATGCATGGGGTGCCGGCGATGTACGCGCGGCTGCTGGAGTGGTCACGCCGCCCTGGGCATCGGCTGCTGGCGCCTTCGTTGCGGGTGGCCCAGTCGGGCGGGGCCCCGCTGGACCAGGCCCTGAAGGACAGCTTCGAGGCGGCGCTCGGCGTGGTGCTGCACAACGGCTACGGCATGACCGAAGCCGCCCCGTCGATCGCCCAGACCCGGCTGGATGCGCCGCGGCGCGACTGTTCGGTGGGCCCGCCCATCCCGGGCATCGAGGTGCGGGTGGTCGACCTCGACACCGGCCGGAAGCAGCCCGACGGCGAGACCGGCGAACTGCAGGTGCGCGGGCCCAACGTGATGAAGGGCTACTACCGCAACGAGCCCCTCAGCCATGAGACGGTGGACGCGCAGGGTTGGCTGCACACCGGTGACCTGGCCCGCATCGCGCCCGACGGCACGCTGGAGATCGTCGGCCGATGCAAGGAGCTGATCATCCGCTCGGGCTTCAACGTGTACCCGGTGGAAGTGGAGCAGGTGCTGTGTTCACACCCCGACGTGGTGCTGGCGGCGGTGGTCGGGCGCGCCGTACCCGGCAACGAGGAGGTGATCGCGTTTG
Source organism: uncultured Burkholderiales bacterium (assembly GCA_965650765.1). Lineage (GTDB taxonomy): Bacteria > Pseudomonadota > Gammaproteobacteria > Burkholderiales > Burkholderiaceae_C > Caldimonas. Next base: position 6,053 of record CBFGPV010000159.1, read on the forward strand.
TCGAACCGGTCCCGGGGGCAACGCTGGATCTGGAGGCGCTCGAGCGCTTTCTGAGGGAGCGCCTGTCGCCGTACAAGCTGCCGGCGCGCATCGTGCCGATGCCGCGGCTGCCGGCCTCGGCCACCGGGAAGATCTTCAAGTCGAAACTGCGCGAAATCGCGGCCGAGCTGGGGCCTGCGGCGGCATCGTAAGCTTGAGGGCATGAACGACCTGAACAGTGACCTGAACAGCGACCCGTCCGACGCGCCGAGCGATGATGACTCCGACGACACCGCGAGCGGCGCCCGCATCAAGGAAGACCGCCATTTCGTGACCGCGCTGGCCCGTGGCCTGGAGGTGCTGGCGAGCTTTCGCTCCAGCGACCGCATGCTCAGCAACCAGGAGCTGGCGCGACGCTGCGGCCTGCCCAAGTCCACCATCTCCAGGCTCACCTACACGCTCACCAAGCTGGGCTACCTCGACCACATCGAGGACACCGGCCGCTACCGGCTGGGCAGCGCCACGCTGTCGCTGGGCAGTGCGATGCTCGCGCGCATGGACGTGCGCCAGCTCGCGCGCCCGCTGATGCAGGAACTGGCCGATGCCGCACAAGCCATGGTGTCGCTGGGCACGCGCGACCGGCTGAGCATGATCTATGTCGAGAACTGCCGCAGCCAGAGCGCGCTGACGCTGAGCCTGGACGTGGGTTCGCGCATCCCGCTGGCCACCACCGCCATGGGCCGCGCCTATCTGGCGAGCTGCCCGGACACCGAACGCAATGACCTGATGGACCGCATCCGCGAGCTGGACGAGGTGGCGTGGCCGCGCATCCGCCAGGGCATCGAGACGGCGCGCCAGCAGTTGGTCGAGCTCGGTGTGTGCACCTCGTTCGGTGAATGGCAGAAAGATGTCAATGCCATTGCGATCGCGTTTCGTGCCGAAGGCGGGCGTTCGCTGATGGCGATCAACTGCGGCGGCCCGGCGTTTCACCTGAGTCCGCAGTTCCTGCTCGAGACCGTGCGGCCGCAACTGCTCGAACTGCGCACCCGCCTGGAGCACGGCGCACCGCGCTGACATGGCAGCGCCCGGCATCGTCACGCGACTGTCACGGAAAGGTAACGCGGGCTTCATCTGGCATCCCTAACCTCTCGCGGTCTTCTGACCCCGTTGTATTAAGGATGCCCACGATGAACAAGCGAGTCGACTTCCCCGTCCATGAGATCGATCCGGACGAGATCAGCCACAACAACAGCGCCAACCCCGCTTTCGAATCGGTGCTGCAGGCCCGGCTGAGCCGCCGCAGCATGCTGCAAGGGACGGTCGGCACGGCCGCCACGGCACTGTTCGGCAGCCTGGCGACCACCGCCTGCGGCGGCAGCAGCGACGACGAAGAAAAGCTGCTGGCCTTTGCCGCCGTGGCCAAGACCACCGCCGACACCGTCACGGTGCCGGCCGGCTACACGGTGCGCCCGCTGATCGCCCTGGGCGACCCGCTGGCAGCCGGTGTGGCGGCCTACAAGAACGACGGCACCGACGGTGACTTTGCCAACCGCTCCGGCGACCACCATGACGGCATGGAGTACTTCGGCCTGGCCAGCGACGGCAAGCCCGATGCCAACGGCAGCTCGCGCGGCGTGCTGATGATCAACCACGAAGCCACGACCGACGAGCGCCTGTCGTCATTCTTTGTGCATGCCGATGGTGGCACCAGCACGCTGCCGCGTCCGGCCGCCGAGGTCGACAAGGAAATCGACATCCATGGCATCGCCGCCGTGGAGGTGCGCAACAACAACGGCCGCTGGGAGTATGTCCAGGGCTCGGCGTTCAACCGCCGCCTCACGGCCCTGAGCGAGATCGAGATCAACGGCCCGGCGCGCGGCGATGCCCTGCTGGTGACGAAGTACTCGCCCACCGGCACCAAGACCCGCGGCACGCTGAACAACTGCGGCACCGGCAAGACGCCCTGGGGCACCTTCCTGACCGGCGAAGAAAACTGGTTCGGCTACTTCACCCGCAATGCCAACGACAACGCCGCGCGTGGCGACAAGAGCGTGGTCTCGCTGAACCGCTACGGCCGCTCCCAGGGCGCCGCAAGCCGCCACGGCTGGGAAACCGGCGGCGCGGACGACAAGTACGCCCGCTGGGACATCAGCAAGACCGGCACCTCGGCCGACGGCAGCGACGACTACCGCAACGAGATGAACGGCATGGGCTACGTGGTCGAGATCGACCCCTACGACCGCACCCGCCCCGCCAAGAAGCGCACGGCCCTGGGCCGCTTCGCCCACGAAAGCGCCTGCTTCAGCCGCCCGGCCGCCGGCAAGCCACTGGCCGTCTACATGGGCGATGACTCGCGCGGCGAGTACATGTACAAGTTCGTGACGGCCGCCACCTGGGCCACGGCCGATGCCACCCCGACCGATCGCTCCACGACGGGTGACAAGTACCTCGACAACGGCAAGCTCTACGTGGCCAAGTTCAATGCCGACGGCACCGGCCAGTGGATCGAGCTGAGCATCACCAACCCGGCGATTGCCGGTTACGCCGCCTACAGCTTTGCCAACCAGGCTGACGTGGTGGTGAATGCCCGCCTGGCCGCCGACGCCGTGGGCGCCACCAAGATGGACCGCCCCGAGTGGTGCTCGGTCAACCCCAAGAACGGCGACGTCTACTACACGCTGACCAACAACAGCAACCGCCGTGTGGAACCGTCGAGCGCCTCGCAGATGATGGTCGATGGCCCGAACCCGCGTGCCTATACCGACATGAAGGGCGCCAGCACCCAGTCGGGCAACGTCAACGGCCACATCATCCGCCTGGCCGAGGCCGGTGCAGAAGGCGCGGCCACCAGCTTCAAGTGGGACGTCTACCTGTTCGCGGCCGAAGCGGGCGCGGATGGCGGCAAGGTCAACCTGTCCGGCCTGACCGCCGACCAGGACATGTCCAGCCCCGACGGCCTGTGGTTCAGCCCGCACACCGGCATCTGCTGGATCCAGACCGACGACGGCGCCTACACCGACGTCACCAACTGCATGATGCTGGCCGGCCTGCCTGGCGCCCAGGGCGATGGCAGCAAGGTCACGCTGAGCTACACCAAGGGTGATGGTTCGGTGATGAACGTGGACACCTACGTCGGCAAGAAGCCGACGGCCGAAGCGCTCAAGCGCTTCCTGGTGGGCTGCCGCGACTCCGAGATCACCGGCGTGGCCGAAACGCCCGACGGCAAGACGATGTTCGTGAACATCCAGCACCCGGGCGAGGGCACGAAGATGGCCGACATCGGCGACCCGAGCAAGTACACCAGCCACTGGCCCGGCAACGCCGGCTACGGCGCAGGCGGTGCCAATGCCCGCCCGCGCTCGGCCACCGTTGTGATCACCAAGAACGACGGCGGACGCATCGGTAGCTGAGCGGGAGTGCGCTCCGAGTCGCTCTGCGCTTGTTCTTGCGGCCCTTGTTTCGCCCCTGTCGGGGCGAAACACAGCGCCACCCAACACAACGGCGCCACGCCAACGCCAGCCCTCTCCCCAACCCTCTCCCGCAAGCGGGAGAGGGAGTACGCCGAGCCTCGCCCCATCGGGCTCGAAACATGGTGCCAGGGACAACGGCTTCCGCACGTGCGCCAACTCCCTCTCCCGCCAGCGGGAGAGGGGGCAACTCCGGCAACGCACATCGGCGTCGCCGCACATGCTCACCGGGAGGTTCGCTCCCTCTCCCGCTTGCGGGAGAGGGTTGGGGAGAGGGTGCAGCGCCACCACGAGCGCCTGCATTGTTTTCTGCCCCCTGCAAATAATGTTCTTGTGCGTTGAATAAAACAATGC
>CBFGPV010000160.1:0-9810 GCA_965650765.1 uncultured Burkholderiales bacterium
CGGGCGCTGGCGCCACCCGCAGGTTGCGCATGCAGCGGGGCTGGCGCGGTCACGTCACTGAGGTCGCGTGCGCTGGGGGGCCAGTGCTTGAGGGTGGACTTGCGCAGCAGGGCCACGCCGGGGCCGCGGTTGTTGCTGAAGGTGCGTTCGATCACGTGGGTGACCAGGCGGCGTCGGACACGTTCGGTGATGATGACCGTGGAGCAGCGGGTGCCGTAGCGGCCGTCGGGGGTGCGGATGAAGGCGGGTGACAGCCAGCGTTCCCATTCGATGGGCACGCCGGTGCTGGGCAGGAATTCATCGGCCATTTCGGTGCGGTCGCCCAGGGCCTGGAACAGGGCTTCGCTCAGGTCGTCGGCGGATTCGGCGTCGCGCAGGCAGCCGCGCACCTGCTGTTTCAGTCGCTCGACCTTGGGCCAGGGGGTGTCGAGCTGGGCGTTCGACAGCCCATAGACCCCGCGCTCCAGGCGCTGGGGGAAGCGTGCCCGGTTGGAGCCCCAGAAGCATTCGCCGCGGGCCAGATCGGCGGCGATGAGGTTGAAGCCGTTGTAGCCGCTGAGGCTCACCTGCATCCAGAACCTGTCCATCGACAGGTCGCCACGCAACCACAGCGGCACGATGTCTCCGCGTGAGGGCGCGCCGGCGTCGACGTCGGCGGGGTTGCGCACGTTGGTCAGCATGGCCAGGCGACCTTCGGCGGTCAGACCCAGCCAGGTGCCGCCCGAGCGTGTGTCGCGCCCGCCCAGGATTTCAGGGCTCAGGGTGTCGGGGCGCCACCAGGCCAGTCGTGCCGCCGGGCGGTCGAAGTATTCGTCGCGGTTGGCCGCCACCACCAGGGGGAAGCGGCGGTTCGCATCGATGGCCAGGGCTACGAGACACATGGGACGAACACCTCGACGTGACGCGCTCCCTGGATCCAGCTCTGCACCGGGCCGGCGGCCTGCACGATGTGCTGCTCGAGCACAGCGTCGATGCCGTCGGTGTGGGTGTAGATCTCCATCCAGGTCTGCTGGCCGTCCTTGATTTCGGGGCGGCGCCACAGTTCGGTCGACAGGCCGGGGTGGCGCTCGCGCAAATCGCCCTGCATGCGCTGCACCGCCTCATGGGCCGGCGCGGTATCGCTCAAGGCCACACGATAGTAGATGAAAAGGCGTCTCATGCTGGCAGGCTCCCGGGCCCCAAGTGAGAAGGATTGCGCGGGTGCGCCTTGCAGAAATTCACGCTTGGGCCGCCAACGTGTAGGGCAGCGGTGCCAGCCGCACGGCCGGGCCGTCGGGCGAGCCGGCGTGCAGCTCCCCGCCTTCGGCGGCGGCCAGCTTGAGCTCGGCAAATGCGCTCCAGCCGCCGCCGGGCCGGGGCGCCGCATTGACGATCATGCCGCTGGGTTGGCCCGGGTCGGCGCTGTGGAACAGTTCCTGGCCGGGCACGAGCGTCGTGTCGGCATGGACGATGAAGCCGCGCCGCTTGAGGGTGCCGCGGTACTGGCTGCGTGCCACGACCTCCTGGCCGGGGTAGCAGCCCTTCTGGAAGTTCACGCCGCCAACCGATTCGAGGTTGATCATCTGCGGCACGAACTGCTCCACCACGGGCGCGACGATGGTCGGGATGCCGCTTTCGACGTCGAGCCATTGCCAGCTCGCCAGGGGCAGGGCGGCGGTGTCGGCGAGCGCCGGAGCATCTGCAGGGGCAACATGCAGCACGCGGGGCAGGCCGTTCACGTCGGGCAGCCGGATCAGGGTGGTCTGGCCCTGGGTGGTGCGCTCCCAGGCCTGGGCCGGGGCGCCCAGCGCAAGCGCCGGTGCGCCGGCCACGCCGCTCACGCGCAGTTCGGGCGTGGCGTCGCGCAGCTTGACCTTGGCGCGCAGCACGAACATGGACAGGCGCTTGAGGGTGGGCGCCAGCAGGTCGGCGCTGCACAGCAGCCGAAGTTCTTGGGCCGACTCCTTCCAGACCAGGAAGCTGGCCAGCAGGCGCCCCTTGGCCGAGCAGTAGCCCGCGAGCCGGGCCTGGCCCAGCGGCATCAGCGTGATGTCCTGCGTGAGCTGACCGTGCAGGAAGCTGGCAGCGTCTTCACCGTCGGCGGCGATCACGCCCAGGTGCGACAGCGTCGCTGCACCGGCCAGCGGTTCGTCCGGTGACGACAGGGAGGCGGAAGCGGAAGCGGAAGCAGGAGCAGCGGTGGAAGGGGTGGCGGCAGTCATGCCTCCATTATCATCAGCGCCCGTTGGCCCATCCCGTTCAGGGTTAGTACATGAGATTCCTCCGCCGCGTCCTGCTTGCTGTTGTCGTGCTGGCCGTGGCGGCCGCAGGCGGTGTCGTGTGGTGGCTGCAGCGGCCCCTGCCGCTTCGTGCCGCTTCGGTCGAGCTGTCGATCGAGCCGGGCATGACGCCGCGAGAGATCGCCCAGGCCTGGGTGCAGGCGGGGGTGGATGCGCCGCCGCGGCTGCTTTATGAGTGGTTCCGCTGGTCGGGCCAGGCGCGGAAGATCCGTGCCGGCAGTTACGAGATCGAGGCCGGCGTCACGCCGCGCAGCCTGCTCGACAAGATGGTCCAGGGCGACGAGACCCTGGTCACCGTGCGCTTCATCGAGGGCTGGACCTTCCGGCAGGTGCGTGCCGCACTGGCGGCGGCCGAGGGGCTGAAGCCGGCCACCGCCACGCTGAGTGACGCGCAGCTGATGGCTGCGATCGGCGCCGAAGGGCAGCATCCCGAGGGGCGGTTCTATCCCGACACCTATGCCTTCAGCAAGGGCGTGAGCGACCTGACCGTGCTCAGGCGCGCCTACCGTGCGATGCAGCAGCGTGTGGATGCCGCCTGGGCCGAGCGTCGTCCCGACACACCGCTGAAGTCGAAGGATGAGCTGCTGGTGCTGGCGTCGATCGTCGAAAAGGAGACCGGGCTGGAAGCCGACCGGGCCCGTGTGGCCGGGGTGTTCATCAACCGCCTGCGCATCGGCATGCCGCTGCAGACCGACCCCACGGTGATCTACGGGCTGGGTGAGACCTTCGACGGCAACCTGCGCAAGCGCGATCTCCAGACCGACACGCCTTACAACACCTACACCCGCATGGGCCTGCCGCCCACGCCGATCGCGATGCCGGGGCAGAACTCGCTGCGCGCCGTCATGCAGCCGGCACCCGGCAAGGCGCTGTACTTCGTGGCCCGGGGCGACGGCACCAGCGTCTTCAGCGAAACGCTGGCCGAGCATAATCGCGCGGTCAACAAGTACCAGCGCGGGCAGTGATCGCACGGCGTGCCCACCGTTCCCATACAGCATGTTCATCACCTTCGAAGGCATCGACGGCGCAGGCAAGTCCAGCCACATCGACGCGCTGGCCAGCCGCCTGGGCGCCACCGGGCGTGAGGTCGTGCGCACGCGCGAGCCGGGTGGCACGCCGCTGGCCGAGTCGCTGCGCGAGCTGGTGCTGCACCGGCCGATGGACGCCCTGACCGAATCGCTGCTGGTGTTTGCTGCCCGGCGTGATCATCTCCAGCAAGTGATCGAGCCGGCGCTACAGCGTGGCGCCATCGTGCTGTGCGACCGCTTCACCGACGCCACCTTTGCCTACCAGGGCGCGGGCCGCGGGTTTGACCTGGCCGTGCTGACTCAGCTCGAAACCTGGGTCCAGCAGGGGCGCCAGCCCGACATCACGTTGTGGTTCGACCTGCCGGCGGCGACAGCGGCCGAGCGGCTGGCCGGCGCCCGGGTGCCTGACCGGTTCGAGCAGCAGCCGGCGGCGTTTTTCGAGCAGGTGTCGGGCGGCTACCGCCGCCGCGCGGCTGAACAGCCCGGGCGTTTTGTGCGCATCGACGCCGCCCAGGACCGCGCCGCCGTCTGGGGCGCCATCGAGGCGGCCATGCAGGAGCGCGGACTGTGACGCTGCTGCCCTGGCTGGAAGCGCCCGCGCGGGACATCCTGGCGTCGCTGCGCTCGCATGCGATCCTGCTGGCCGCACCCGAAGGGGTGGGGCAGTTCGAGCTGGCGCACCACCTGGCGCGGGCCTGGCTGTGCGAGGCCGGCGGCGATCGTGCACCTTGCGGGCAGTGCCCGAGCTGCCAGCTGGTGGAGGCTCGAACTCATCCGGACCTGCTGGTGCTGCTGCCCGAGGCCCTGCAGGAAGAACTCGGCTGGACGGCCGATGGTGAGGGGTCTGCCAAGGCCTCCAAGGCCAAGCCGAGCAAGGAGATCAAGGTCGACGCCCTGCGCTCGGCGGTGGAATTTGCGCAGCAGACCTCCTCCCGCGGGGTGGCCAAGGTGGTGCTGATCCACCCGGCCGAACGCATGAATGCGATCTCGGCCAACACCCTGCTCAAGACGCTGGAAGAGCCGCCGGGACTGGCGCGGTTTGTGCTGAGTACCGGGGCGATCGATCAACTGCTGCCCACGATCCGCAGCCGCTGCCAGCATGTGACGCTGGGCCTGCCGTCGATGGCGCAGGCATCAGAGTGGCTGGGCGCCCAGGGCGTGGCCGAGCCCGAGGTGCTGCTTGCCGCAGCCGGTCACCAGCCGCTGCTGGCATTGCAGATGGCCCGCCAGGGTCTGGACGCTGCCGCCTGGCGCGCACTGCCGTCGCAACTGGCGCAGGGCCGGGTGGCGGCGGTGAGCGGCTGGTCGGCGTCGCTGCTGGTGGCCACGCTCCAGAAGCTGTGCCACGACGCGATGCGCGCGGCCGCGGGCGCGCAGCCGGTGTACTTTCCGGCGGGCAGCGTGCAGGCGCGGGCGGATGACCTGCCGCGGCTGGTGCAATGGTCTCAGGACCTGATCCGTGTGGCGCGTCACGATGAACACCCCTGGAACGCCGGCTTGTTGGCCGAGTCGCTTGTGGCCCAGGCTCAGCGCGCCTTACACTCGGCCCGATGAGCGAGCTGCGCGCCCCCTTGAACCCTGCCCCGACACCGGCTGCCGGCGGATCGGCTGCTCGTCCGAGCGTGATCCAGCTGGTGTTCCGCGAGAAGGGCGCCCTGTATGCCGCCTACATCTCGGTGTTCACCGATGGCGGCCTGTTCGTGCCCACCACCCGCGAGTACCGGCTCGGTGAAGACATCTACCTGCTGCTGAGCCTGCCCGAGGACGCCCAGCGTTACCCGGTGGCGGGCAAGGTGGCCTGGATCACCCCGGCCAATGCATCCGGCGGCCGGACCCAGGGGGTGGGGGTGCGCTTCCCGAGCGACGAGAAGTCTCGTGTCCTGAAGATCAAGATCGAGGAACTGCTCGGCACCTCGCTCCAGTCGGCCAAGCCGACCCAGACGATCTGAGGCCCTGCAGGCGCCTCGCCTGCCACCGCGAGCCCTGAGTCCATCGACCCCCGGTCACCGCGAGCACGCCCGCCCGGCCCACGCCTGTGACCGCACCGTGCCGTTCACCCATTCATCATGTTTGTCGATTCCCACTGTCACCTGAGCTTTCCTGAACTCGCAGGCAACCTGGACGCCATCCGCGCCGCCATGCAGGAGGCCCAGGTGGATCGGGCCCTGTGCATCTGCACCACACTCGAGGAATTCGACGACGTGCTGGCCCTGGCAAGGCGCTATCCGAACTTCTGGGCCAGCGCCGGCGTGCACCCCGACAATGAAGGTGTGCGGGAGCCGGATGTCGACGAGCTCGTGCGCCTGGCCAGCATGGACCGGGTCGTGGCCGTGGGTGAAACCGGGCTCGACTACTACCGCCTCAACGGCCGCAGCGTGGCCGACATGGCCTGGCAGCGGGAGCGCTTCCGGGTGCACATCCGGGCCGCCCGGCAGGTGAAGAAACCCCTGATCATTCACACCCGCAGCGCATCGGACGACACCATCGCCTTGCTGAAGGAAGAGGGCGGGCGCGAGGCGGGCGGTGTGTTTCACTGCTTCACCGAGACGGCCGAGGTGGCGCGCCAGGCACTGGATCTGGGGTTCTACATTTCGTTTTCGGGCATCCTGACCTTCAAGACGGCCCAGGAGCTGCGCGACGTGGCGCGCGACGTCCCGCTGGATCGCTGCCTGATCGAGACCGACAGCCCCTACCTGGCCCCCGTGCCCTACCGCGGCAAGCTCAACAATCCGTCGTACGTGCCCCATGTGGCGCAGCAGCTCGCGCAGATCAAGGGGTGCACGGTCGAGCAGGTGGCCGAGGTCACCAGCCGCAATTTCGAGACCCTGTTCGGGCCGGCCGTTGTGCTGTCCTGAGCGCCCACCCGTCCCATCGGAGCGTCGGCGGATGTTCAAGTTCTGGTTGAGGAATGTTCTCTATCTCGTTGTCGTGGCAATGGTTTCGCCAGCATGGGCAGGGGCGTACGAGGATTTCTTCCGGGCCATCCGGCGTGACGAAGTTCAGGCGGTGCAGGCCTTGCTCCAGCGCGGGTTCGACCCGAACAGTGTCGACCCTCAAGGCCGCAGCGGTGCGATCCTGGCCTTGATGAACGAGTCATATGCGGTGGCGTCGGTGCTGATCGCCCACCCGCAGTTCCAGGTCGATCAGCGCAATCTCTCGGGCGAGTCACCGCTGATGCTGGCAGCGCTCAAGGGGCAGGTGCCGCTGGTCAGGCAGTTGATCGCCCGCGGTGCGCGCATCAATCACCCCGGTTGGGCGCCTTTGCACTATGCGGCCAGCGGGGGCGGTGTCGAGGTGATCCGTGTGCTGCTGGAGCACCATGCCTACATCGACGCCGAGTCGCCCAACCGCACGACCCCGCTGATGATGGCCGCGCGCTACGACAGCGAGGAGTCGATCCGCCTGCTGCTCGACGAAGGGGCCGACCCGAAGCTGCGCAACGAGCAGAACATGACCGCCGCCGACTTCGCCCGTGGCGTCGATCGGGAGTCGGCGGCGCGCCTGATCGAGCAGCATGCCGGACTGCCGTCGCCGCCAGCGCGGGCCCCGATCATTCCCGTGGTTCCCTGACACCCTGTAGGAAGCGCGCTGACGTGAAGTCTGGCGATGGGTCCACTGTGAGCGGGGCAGGGTGGCGCCTAGAGTTGCGTCCATGGTCAGCCATTGCACGGAGGTACTGCCATGACGACATCCAACGACAGCCGCATCGAACCCGCCAACCCGTTTGCGCTGATGATGGATCCGCAGTCCGTCCTGCTGGCGGTGGAGCGGTCAGAGCGCCTCAACCGGCTGCGCAGCCGGGTCTGCCGCCCGCTCGACAAGCCGCTGATCGGCCGGGTCGACGGTGACCAGGCCGACTACGACGACGCGGTGGACGCCCAGTCGGAAGACTGAGCCTCTACCTCAAAGCCCGCGCTCCAGCATCGACAGGCGCGCGGCATAGGCCGGTTTCAGCCGGTATAGCTGGGCGGGCCGATTGGCCCGGCCGGCCTCCAGGGCCCCCTCGATCGGTTCGAGCACGCCCAGTTCGTCCATCTTGCGACGAAAACTCACCTTGTTGATCGGCTCCCCGAGCACCGCCTCATAGACGGATTGCAGCTGGGGCAGCGTGAACGACGCACCGCACAGATAGACCGGCAGCGACGAGTAGTGGCTCTTGGAGCGCACCCGTTGCAGTGCTGCCTCGATGATGGCGCGGTGATCGAACGGCAGTGCGGGCAATGCCTGCACCGGCATCAGCTCGAACCGTGCGGTGCTGGCCTGCAGCAGGGCGCAAGGCACCAGCGCGTAGTACGCAATCGACACCGACCAGCCCCGTGGATCCCGCACCGGCCCCGAGAAGGTGGCCAGTTGTTCGAGATACGGGCTGGTGATGCCGGCCTTGTCGTGCAGCACACGCAGGGCGGCGTCTTGTGCCCCCTGGTCCGTCTGCGGATGGATGTAGCCACCGGGCAGCGCCAGCACACCGTCGAATGGCTCGCGGTCACGGCGGTGCAGCACCACCTTCACCTCACCCTGGTCGACCGTGAGCAGCACCACGTCGACCGTGCAGATCACCTGCGGGTGGGCAGCGGCTTCGTCGGCGGGGGAGGAGATCACAGGCATGGGGTCTCTTTGTACATGAATGTTACGAAGTAGCTTACCAGCAAGCCGGCATCCCGAGAACTAGGGGGATGGGCGCCGGCTTTCTTAGTTGCAATTTGCACCTAACAGGCGTACATTGGAATCACCGCATCAGGAGGTTCCATGCAACGCAACATCCAGCTCCTTGTCATCGACCCGCAGAACGACTTCTGCGATCTGCCCGAGGCCGTGCGGCCCGTGAATCCGGCCACCGGCCAGCGTCTCGCGCCCGCACTGCCGGTGCCGGGCGCCCACGCCGACATGCAGCGTGTGGCCGGGCTGATCCGTGCCGGTGGCACGGGCCTCGCGGGCATCACGATCACGCTCGACTCCCACCACCGCTTCGACATCGCCCACCCCACGTTCTGGCAGCAGGGCAGCGGGGCGGACGTCACCCCCTTCACGCCCATCACCGCTGCGCAGGTCCGTGATGGTGCCTATGCCCCGCGCGATCCGGCCATGCTGCCGCGCGCGCTGGCCTACCTGGATGAACTCGAGGCCCGCGGCCGCTACACGCTGATGGTCTGGCCGGTGCACTGCGAGATCGGCACCTGGGGCCACAACGTGCACGATGACCTGCGCGCCGCGTACAACACCTGGGAAGACCAGACCCTGTCGGTCGTGAACAAGGTGACCAAGGGCTCCAACCCCTGGACCGAACACTACAGCGCCGTGCAGGCCGAGGTGCCGCTCGACGACGACCCGGCCACCCAGACGCACCAGGGCCTGATCGACCTGGCCCGCGCGGCCGACCTGCTGCTGATCGCCGGCGAGGCCAGCAGCCACTGCGTGCGGGCCACCACCGAGCACATCGTCGCGGCGCTGGGCCCGGCCGGCGCCGGCAAGGTCGTGTTGCTGACCGACGGCATGAGCCCGGTGGGCGGCTTCGAGGCCCAGCAGTCCGAATTCTTTGCCGCAATGAGCGCCCAGGGGGTACAAATGGCCCGCTGCGAGCAGATGCTGCCGCGCCTGCTCGACAACCCACGCACCTGAGCACGGCGCTGAGCCTGTGCCCCGGCCGCGTCACGCGGCTGAGAACGTTGAAGAAAGTCCCGATCGATGAACCCCGTCATCACCAGCCTGCTCGACACCGACCTCTACAAGTTCACGATGTGGCAGACCATGCTGCATCGCCATCCGCAGACGCAGGCCGAATACACCTTCGTGTGCCGCAACCGGCCCGCCCGGCCGCTGTCGGAGCTGAAGGACGCCGTCGAGGCGGAACTCGATCACCTGTGCACGCTGAGCTTCCAGCCGGACGAACTCGCCTACCTGCGCGGGCTGCGCTTCATGAAGTCGGATTTCGTCGACTTCCTGCGGATCTTCCGCTTCCAGCGCGAGTTCATCTCGGTGCAGGCCGACGGTGAGCAGTTGCGCATCGTCGCGCGGGGCCCTCAGGTGCATGTGATGGCCTTCGAGATCTTCGTGCTGGCCATCGTCAACGAGCTGCACTTTCGCAGGCTGGACCTGCCCGGTGCGCTCGACGAGGGCCGGCGCAGGCTGCAGGCCAAGATCCGGCTGCTGCGTGACTTCTCCGGCGAACCGGCGAGGCGCCATCCGTTCGAGTTCTTCGACTTTGGCGTGCGCCGGCGCTTTTCGGGCGCCTGGCAGCGGGAGGTGGTGTCCACGCTGAAGGCCGAGGTGCCCGAGTACTTCAAGGGCACCTCCAATGTGCTGCTGGCGCGCGACCTGTCGCTGGTGCCCATCGGCACGATGGCCCATGAGTACCTGCAGACCTACCAGGTGCTCGGGGTGCGGCTGCGCGACTTTCAGAAGGCCGCGCTCGAAGACTGGGTGCAGGAATACCGCGGCGATCTGGGCGTGGCCCTGACCGACGTGGTGGGCATGGACGCCTTCCTGGCCGACTTCGACCTCTACTT
>CBFGPV010000161.1:0-9748 GCA_965650765.1 uncultured Burkholderiales bacterium
GCTTCGAGCCAAACATGCCTGCCATCAGTGAATGGTTCCGCGAGCATCCTCCTGGCACTACCGGAACCTGAGCCACAAGCCCGCCGGACGGCCGGGCGCAATGCGCTGGGCGGCCTCCGCCATGCGTATCATGCGCGTCGCGGGCAGCCACGCATGGCGCGTGTCGCCTGCGGCACATCTCCCCATCACGCATGAAGCTCATGGCACCCTGTCTGCGCATCTTCGTCCTGGTGTCCGGCTGGCTCTTCGCCGCCGTGGCGTCTGCCAGCCCCATCGTCGCCCCCACCGAATCGGTGTCGGGCGCGAACCAGGCCGAGTGGTCCGTACGCTGGTGGCAGTGGGCCTGGTCCTTTCCCGACGACGCAAGCCCGGTGGCGGATCGCACCGGCGAGCTGTGTGCGAGCAAGCAGTCCGGGGAGGTGTGGTTTCTTGCCGGGACGTACGGCACGCGGCGCACCATTCGGCGTTGCACGGTGCCGGCCGGCAAGTACCTCTTTTTCCCGCTCATCAACTACGTTGTCTATCCGTCACTGGGCGCTGCGGGCAGTTGCAGCGAGATGAAGACCAGCGCAGCGCAGCTGACGGACGATCCGCAAGCGCTGGTGCTGGAAGTCGGAACCGAAAGGGTGCCGGTTGCTGCAGACCATCGCCAGGTGAGTGGGCGGTGCTTCGATCTGGGCGCCAGGAGGGTGCCGCCCACGCGCATCTTCCCTGCGGCGAGCGACGGCTACTTCGTGATGCTGAAGCCTCTGCCAAAAGGGACACACGTCATCAATTTTGGTGGCATCCTGCCGCACATGTCGCAGGCGGTGACCTACACGCTCACGGTCGAGTGAGCGTGGCAACCGGCTGACGTGACGCCATGAGCCTGGTCGATTCATTGCGCACCTGGGCCCGGCTGGCCTTTCGCTGGCAGAAAGGGCGCCAGGGCACGGGCTACGACAAGATGTTGCTGCTGACCGGGACCTGGCCGTTGCCCTTCGATAGCTATCTGCTTCGCTATCCCGAGGGCTCGTGCGTGCCACCGCACACCGATCCGGTGGGGCAGGGGCGGCACTACCGACTGAACCTCATACTCAAGGCGCCCCAGTCCGGTGGCGAGTTCGTCTGCGCCACGCCGATCTACGCGTCGGCCCGGATCAAGCTGTTTCGTCCTGACCAGTGTGAACACCAGGTCACGACGGTGCACGGCGGCAGCCGGTATGTGCTGTCGGTGGGGTGGGTGCGAGGCCGATCGGAGCAGTGATCCGCGCCGGGGCGCATGGTCCCTGCCATGCATCTTGGCCGCGCCGGCGCCACACAGTACAGTCGTGCCGGAGCGCTGAAGGCATGCCGTCAGTGCGCCACTTGACCTGCACTCCAGCACCTCCCGAACCTCCCGATGGCACAGACCGGCACGCTGCGAACCTGGCATGACGACCGCGGTTATGGGTTCATTGCGCCCACTGGCGGCGGCGATGAACTGTTCGTCCACATCAGCGCCTTTCCAAGAGACGGATCACGGCCCGTGGTTGGCGAGACCCTCACCTTCGAACTGGCACGCGGAAGAGACGGGAAGCCCGCCGCGGTGCAGGTTGTCCGCCAGGCCCTGGGCAAGCCATCAACCTACCCGAGCAGGCGACGAACCACGAGGAAAGAACCTGCGCCATGGCTCGGCCTGATGGCCTTGCTCGTGTCGGCGGGGCTGATCGTGGCCGTGGCGGACTACGTTCATGGGCGGTACAAGGAGTCGGAGCGCCGTCGCGAGCTTGCGACGAGGCCCGCGACCGTGCCCGCGACGCTGTCTGCAGACATGTCGGAGGCCGCGCCATCCGGCGTGTTCCGCTGCGACGGACGCACCCACTGTTCACAGATGACGTCGTGCAGTGAGGCCACCTTCTTCATCAACAACTGCCCCGGGACGAAGATGGACGGCAACGGAGATGGTGTGCCGTGCGAGCAGCAATGGTGCACCAGCGCATTCGCGCGTTGACCTGGGCATGCGCCTGGCATCGGCAGGCCACTCGGCCGCGGCCGGCGCCTTGACATCAGCGGTGATCGGCATGCCGTGGTGTCGATTTCGGGCGTCCCGGTTCGTCGTGCAGAGGAGGCGGCACATTTCGTTGCCTCGCCCACCGAAATCTGGACAAGCGAACCTGGAGATCAATCATGGAAACCACCGACAAGGTCAAGGGGCCGGCGTCGTACTTCCCGTCGATCGAGAAGAAATACGGTCAACCCATCGAGCACTGGCTGGCGGTGCTGCGTGCCGCCGGCGCGATGAAACACATGGAACTGGTGAACCTGCTCAAGGCTGAACACGGGCTGGGCCACGGCCATGCGAATGCGCTGGTGGCCTGGCACCTGGCCAGGCGATAGCGCGCTGCACCCGGACGCACGCTGCACCCGGACGCACACTGCGCCCGGACACACGCTGCGAACGGCGGGCCTGTTGAACGGCATGCCTGGTGTACGCTGCCGGGGCGTCGTTCCGTCGGAGCGGTGCGGGGGCCGACCGCCGCATGGGCGCTGTCGGTGGCCAATGGACCTGGACGGAGCAGCAAGCCGTGTTCTCGCACATTTTTGTCGGCGTCAGCCAGTTTGACCGGGCCCTGGCCTTTTACCGTGCGCTCATGCCGGTGCTCGGGGTGGCGGAGCGCTTCTGTGACCCGGGTCGACCCTGGGCGGGCTGGCAGTCACACCCCGATCCGCGTCCGCTGTTCGTGATCGGCGCCCCGTTCGATG
The DNA here is from genome assembly GCA_965650765.1 of uncultured Burkholderiales bacterium. GTDB lineage: Bacteria > Pseudomonadota > Gammaproteobacteria > Burkholderiales > Burkholderiaceae_C > Caldimonas. The sequence goes on from CBFGPV010000161.1 coordinate 2,725, forward strand.
CCCGGCCGCATGACAGCGGCAATGGCCAGATGGTGGCCTTCATGGCGGCGTCGCGGGCCGTGGTCGACGCAGCCCATGCGGTGGCGCTGGCCCATGGTGGCACCTGCGAGGGCGCCCCGGGCCTGCGCCCGCAGTACCACACCAACTACTACGGTGCCTACTTTCGGGACACCGAGGGCAACAAGCTGTGCGTGGCCTGCCATGCCGCAGCCGATGACGCGCAGGCACTCCGGCACGGTCCATGACCTCCCAGGTCATTGCCACAGGCCGCCGGTCGCCGGTACACCATCACCTTTGGCATCACCGGGCCCGTACCATGAGATTTGTCGTCCCTGTAGTCCTGCTGCTGGTGGCTGCCTTGCACTTGTTGCCGCTGGCCGGAGTGCTGGGTGCGGTCAGGCTGGCCGGTCTGTATGGGGTGGTGGTGGAGGACCCCAATCTCGAGATCCTGCTGCGCCACCGTGCGGTGCTGTTCGGCCTGCTGGCGGCCTTTCTGGGCCATGCGGCCTGTCATCGGCACCTGCATACGCTGGCGCTTGTGGCAGGTGTCGTCAGTGTCGGAGCCTTCCTGGTGCTGGCATGGACCGTGGGCCACTACAACGCCGCCCTGTCCACGGTTGTCCGGGCCGACGTGGTGGCGCTGGTGCTGCTGGTGGTGGCGACCGGGGTGCACCTGCGCAGCGCTGCGGTGCCGCCACCCGCTGCTGAGGTGGGCGAGGGCTCGTCGACCGCGGGTGCACACACATCACCCTGATGCATGTCGCGCATGTCACGCATCTTGCGTCCGCGACGCTAGACTTGCGATATGCCGGCGCAGAGTCAGGGAGCCCACCATGCCAAGCTACCGCGGTCTGTACATCAGTGACAACGAGGCCTACGAGGCGATCAAGGACTGGGTGAAGCGCGGCTGCCCGGCCCGGCGCACCGAGCTGACCTATCGTTACCAGGCGACCTATCCGTTGACCTTCTGCCGTTTCTGGATGAAGCCGGACCTGCGCATGTGGCACCTGGCCCGCGACAAGCGCGACGATCGCTGGGTCGACGTCGACGACTACGTGGCCATCGACGCGCACTACGTGGTGCGCACGGGCAAGTTCCAGGCCATCGGCGGCCTGTGGATCGACGAATTGAAGGGCTTCGACGTGAAGCCCCAGCAGGAGTGGAACGAACGCCGCCGGTACGACGATCTGCTGGATCTGTACAACACGCTGCGCGGGCAGTTTCCGGATGACGCTCCCGACAAGCTGACGCTGCGTCACTACCAGACCATACGCGAGTTCCTCAAGGCGTGAGCGGCACCGACCTTCCCGATGCTGGCGCACCGGATGCGCCGGGCCGGCAGACCGAGGCGTCGGCCGATGTGCTGGTGCGGATGCTGAGCGCCGCCGACCTGCCGCTGGCGCGCGCCATGCTCGACCTGTTCGGGCGCGAGTTCGAAGACGCACCCTCCTACTGCGAACGTCAGCCGGACGACACCTACCTGCGCCGCCTGCTCGGCAGTGACACCTTCGTGGCGATCGTGGCCTGTGTCGGCGAACGCGTGGTGGGTGCACTGGCCGGCTACGTGCTGCCCAAGTTCGAGCAGGCGCGCTCGGAGTTCTACATCTATGACCTGGCCGTCGACGCGCATCACCGCAGGCGCGGCGTGGCCACCGCCATGATCGAGCGGCTCAGGCAGCTTGCCGCCGAACGCGGCATCTACGTGATCTTCGTACAGGCCGATCACGGCGACGACCCGGCCATTGCGCTGTACACCAAGCTGGGTGTGCGCGAAGACGTGCTGCATTTCGACATCGCGCCAACACGTCGTGCGGACTGAAGTCATGTCGAGGCCGGCGCGCGGCATCCCTGTGAGGTGCCCATGACACCCCGCCAGCGCCGCATCGTGCAGGCCGTGCTGTACGAGCTGATCGCCATCGCCTTTGTCGGCCCGGCCATGGGGCTGCTGTTCGATGAGCCGATGGGCTCGTCGCTTGCGCTTGCGGCCACGCTGTCGACGATCGCCCTGCTGTGGAGCTATGTGTTCAATGGCCTGTTCGAGCGCTGGGAGTCGCGGCAGGCGCAGCGGCAGCGTACCCTGGGGCGACGGCTGCTGCATGGGGTGGGGTTCGAAGGCGGGCTGGTCGTGCTGCTCGTGCCGGTGATGGCCTGGTGGCTGGAGACCTCGCTGCTGCATGCACTGGTGGCCGACCTGGGCATCCTGCTGTTTTTCCTGGTGTATGCGATCGGCTTCACCTGGTGCTTCGACCGTGTGTTCGGCCCGCCCGAGTCGGCGCGGGTGCCGCCTTCAACCTGACGGCCTGCGCTGGCGACCCCGGCAGTGCGCAGGCCGCGCGATCACATCGAGGAGACTTCATGTCCGCAACCCTTCAGGCCTTGCTCGGCTTCCTGACCTGGACCCTGGCACTGCTGCTGCTGATGGAGGTGCGGCGCTCCGTGCTGGTGCTCGCACGCAAGGTGCCGGCCAACGGGTTCACGCCGGACAACGCCGGCCTGTCCCCATTCATGCAGCGGCTGGCGCGTGCGCATGCCAACTGCATCGAGGGCCTGCCGCTGTTCGGCGGGATCATGCTGCTGGCCGTGGTGGCCGATCGCAGCAGCGTCACCGACCCCTGGGCCCATGCGCTGCTCGCCGCGCGGATCGTGCAATCGCTGATCCACCTGGCCTCGGTGTCGCCCGCGGCCGTGACGGCGCGATTCACCGCCTTTGCCGTCCAGCTTGCGATTGCGACGTACTGGGTGGTGGCGCTGTACCGCGCATGAATCACGCCGGGCTTCAGCGCCCTGAGCGTTTCAGCCAGTCGAGCACGGCCCGCACCCGCGCCGAATCGCGCCCGGGGCGCACCGCGCAGGCATAGCTGCCGCTCGGCGCAGCGTCCGCAGGCAGGCGATGCAGGCTGTGCGACTTGAGCATCTCGCCCACAAAAGGCAGCGGCAGCACCCCGCTGCCCAGGCCCTGCAACACGGCCTGGATCGCCAGCACCGTGTTGTCCATCCACAGCGGCGCGGGCAAGGTCGATTCGTCGAGGCCATGGTGGCGGCACCATGCCGGCCACAGGTCCGGACGCGATCGTGCCGCCACCCGCGGCCAGCGTCGCAGCAGCCGCGTCAGGGACGCAGGGGCCCCCGACCCGGGTGACCACAGTCGCGGGGCGATCACCCATGCCGCCTGCTCGTCCATGAAGGGGTGCGACGCCAGGGGCGCCAGTTCGGCCGGGTCCCGGCGGATGAACAGATCGACAGGCAGCCGCGAGTCGGCAGGCCCGTCGTCCGTCTGGATCTCCAGCTGCAGGCCGTTGCACTCCTGCTCGATGCGAGGCACCTGCGGGATCAGCCAATGCATCGCCAGCGTCACGCTCGTGTTGATGATGACCGAGCGTCGGGGACGCGGCCCGCTGAACGAGGCCAGGCTGTGCACGAGGCTGTCCATCGGTGCCTGGGTGCGCTGCAGCAACCGCCGCCCCTCGCGCGTGAGCTCGGGGGGGCGCCCTGCGTGGCGCTGGAGCAGCACGCAGCCCAGGTGGGCTTCCAGTGCCGCCACCTGGCGGCTGAGGGCGCCAGGCGTGACATGCAGCACCTCGGCCGCAGGACGGAAGCCCCCCATGCGGACGACTTCCAGAAAGACGCGCAGGGCCTGGAACGGCAGGTCGGAGGGCATCGCAAGGTGTTGAGTCTGGATCAACACATGATGACATGAAAGTCGTTTGGCGCGGCCTGGGCCCGAGCATGACACTTGCCGCCATGACCACCAGCACGATCGACGTCCAGGGCGCCTATGTGGCGATGGTGTTCCTGACCGTGGCGACCCCGGGGCCGGGACAGATCCTGACGATCCGCCATGCCACCGAACTGGGCTGGCGCGCAGCCATGCTGGGCGTGCTGGGCCTGTGCATGGGCACGGTACTGATGTCCGGCCTGTCCCTGCTGAGCCTGGCCGGCCTGCTGCTGTGGTGGCCGCAGTGGTTCACGCTGCTCAAGTGGGCTGGCGCAGCCATCCTGATGCGGTTTGCATGGCAGAGCTGGCGCGCTGCAGCCACTGCAGTCCAGGGCCCCGTGGCCTTGGGCGATGGGTGCGCGCCAGGCGCCTGGGTGCTGTTGCGACGCGGCCTGATGCTGCAGACGGTCAACCCCAAGCCGGTGCTGTTTTTCCTGGCCGTGCTGCCGCCCGTGGCACTGGATGCGCCATCCGGCGACCTGGTGCCCTGGCGAGCGGCGGGGGCCGTCGGGGTCTATCTGTGCGCACTGCTGCTGATCCACGGCGGGCTGGCCGCCGTTGCCGTGCGGCTTCGGCAGGCACGGCCGGCACCCGGGGCCGTGGCCTGGTTGCGACGTGGCAGTGCCGTGTGCCTGGGCGTGTTTGCGCTGCTGCTGATCGCGTCGTGAGACGCCCTCCGGCGCGTGCGCGGCCTACCCGATGCCCGGTCAAGCTGGTAGAGTGAGCGCCTCACTTGGAGGGGTCGCGATGGGCACGTTTGTCATCTGGGGTGAAGACGATCACATGGTGCGCGCCAAGTCACTGGCCACGGCCTACGGCACCACGGCAGCCAGCGTCAAGGACAAACCCAAGACCATCGGCGGGCTCGACAAGCTGGTGTTCTGGGGGCATGGCGACACCTCCCACTTCTGCACCCTGACCCCGGCGGCCTTTGTCGACCTGGTGGGCGAGTGGCGCAAGAAGAACCCCGGCCTCACCACGGTGGAAATGCTGACCTGCAATGCACGGCACAAGCAGACCAACACCGACTCCTACACCGACCAGGTCGTGACCGCCCTGTCACGCAAGCAGGCCAAGATGGCCGACAAGGTGAAGTTCCGGGCACTGCCGGTGGCCTCCACCGCCAGTGGCAAGACCTGCGACTGGTCCATCCTGAAGTGGCACCCGGGCTCGGCCACCTGGGCCTATGTAGCCGCACCGACCCGGCAGATCCTCAACCATGAAGACAACGACATGCACGACGCCGTCGTGATGCTCGAGAACTTCATGAAGCCCCGCGGTACGCTGGACGGTTATCGGCAGGCCTTTGCCGCATTCAGCGCGTTCAAGGGCATGACGCTGCAGCATCCGTTTGCAGTGAAGTACAAGTACGACCAGGCCAAGGTCGACGCCTTCAACAAGAAGTACAAGGAAGTCAAGGACGACGCCTACATCATCGCCGGCACGCTGGGCCTGTTGCGCTGGCTGCTGGTCGACATCAAGTAGCGGGCGGCCGGGGCGCCAGAGCGCCCGCCGCTGCGGCGCGCGCTCAGGCCTTCTTCTGCTCGAGCAGGAAGTTCGCGCCGTCGAACTGCGCCAGGCGCTGGGTCAGCCAGGGCATCAGGGCCTCCAGCGTGTCGTGCAGCACCCAGGGCGGGTTGATCACGAACATGCCGCTGCCCATCAGGCCGAATCCGCGCTCGACCGGCTGCTGCACCGTCATGCGCACATGCAGCCAGCCCTTGGGGGCCGAGCCCTTCAGGCGCTGCGCGAGCTGCTGCGCCTCCAGGCGCTGCACATGCGGGTACCACACCATGATCACGCACTCTGAAAACCGCGACAGCGCGTCGCGCACGGCGGTCAGCACCTTGGCATAGTCGGTCTTGATCTCGTAGGGCGGGTCCATCAGCACCACCCCGCGGCGTGACGGCGGTGGCAACTGGCTCTTCAGCGCGGCGAATCCGTCGGCGTGATGCACTTCGGTATGCGGCTGGGACCCCAGGTGGGCGGCCAGCAGCTTGTGGTCGGTGGGGTGCAGCTCGAACAGGCGCAGGCGGTCCTGCGGGCGCAGCACCTGCAGCGCGATCTCCGGCGAGCCGGGGTAGTGGCGCAGGTGGCCGTCGGGGTTGTACTGGGCCACCACGTTCACATAGTCGGCCACCGGTTCGGGCAGGTCATCAAAGCCCCACAGGCGGGCAATGCCTTCCTCGAATTCGGCGTTCTGCTGGGCGTGGCGCCCCTGCAGCTTGTAGCCGCCGGCACCGGCATGGGTGTCGATCAGCCAGTAGGGCTTGTCCTTTTCGCCCATGTAGCGCAGCACCTGGATCATGACCAGGTGTTTCAGGACATCGGCGTGGTTGCCCGCGTGGAAGGCATGGCGGTAGGCGAGCATGGTGTGTGGCGCAGTTCGGTTGAGGGCCGCGCAGCGGAGCAGGCGGCACGTCTGGACCGCCCACTTTAACCGCTGGCCGTGCCGGCGTGTCCTTCAGGTGGCCAGCAACCCGCCGACCCGCTCGCGCAGCAGCTCCGGCGTGACGGCCTGGGGCGCGACGGCTTCGCCGGCCACCAACCCCACGCGGCTGAGCAGCCCGCGGCGGAACGGCCGCACCATGGCCTTGCCGTCCTCGACCCGCGAGAAGTACGAGCCCCAGAGGTTCTGCAGCGCCACCGGCACCACCGGCACCGGCACGCGCTCCAGGATCTTCATGATGCCGCCCTTGAATTCCTGCAGCTTGCCGTCGCGCGTGATCGCGCCTTCGGGGAAGATGCACAGCAGCTGGCCGTCGCGCAGCACCTCCTCGGCACGGCGGAAGGCGTTGTCGTAGGTCACCGGGTCGTCCTTCTGGGGTGCGATCGGGATGGCCTTGGCCAGGCGGAAGAGTGCACCCAGCACCGGGAGCCTGAAGATCTTGTGGTCCATGATGAACACGATGGGCCGCGGGCTGGCGGCCATCAGCAGGATGGCGTCGACGAAGCTCACGTGGTTGCACACCAGCACGGCAGCCCCGTGCACCGGAATGTGCTCGTCGCCGCGCACCTTGAAGCGGTAGATGCAGCGTGACGCCAGGAAGGCGATGAAGCGCAGCAGGTACTCCGGCACCAGCAGGAAGATGTAGGCACCCACCAGCGCATTGAGCAGGCCCACCACCAGGAAGACCTGGGGGATGCTCAGGCCCAGCATCAGCAGCCCGCCGGCCAGGATGGCGCTGGCGATCATGAACAGCGCATTGAGGATGTTGTTGGCGGCGATGATGCGGGCGCGGTGGCTGGGCTGCGCGCGCAGCTGGATCAGCGCATACATCGGCACGCTGTACAGGCCGGCGCTCAGGC
>CBFGPV010000162.1:0-9716 GCA_965650765.1 uncultured Burkholderiales bacterium
GGCGCTGGCGCTGGGCGCCGGCGTTGGCTTCGGTGCCCTGACAGGGGGCAAGCCCTGAGCGGAGGCTGACTTTAGCCGCGTGCGTGGTGGCTTCGTGTACGACATGCGAGCAGTCATCTGGATCTCCAGGTGGGGCAGCAGGCACCGCAGCGCCACAACATCGGCGAGCCAGGCGTCCACCCCGCAATCTGACACGGCGCTGCGATGTCTCGGCGACCTCCGCCCAGACTGGCGTCCGCGTCCATCAAAAGTGTGTGCATTAAATCACTAAGGCAGCACGACGCGTAGCCCCAGTACTAGGGATAACGCGCGACCGTGCCCCCCTCTCCCGGGGGTTGAAGGACGAGCGGCACAAGGGCGGTCGCCACGAGACGGTCCAGTTCGACAAGCGAGACGCGAAGCCGGTCACAGGCGACCGGATGCACCGTTCGCTGCCTTGCCCCCCAGATGGGCTGAGGGAAGTGGCTGTCCCACCGGAATCGGGCAACCACGTGCCAGTGCAGGTGGGGCACCATGTTCCCGAGGCTTGCCAGATTGATCTTGTCGGGCTGCAACGCTTGTCGCAGTGCACCCTCCACAGCAAAGACCGCTGCCAGGAGCTGGTTGCGCTCGCCAGGCTCCAGTTCGGTCATTTCTCCCAGGTGCGCTCGCCAGATCACCCGGTAGAAGGCCGGGAAGTCGACGTCGTCCACTCTGACCACCCGCCAGGACGCATGTGCAGCGATCAGGGTGCCGCCTTGCTGCTGGCACAGTTCACATGACCTTGTATCCATCAGCCGGGCACCTCGTCGTGGTTCTTCATCGAAGTCCGATTCTCGCGGAGCGAACACCTGCCAGCACCCTGGCCGCGACCCGGGGCGTTGCGGCTCGTGTGCTCGGCCGGTCGACTCCCGGGCCGGCAGCTGCATGACAATACCACCCAAGTTCCCGGCGGTGAGGCACGGCGCGGTCCTGTTTCGCCGGTGCCACGCGACGCGGGTCCGCGTGCGCCGAGGCTCCGGGTCAGCGATCATCGGCTGCCGCCCATTCCTTGCGCAAGGCTTGCCCCGCTCATGATGTCGCCCCACCCGCTGCAGACGCTGGCTGACGAGGCCTGCCTCGCTTTCGCTCGTGCCGACTTTCGCGTTGCGATGCCGCGATTCCAGTCACTGGTGGCACACCTCGAACACAGCCTGGCCGAGGTCCCGGCGCAAGTCCGCTTCGGGCTCGCGTGCAGTCTCGCGGCGTGCGGCGAACTGAAACAATCAGTCACGGTCATCCGCCAGGTCCCGCTCGAGTCCAGGCAGCGGCTGCTGTCCGACCAGGAGACGGACCTGGCGCTTGCCGACATCCTTCGGATCGGCTGGGACGCGCACCAGATTCAGGCCTTGCTGTGCGCATTTGCGCTGAAACAGGGGCGCTGGGAATACAAGGTCGCGCTGCGCACCGCGCTCGAGGCCATTGCGGGCCAGCGGGCCGGGGTGCCGTTGCATCGGTCTCTGGTGTTTGACGCATTTGCATTCGGCATGCACGACCGGCTGATCGCGGCACTGACGGCGAGATTTGCATCCGATCACGCATCGTGCGACCGGTCCATCCATACGGGGCGCGCCTCACCCGCCCGTCCCCAGGGCGCGATCCGGGTCGCAGCGCTGTCGGGCGAGTTTCGGACACATCCGACGGCGCTCCTGCTCGGCGAGGTGATGGCCGCTCTCGATCGCAGCAGGATCCATCTGACAGGCGTCTACCTGGGCTCGGGCATCGATCACCATACCGACATGGTTCGCGCGGCATGCACCTCGTGGATTCACATGCCAGGACAGACACCACAGGCCGTTGCCCGCACCTTGAGTGAGCTGGACGTGGACATCCTCTGGGCGCTAGGTACCTTCCAGCAGACCCCCGTTGCGGAGGTGCTGGCCTTGCGGCCCGTGCCCCTGGTCATCAATGCGGTCGCTTCGATCTACCCGCACGGCACGAGCCTCGTGGACTATTCGGTCGTCGATCGCCTGACCGTCCCGCCGTTGCGGCGCGGTGACTGGGAGGAGGCCATCATCGAATGGCCGAGTTCGCCGCTGGTACTCGGGCGTGTGCTCGAGAGCATCGGCCCTGCGCCAGCGCGAGCCGCACTTGGCCTGCCCGACAACGCGCTGGTGATGGCCGCCTTTCATCGCGGGTACAAGTTCTCGCGAGAGTGCGCCGAGATGTGGTCGGCCATCCTGCGGCGCTGCCCGAACACCGTGCTCTGGCGGGCCAGACTCGATCGGCAACTGGAGGCTGCCTGGCAGGAAGCACTGAGATCCAGCGGAATCGACCCTGCAGAGCGCGAAGTGGTTGCGCCGGAGCTGCCCTGGGCCGACCACCTCGCCCGGCTGCGTCAGGCGGACCTGTTTCTCGACAGCACCCCCACTGGCGGGCACACCACGCTGCTGGAGACACTGGCGCAAGGCGTTCCCGCAGTCGCGATGGCCGGGGCGGGCCCGGCCGGCAGAGTGGGCCTGGCGCTGTTGCATGAAGTCGGCCTGGGCGACTGCATCGCAGGCACCAGTCAGGACTATGTGGACCTGGTCACCGACTGGGCCGGCAGCCCGGCCCGGCGTGAACGGTGGCGCACCACACTGGAGCAGCATCTGCCCGGCCGGGGCACAAAGCCACCCACGCCCATCTTCGACCCCATCGTGCAGGCACGCTGGTGGGAAGAAACCTTCGCGACCGTGCTCGCCCGGCACCGGGCCGGCCAGGCGCCGCAGGACTTCCGGATCGAGCGCTCGTCGCCCGGCTGACAGCGGCCATCCCGGCCGCCGCCCGCCTGAGCCAGACTCACACCAGCACCCGCTCGATGCCGCCGGCGTTGGCCTGGTTCACATAGTCGGGCATCCAGTTCTCGCCCAGGATGTGCCGCGCCATCTCGACCACGATGTAGTCGGCCTCGAGCAGGCCGTTGTTCAGGTCATTGCCGTAGCGGCTCAGACCCTGAAGGCAGCTCGGGCAGGAGGTCAGGATCTTCAGGTTGTCGTTCTGGCCGACGGCACCGCTGGCGCGCATCTGGGCTTCGGCCTTGCGCAGTTCTTCTTCCTTGCGGAATCGCACCTGGGTGGAGATGTCCGGCCGGGTCACGCCCAGCGTGCCCGACTCGCCGCAGCAGCGCTCGTTCTTGACCACCTGGTCGCCCAGCAGGGCCTTGACCGTCTTCATCGGCTCCTGCTGCTTCATGGGGCTGTGGCAGGGGTCGTGGTAGAGGTAGGCGCCCTTGGACTCGAGCTTGATGCCCTTCTCGAGCAGGTACTCATGGATGTCGACGATGCGGCAACCCGGGAAGATCTGCTCGAAGTCATAGCCCTGGAGCTGGTCGTAGCAGGTGCCGCAGCTCACCACCACCGTCTTGATGTCGAGGTAGTTCAGTGTGTTGGCAACCCGGTGGAACAGCACCCGGTTGTCGGTGATGATCTTCTCGGCCTTGTCGAACTGCCCGGAGCCGCGCTGCGGGTAGCCACAGCACAGGTAACCCGGCGGCAGCACGGTCTGCACGCCGGCATGCCAGAGCATGGCCTGCGTGGCCAGGCCAACCTGCGAGAACAGCCGCTCCGACCCGCAGCCCGGGAAATAGAACACGGCCTCGGTCTCGGCAGTGGTCGTCTGCGGGTTGCGGATGATGGGAACGTAGTCCTTGTCCTCGATGTCCAGCAGGGCCCGCGCCGTGCGCTTGGGCAGCCCGCCCGGCAGCTTCTTGTTGATGAAGTGGATCACCTGCTCCTTGATGGGAGCGGTGCCGACCGACGCGCGCGGCTTGGCCGTCTGCTTGCGTGCAATACCGCGCAGCACGTCGTTGGCCAGGCGCTGGGCCTTGAAGCCCACGCCGACCATCGCGGTGCGCAGCAGCTTGATGGTCTCGGGGTTGGTGGCGTTGAGCATCATCATCGCCATCTTGTTGCCGGGACGGAAGCTCTTCTGGCCCATCTTGCGCAGCAGGTTGCGCATGTTCATCGACACGTCGCCGAAGTCGATCTTCACCGGGCAGGGCGTGACGCACTTGTGGCACACCGTGCAGTGGTCGGCCACGTCCTCGAACTCGCCCCAGTGCTTGATCGACACGCCGCGGCGTGTCTGCTCCTCGTACAGGAAGGCCTCGATCAGCAGCGAGGTGGCCAGGATCTTGTTGCGCGGGCTGTACAGCAGGTTGGCTCGCGGCACATGGGTCGCGCACACCGGCTTGCACTTGCCGCAGCGCAGGCAGTCCTTGATCGAGGCCGAGATGGCGCCGATGTCGGACTGCTGCATGATGATCGACTCGTGCCCCATCAGCCCGAAGCTGGGCGTGTAGGCATTGGTGAGGTCGGCGAACAGGCCGGCCTCGCGCATCAGCTTGCCCTTGTTGAAGCGCCCTTCCGGGTCGACCCGCCGCTTGTATTCGGTGAAGTCGCGGATCTCGTCATCGCTCAGGAACTCGAGCTTGGTGATGCCGATGCCGTGTTCGCCCGAGATCACGCCGTCCAGGCTGCGCGCCAGCTTCATGATGCGGCCCACGGCCTCGTGGGCCGTCTGCAGCATCTCGTAGTTGTCGGAGTTGACCGGGATGTTGGTGTGCACGTTGCCGTCGCCGGCATGCATGTGCAGCGCCACCCACACCCGTCCGCGCAGCACCTCCTTGTGGATGCGCTTGCACTGGTCGATGATGGGCAGGAAGGCCGCGCCGGCAAACAGCATCTGCAGCGGCTTGAGGATCTGCGCCTTCCAGGATGCGCGCAGGGAGTGATCCTGGAGCTGCGCGAACCAGCTGCGTCCCTGGCCGGGGCCGTCTTCGGTCTGGACCCGGTCGAGGTGGGTCATCCAGTGCTGCCACTGGGCACGCACGTCGCGGATCAGCGCCAGCGCCTGGGCCACGCGGTCCTCGAGGAGTTCGGCGCTCGGGATCTCGCTGGCATCGTCGGTCTTGCCCAGCGGCAGGTTGCCCTCGGCAAAAAACGCCTCCAGCGCGTCGGCCAGCGCGATCTTGTTGCGCAGGCTGAGCTCGATGTTGATGCGCTCGATGCCTTCGGTGTACTCGCCCATGCGCGGCAGCGGGATCACCACGTCTTCATTGATCTTGAAGGCGTTGGTGTGCTTGGAGATCGCTGCAGTGCGCTTGCGGTCGAGCCAGAACTTCTTGCGCGCATCGGCCGACACGGCGGTGAAGCCCTCGCCCGAGCGGCTGTTGGCCAGGCGCACGACCTCGGAGGCCGCCCGCGCGACAACGTCCGGGTCGTCTCCGACGATGTCGCCGATCAGCACCATCTTCGGCACGCCGTTGCCGCCACCATGCCGCTTGGACTTGGTGGCATACCCCACCGCCTTCAGGTAGCGGTCGTCCAGGTGCTCCAGGCCGGCCAGGATGGCGCCGCCGCGGCGCTGCTCCTCGAACATGAAGTCCTTGATTTCGACGATGCTGGGCACGGCGTCTTTCGCGTTGCCGAAAAACTCCAGGCACACGGTGCGGGTGTGCGCGGGCATGCGGTGCACCACCCAGCGGCACGAGGTGATCAGGCCGTCGCAGCCTTCCTTCTGGATGCCCGGCAGCCCGGCCAGGAACTTGTCGGTGACATCCTTGCCCAGGCCTTCCTTGCGGAAGGTGCGCCCGGGGATGTCCAGCCGTTCGGTGCGAACCGGGCGCGACCAGTCGACCTTGCCGGCCTGCGCATCGAAGTAGCGCAGCTCGAAGCTGGCCACCTCGACGTCATGGATCTTGCCGCGGTTGTGGTTGAGCCGCACGACCTCGAGCCACTGCGCATCGGGGGTGACCATGCGCCAGGAGGCGAGGTTGTCCAGCGCCGTGCCCCACAACACCGCCTTCTTGCCGCCGGCGTTCATCGCAACGTTGCCGCCCACGCAGGAGGCCTCGGCCGAGGTCGGGTCGACGGCAAAGACGTAGCCGGCGCGCTCGGCGGCGTCGGCCACACGCTGGGTGACCACGCCGGCTTCGGTCCAGATGGTCGGCACCGGGTCGTCCAGGCCGGGCAGCGACACCAGCTCGACTTCGGTCATCGATTCGAGCTTTTCGGTGTTGATCACCGCCGACTGCCAGGTCAGCGGGACGGCGCCGCCGGTGTAACCGGTGCCGCCGCCGCGCGGAATGATGGTCAGGCCCAGCTCGATGCAGCCCTTGACCAGGGCCGCCATCTCGGCTTCGGTGTCGGGCGTCAGCACGACAAACGGGTATTCGACACGCCAGTCGGTGGCATCGGTCACGTGCGAGACGCGGCTGAGGCCGTCGAACTTGATGTTATCGCGGGCGGTGACACGGCCCAGCACACGCACGGTGCGCCGGCGCAGCTCGCCCATCAGGTCGAACTGGCGTGCGAAGGACTCGACCGCGGCGCGCGCCGCGCTCAGCAGCTCGCCCACCATGGCGTCCCGCGATGCCGAGCTGTCGCCCGGCTCGCCCGGCGCAGAACGCCGGCGCTCGATCTCGCGCAACCGGTGGTCCAGCGCGTCGATCAGCAGGCGGCGCCGCTTGGGGTTGTCCAGCAGGTCGTCCTGCAGGTAGGGATTGCGCTGCACGACCCAGATGTCGCCCAGCACTTCATAGAGCATGCGGGCGGAGCGGCCGGTCTGGCGCTCCTCGCGCAGGCGATTCAGCAATTCCCAGGCCCGGGAGCCGAGGATGCGGATCACGATCTCGCGGTCGGAGAACGAGGTGTAGTTGTAAGGGATCTCCCGCAGCCGGGGGGCGGCGGTCTCGTGGCCTGCTGCAGTGGCAAGGTCTTTCAGGGGGAGCGGTGCGTTCATGGGCTCCAGGCGCGTGGGGCGACAGGGTGTGCGCTTGAAGGCGAATCGTACCGCAGTGCAGCAGACCGGACGGCGCCAAGGGCTGTGCGAGGGCTTCCGGGCAGGCATGGCCGGGCCGGCAACTTGCGGTTACAGTCGCGCCCCGGCGTCGGTGCACGGGCACCTCAATGGTGCGACGTGTGTCGTTGACGGCGGGCAAACAATAGGAAATACCCGGTTGCCCGGGCGTACCGTTCATGACAGAAACAGCCCTGTCACAAAACGGCACTAGCCTTCGCGGGTTTAACAACCGCAGACCTTTCACGGAGTCGTCATGAAATCGAAATTTTCCGCACTGTCGTGCGCAGCCCTGGCCTTTGCCCTGTCCTCGCCTGCTCAGGCCCAGGTGGAAGTTCAATGGTGGCATTCCATGGGCGGCGCCCTGGGGGAGTGGGTCAACGACCTGGCCCGCGACTTCAACGCCAGCCAGAAGGATTACAAGATCGTGCCCACCTTCAAGGGCAGTTATGACGAATCGATGACGGCCGCCATTGCCGCCTTCCGCGCCGGCAACGCGCCCCACATCCTGCAGGTGTTCGAGGTCGGCACCGCCACGATGATGGCCTCCAAGGGTGCCATCCGCCCGGTGGCCGAGGTCATGAAAAACGCCGGCCTGAAGTTCGACCAGAACGCCTACGTGCCCGCCGTGGCCGGTTACTACACCGCACCGAACGGGCAGATGCTGAGCTTCCCGTTCAACAGCTCGACCACCGTCTTCCACTACAACAAGGATGCCTTCAAGGCCGCCGGCCTCGACCCCGAAAAGGCACCGTCGACCTGGCCCGAAGTGGCCCTGGCCGCCGCCAAGCTCAAGGCCGCCGGCCACAAGTGCCCGTTCACGACCAGCTGGGTGAGCTGGACCCAGCTCGAGAGCTTCTCGGCCTGGCACAACACGCTGTTCGCCACGCTGAACAATGGCTTTGGCGGCACCAAGGCCCGCCTGGCGTTCAACACGCCGCTGCATGTGCGCCACATCGAGAACCTGGCCAACATGGCCAAGCAGGGCCTGTTCATCTACAAGGGCCGGGGCAATGCGGCCGACGCGACCTTCGTCTCGGGCGAATGCGCGATGACCACCGGCTCGTCGGCGCTGTACGGCAACATCAAGCGCAACGCCAAGTTCGCTGCCGGCATCGCCCCCCTGCCCTACTACCCTGACGTCGCAGGCGCACCGCAGAACACCGTGATCGGTGGCGCGAGCCTGTGGGTCATGTCGGGCAAGAAGGCCGAGGAGTACAAGGGCGTGGCCTCGTTCTTCGCCTTCCTGTCGCGTGCCGATGAAGCCGCCAAGAGCCACCAGCGCACCGGCTACCTGCCCGTCACGATCGCCTCCTACGAGCTGACCGAGAAGTCCGGCTTCTACAAGCAGAACCCGGGCACCGACGTGTCGGTCACGCAGATGATCCGCAAGACCACCGACAAGTCGCGCGGCATCCGCCTGGGCAACTTCGTGCAGATCCGCACCATCATCGACGAGGAGCTCGAGCAGGTCTGGGCGGGTCGCAAGAGCGCCACCGAAGGGCTGGAGGCCGCGATCAAGCGCGGCAACGAGCAGCTGGAGCGTTTCGAGAAGTCGGCCAAGCTCTGATCGGCCTGGTGTGAGCAGCGGGTTGCCGACCCCGAGGTTGGCAACCCGTCTGCCGTTTTAGGGAACCCTGAAGTTCATGGAAAAGCGCGTCCGGTTCAAATCGACCTGGCTGCCCTGGGTGCTGATCGCACCGCAGATGGCAGTGATCCTGGTCTTCTTCTTCTGGCCTGCCACGCAGGCGCTGTACCAGAGCGTGCTGCAGCAGGACGCCTTCGGCACGTCCGTCGAATTCGTCGGCATGGAGAACTTCGAGCGGCTGTTTGCCGACGAGTCCTACCTGGCCTCGTTCCGCACCACGGCCGTGTTTTCGGTGCTGGTGGCCACAAGCGGGCTGTCGATCGCGCTGCTGCTGGCGGTGATGGCCGACCGCGTGATGCGAGGCGCTGCGGTCTACAAGACGCTGCTGATCTGGCCCTATGCCGTGGCACCGGCCGTGGCCGGCGTGTTGTGGCTGTTCCTGTTCGCCTCGCCGATGGGGGTGGTGTCGTACTGGCTGCAGTTCGTGGGCATCCAGTGGAACCACCTGCTGGATCCCGACCACGCGATGGCGCTGATCGTCATGGCCGCGGTGTGGAAGCAGATCTCCTACAACTTCCTGTTTTTCCTGGCCGGGCTGCAGTCCATCCCGCGTTCGCTGATCGAGGCGGCGGCGATCGACGGTGCCTCGCCCTGGCGACGCTTCTGGACCATCGTGTTCCCGTTGCTCTCGCCGACGACCTTTTTCCTGCTGGTCATCAACATCGTCTACGCCTTTTTCGACACCTTTGCCATCGTCGATGCGGCCACGCACGGCGGGCCGGGCAAGTCGACGGCCATCCTGGTCTACAAGGTCTACTACGACGGCTTCAAGGCGCTGGACATGGGCGGCTCGGCCGCACAGTCGGTGGTGCTGATGGCCATCGTCATCGCACTCACCGTGGTGCAGTTCCGCTTTGTCGAGAAGAAGGTGCAGTACTGATGGAGCCCTCCCATGATTGAACGACGCCCGGGCATCACCTTCATCTCGCACCTCATCCTGGTGCTGGGCGTGATCGTGGTGGCCTTTCCGGTCTACCTGACCTTCGTGGCATCCACCCACACCTCGCGCGAGATCGCCCAGAGCGTGCCCATGCCGCTGCTGCCGGGCGACGACCTGATCGCCACCTACCGGGTGGCGCTGTTCGGCGGCGAGACCAGCATGGGCAGCAAGCTGCCCGCGGCCCTGCCCATGCTGTGGGTCAGCCTGGTCAGCGCACTGGTGATCGCCATCGGCAAGATCGCCATCTCGCTGCTGTCGGCATTTGCGGTGGTGTACTTCCGCTTCCCGCTGCGCGGCCTGTGCTTCTGGATGATCTTCATCACGCTGATG
>CBFGPV010000163.1:0-9542 GCA_965650765.1 uncultured Burkholderiales bacterium
GCATTGTTTTCTGCCCCCTGCAAATAATGTTCTTGTGCGTTGAATAAAACAATGCACACGCATAGTCTTCGGTCATCGCCCCTCCTGTGGGCCTCACCCCTGACCGAAGATGCCATCCACCCCACACTCGCAACCGGACGCCGCCACGCTGCAGGCGTACTGGATGCCGTTCACTCCCAATCGCAAGTTCAAGCGTCAGCCACAGATGCTGGTCGGTGCGCGAGGCATGTACTACACCGACAGCCAGGGCCGCGAGATCCTGGACGGCATCGCCGGGCTGTGGTGTGTCAATGCGGGCCACGGCCACCCGGCCATCGCCGCAGCGATGAAGGCGCAGATCGACCGGCTGGACTACGCCTCGAGCTTCACGCTGTCGCATCCTGATGCCTTCCGGCTGGCCGAGCAGGTGGCGGCGTTGGCGCCGGCCGACATGAACCATGTGTTCTTCACCAACTCCGGCTCGGAGTCGGTCGACACGGCGCTCAAGATGGCCCTGGCCTATCACCGGGCCCGTGGACAGGCCGGGCGCTTCCGGCTCATCGGGCGGGAGCGCTCTTACCACGGCGTGAACTTCGGTGGGTTGTCGGTGGGAGGCATCGGCAAGCACCGCAGCGCCTTCGGCCCGCTGCTGCCCGGGGTGGACCATCTTCCGCACACCCACGACCTGCAGCGCAATGCGTTTTCGCACGGCCTGCCCGAACACGGCGTGGAGCGAGCCGACGCACTGGAAACCTTGCTGGCCTTGCATGACCCCGCCACCGTGGCGGCCGTGATCGTCGAGCCGGTGGCGGGGTCGACGGGCGTGCTGCCGCCGCCGGTGGGCTACCTGCGCCGCCTGCGCGAGATCTGCGACCGGCACGGCATCCTGCTGATCTTTGACGAGGTCATCACCGGCTTCGGGCGCCTGGGCCATGCCTTTGCGGCCCACCACTTCGACGTGGTGCCCGACCTGATGACCACCGCCAAGGCGCTCACCAACGCGGCCGTGCCGATGGGTGCGGTGATCGTGCGTGAGCATGTGCACCAGGCCTTCATGAATGGTGCCGAGGATGCGGTCGAGTTTGCCCACGGCTACACCAACTCCGGTCACCCGCTGGCCTGTGCGGCGGCGCTGGCCACCCTGGCGGTGCATGCGGCCGAAGGGCTGGCGCAGCGAGCCGCCGAGCAGGGGGTGGTGCTGGGCCAGGCGGTGCACGCACTCAAGGGTGAGGCCGGCATCGTCGACATCCGCAACATCGGCTTGCTGGCCGCCATCGAACTGCAGTCCTGGCCGAGCCGGGTCGGCGCGCATGCGCAGGCCGTGGCGGCCCATGCCTTCGAGCGTGGTGTGCTGGTGCGTGCGGTCGGCGAAACCATTGTGATGTCGCCGCCACTGGTGATCGAACGTGCGCAGGTCGATCGCATGGTGCAGACCGTGGCTGACGGCATCCGCGAGGTGCAGCCGTGACGCCCGCGGCGATGCCGTGGAAGACGGCGCCCGCCTTCTTGGCCGAGGATGGCCGACGCTTGCGCCAATGGATCGGCGGGGTGTGGCGTGAAGGTCGCGGCGCGGGTCACACCGTGGTCTGGACCCCGGCGGCGGCCGTGCCGATCGGCCGTGTGCAGCATGCCAGTGTCGACGACCTCGACGAGGCCCTGTGTGCCGCCGCGAAGGCTCAGCCCGCCTGGCGTGCCACCGCGCCGCTGGACCGCTCGCGCGTGCTGCGCCGCGCGGCACTGTGGGTCGAGTCTCGCAGTGACGCCATCGCGCAGGCCATCACGGCCGAGCAGGGCAAGCTGCTGGCCGAGGCGCGCAGTGAAGTGGCCCGTGCGGTCGAGGTGTTCGAGTGGTATGCCGAAGAAGGCCGTCGGGCCTATGGCCGGGTGGTGCCCGGTGACCCCCGCCACCGCATGACGGTGCTGCGTGAACCCGTTGGCCCGGTGGCGGCCTTCACGCCATGGAACTTCCCGGTCGTCACACCGGCGCGCAAGGTGGCGGGTGCCCTGGCTGCGGGCTGCGTGTGCATCATCAAGCCGTCCGAAGAAACGCCCAGTGCCTGCCTGTATCTGGCCCAGGCCCTGGAGGAGTCCGGCCTGCCGGCCGGTGTGCTGCAGGTGGTGATGGGCGACCCGGCCGAGGTGTCGGCCCGGCTGGTGGCTTCACCCGTGATCCGCAAGCTGTCGTTCACCGGGTCGACGGCGGTGGGCAAGCAGATGGCGGCGCTGGCGGCCGGCGGCGTCAAGCGGCTCACGATGGAGCTGGGCGGGCATGCGCCAGTGCTGGTGCTCGACGATGCCGACGCCATCGCGGCCGCCCGGCTGTCCGCTCAGACCAAGCATCGCAATGCCGGCCAGATCTGCGTGTCTCCCACACGCTTCCTGGTGGCGCGCGGGCTGTACCGACGCTTCGTGGATGCGTATGTCGACGTCGCGCGCAATCTGCGTGTGGGCGATGGTGCACTGTCGACGTCGCAGATGGGGCCGCTGGCCAATCCGCGCCGGCTGGCCGCGGTCGAACGCCTCGTGGCTGATGCGCGCGGGCGCGGTGCGCGCGTGCTGTTCGGCGGCAACCGGCTGGAGTCCGAAGGTTGGTTCCACGCACCGACCGTCGTCACCGAAGCTGACATGCATTGCGCCCTGCTCAATGAGGAGCCGTTCGGTCCGGTGGCCACCATTGCGCCATTTGATCGCATCGAGGATGCGATCGTCGAGGCAAACCGTCTGCCTTACGGCCTGGCGGCCTATGCCTTCACGCACGATGCACGTGCGATGCTGCGCCTGTCCAACGAGCTGGAGACGGGCATGTTGTCCTTCAATGCCTTTGCCGTGTCGTCGCCGGAAACGCCCTTTGGGGGCGTGAAGGAAAGCGGCTACGGCAGTGAGGGAGGCATCGAGGGCCTGGACAGCTACCTCACCACCAAGTTCGTTCACCAATGCTGAGAACCGAGCCCATCATGAGTCTGCAAGCCCCTGACGCCTTTCCGCTGATCGATCTGGAAGGCAGCCCGGCCGATTGTGGCCACCAGTACGGTCGCCTGGCCGGAGAGCGCATCGCCCAAAGCCTGGCCACCTACCGTGCCGCGTACGAGAAGGTCGGCCTCGACTGGGCCCGCACCCGTGTGCTGGCCGCGCAATTCGTCCCGCGCATCGCCGCCTATGACCCCGGCTCGCTGGCCGAGATCGAAGGGGTCGCGCGCGGCGCCGAGGTGCCAGTCGAGGACATCGTGGCGCTCAATGCGCGCAGCGAACTGCTCTATGCGCACGACAGGCTCAGTGCCACGGAACCGCCGGACGGCTGCACCGGTGTCGTGGTGCTGCCCGAGGCCAGCCGCGATGGCCGGCTGATCCATGCGCAGAACTGGGACTGGCGTGTCGAGAGTGCCGCGCTGGGTGTGGTTCTGCGTGTGCGGCCTGCCGACGGCCCGGCCATGCTGACCTTCGTCGAGGCGGGCATGCTGGCACGCGCGGGCTTCAACGAGCATGGCATCGCCACCACCGGGAACTTCCTCAAGTCGGCGCAGGACGGCAGCCGCGCGGGCGTGCCGCTGCCGCTGATCCGTCGGGCCATCCTGAAGTCGACCCTCCTTGCCCAGGCACTGTCGGTGGTGTTCCGCAGCGAACGCACGGTGTCCAACAACATCATCGTGAGTGATGCACAGGGCGAGGCCGTGAGCCTGGAGACCTGCCCGGGCGAGGTCTTCTGGCAGATGCCCGAACACGGCCTGATCGTGCATGCCAACCACTTCAAGACCCCCGGCGCGCTGGCGCGGGTGCATGACCGCAGCCTGGAGACCTCGCCCGACTCGCTGTATCGCGACCGCCGCGTCACGCAGGCCCTGCAGGCGCAGCTGGCGCGTGGAGGAAGCATCACCCGCGAGGACGTGATCGCGGCGCTGTCCGATCGTTTCGGTGCGCCGCGTGCCGTCTGCCGCAGCCCGAGCGCCGGGCCCGGCGGGGCCACCTCGGCCACCGTGGCCACCATCGTGATGGAGCCCGCCGCGCGCCGCATGTGGATTGCGCCCACACCGTTCGCCGAGCACCGCTACACCGAATACACGCTGTAAGTCCCATATCCGGCAGGAGACACACCATGACCCATCCCTCCATCTCGCGGGCTGTCACCGGCCTGGCGGCCCTGTGGATCGGCGCCACCGGCCCGGCCCTGGCCCAGACCGACACCGGCAACGTGATCCGCGTGGCCATGAATGCCGACATCCGCGGGGTCAACCCCGGTGTCAACCGCGACAGCAATTCGGACACCGTGCTGCAGCACCTGGTCGAAGGTCTGGTGGCGCATCGCGAGGACGGATCGGTCGGCCCGATGCTGGCCGACAAGGTCGAGGTCTCGCGCGACGGCCTGGGCTACACCTTCACGCTGCGGCCCGACGTGAAGTTCCACAACGGCGCGCTGCTCACGGCCGCTGATGTGGTCTGGACCTGGAAGCGCTACCTCGACCCGGCCACTGGCTGGCAGTGCCTGTCGCAGTTCGACGGCCGCGGCCGCAGCAAGATCGAGGACGTGGTGGCACGCGATGCGCGTACCGTGGACTTCCGCCTCAGCGTACCGAATGCCATGTTCCTGACCGAGATGGCGGCCGTGCAGTGCGGCGGCGGCGCGATCCTGCACCGCGATTCGATCAATGCCGACGGCTCATGGAAGGCGCCGGTGGCCACCGGGCCCTTCACCATCCGGGACTGGCGGCGCGGGCAGTACATCGAGCTCAAGCGGTTCGCCGACTACAAGCCGCGCGACGGCGAGCGCGATGGCTACACCGGCAACAAGACGGTGCACGTGGACGGGGTGCGGTTTGTCTTCATCCCGGACGAGGCGGTGGCCAAGGCCGCCTTGCAGCGTGGCGATGTCGACGTACTGCCCTACCTGAGCCGCGAGTCGCGCCAGGACCTGGCCCGCAAGCCCGGCATCGTGCTGGGCGGGCACCTGACGAACTCGACCACGACCCTGCTGCTGCAGACACGCGACCCCGTGCTCAAGGATGTGCGCATCCGCCGCGCGCTGGCCCTGGCGATCGACGTGGACCAGCTGGTCAAGGTCGTCACGGGTGATGCTGCGCCCGCCAACGCATCCATCGTGCCCAAGACCAGCGCCTACTACGGTGCCGTGCAGCGGGAGGGCCACAAGACCGACGTCGAGCGCGCACGTGCCCTGCTCAAGGAAGCAGGCTATGCCGGCGCACCCATCAAGCTGATGACCAACAAGCGCTACGGGGACATGTACAACGCCGCGCTGATCGCGCAGGCCATGGCCAGGCAGGCCGGGCTGAACCTGGAGCTGGAGGTGCTGGAGTGGGGCGCGCAGCTCGAGCGATACACCAAGGGGCAGTACCAGGTGATGGCCTTCGGCTACTCGGCACGCCTGGACCCGGCACTGGCTTTCGAATCGATGGCCGGCCCCAAGGACACCCAGCCGCGCAAGGTCTGGGACAACCCGCAGGCGCTGGCCCTGCTCGACGAGAGCTTCAAGGTGGCCGAGCGTCCGCAGCGCCAGGCCATCTTCGACCGACTGCACCGCATGATGCTCGAGGACGTGCCGCTGGTGATGCTGTTCAACTCGACCGACGAATTTGCGCACACCCAGCGTGTCAGCGGCTACAAGTCATGGGCCGCCGGCAAGGAAAGGCTGTGGGGCGTGAAGCTGGCCACCCCCTGAGTCGCTGCCATGCTCCACTTTCTGCTCAAGCGTGTGGCGATGGCGCTGCTGTCGCTGCTGATGGTCAGCGTGATCGTGTTCGTGCTGATCCGGTCGATCCCCGGCGACCCGGTCCAGATCCTGCTGGGTGATGTCGACAACCCCGCCGCCGTGGCGGACCTGCGCCAGCGGCTCGGCCTGGATCAGCCGGTGGCGGTGCAGTTCGGTCGCTGGCTGGCGCAGATGGTCACAGGGGAGTTCGGCCTGTCGATCTCGACGCAACTGCCCGTGGCGGCCCTGATCTGGGACCGCTTCCAGGTCACCGCGCTGATCGTGCTGGTGGCCGTGGGCCTGGCCGCTGTGCTGGCCGTGCCGCTGGGGTTGCTGGCTGCATGGCGCCAGAACCGCTGGCCGGACCTGGCGGTGGTGGGGCTGTCGACGGCACTGCTGTCCATCCCGAGCTTCTGGCTGGGCCTGATGCTGCTGCTGGTGTTCGGCATGGTGCTGCAGTGGGTGCCCGTGGTGGGCTATGTGCCCTTTGGCGAGGACGCCTGGGCCGCCCTGCAGGTCATGGCGCTGCCGGTGCTCACGCTGGTGCTGGTCGAGACCGGCACCATCGCGCGCATGGCCCGGGCCAGCACGGTGGATGTCCTGCGGCTCGAGTACATCACCCATGCCCGCGCCAAGGGCGCAAGCGAGCGCTCGGTGCTGTTCCGCCATGCCCTGCCCAACGCGTTTGCGCCCACCTGGACGCTGATCGGCCTCATCCTGGGCAATCTGCTGGGCGGTGCGGCCGTGGTCGAGACCGTGTTCACGTTGCCCGGACTGGGCCGTCTGCTGGTCGATGCGATCTATGCGCGCGACTACCCCGTCATCCAGGGCTGCCTGATGTTCATCGCCTTCGTCTATGCCGTGGTCAACCTGGTGGTGGACCTCGCCTATCCTCTCTTCGACCCGCGGGTGACCTTGTGAAAACCATGTCCCGTCTTGCGCGTCTGCTGCGGCGGCGCCCCAATGCGGTGGTGGGCGGCGTGTTGCTGGCGCTTGTCATGGCCGCGGCCCTGGTCGGCAGCGTGTGGCAGCCGGCCGACCCCAATGCCCCCGATTTCATGGCCCGCATGGCGGCGCCTTCCGCCCAGCACTGGCTGGGGACCGACGACCTGGGCCGCGACGTGCTCAGCCGCCTGCTGGCCGGTGCGGCCACGAGCGTGTCGGTCAGTGTGGTCACGGTGCTGCTGGCGGTGACGGCCGGGGCGGTGCTGGGCACGCTGACCGGCTATGCCCGCGGCTGGTTCGACACCGTGTTCATGGCGTTCAACGACGTGCTGCTGGCCTTTCCCGGACTGCTGTTCGCGCTGGCGATCATCGCCACGTTCGGGCCGAGCCGCTGGGGCGTGGTGATGGCGCTGGCGCTGGCCTTCCTGCCGTCGGTTGTGCGTGTGGTGCGTGGCAGCGTGCTGTCGATCCGCGAGAAAGAGTACGTCGAGGCCTCGCGCACCATGGGCAACTCCGGGCTGTACACGCTGGTGCGCCACGTGCTGCCGGCTTGCGTGCCGCCGCTGACGGTGCTGACGACCTCGATGTTCGGCTGGGTGCTGCTGTCCGAGAGTGCGCTGAGCTTCCTGGGGCTGGGCGTGCCGCCGCCGGCACCGAGCTGGGGCGGCATGCTTGCCGACAGCCGGGCAACCATCGAGGAGGCCCCGTGGCTTGGCGTGCTGCCGGGGTTGTGCATTTCGGTGGCGCTGCTGGGTGTCAACCTGTTCGGCGACGCGGTGCGCGACTGGGCCGATCCTCGCATGCAGGGGCAATGAACGTGAATCCGATGAACGAGTCCGTGAATGAACCGGGCGCCGCCCTGCTGAACATCGAGCGCCTGGATGTGGTCTTCGGCGAAGGCCGGCCCGCGGTCTGCGGCGCCAGTGTCGAGGTGGCCGCCGGTGAAGTGGTGGCCATCGTGGGCGAGTCGGGCAGCGGCAAGAGCCTCACCGCACGTGCCGTGCTGGGGCTGCTGCCCGACGGTGCCCGTGTGGCGGGAGGCGACATCCGCTTCGAAGGGCGCTCGATGGCGGGCCTGACCCCCGCGCAATGGCGCGAGGTGCGTGGCGCACGCATCGGCATGGTCTTCCAGGAGCCGCTGGTGTCGCTGAACCCGGCGCTGCGCATCGGCGACCAGATGGCCGAGGCGCTGCGCCTGCACACCCGTCTTGGCGAACGCGAGATCCGCGAGCGGTGCATCGAGATGCTGCGCCGGGTGAAGGTGGCCGACCCACTGCGCTGCCTGCAGGCCTACCCGCACGAGTTCTCGGGCGGGATGCGTCAGCGCATCATGCTGGCCTCGGTGATGCTGCCGCGGCCCCGGCTGCTGATCGCCGACGAGCCCACCACGGCGCTGGACATGCTGGTGCAACGCGAGGTGCTCGACCTGATGGGCGAGCTGACACAGGCCTCGGGTACGGCCGTGCTGATGATCAGCCATGACCTGGCCCTGGTCGCCGAACGCGCCACCCGTGTGGTGGTGATGCAGGCCGGCCGCGTGATCGAGTCGGGACGCACCGAAGACATCCTGCTGCGTCCGCGTGAGGCCTACACGCGCCGGCTGCTCGACGCGCTGCCGTCGCGCCAGCCCGCACGCAGCCTGCCCACCGGCCGGCCGGTGGTCGAGACCAGCCATCTGCGGGTGAGCTTTGCCGGGCCGCGCCAGTGGTTTCGCAAGGCCGCACCGGTCGATGCGGTCAAAGGCGTGAGCCTGGCCCTGCATGCCCACGAGACGCTGGCCGTGGTCGGCGAGTCGGGTTCGGGCAAGACGACCGTGGCGCGGGTGCTCACCCAGCTGGCGCGGCCCAGCGGCGGCAGCCTGCTGTTCGAGGGCGAGGACGTCGCCACCTTCGACCGGGCGCGGCGCATGCGCTTTCAGCGCGCCGTGCAGATCGTGTTCCAGGACCCGTACTCCTCGCTCGACCCGCGCATGCGGCTGGTCGACATCGTGGCCGAGCCGCTGCGGCACGACCGCCGCCTGGATGCCGCCGAACGCCGCCGTCGTGCGCTGGCGCTGCTGCAGGAAGCGGGCTTGCCCGCCGAGCTGGCCGACCGCCTGCCGCACCAGATTTCGGGCGGACAGCGCCAGCGCGTGGCGATCGCGCGCGCCGTGATTCCCGGGCCGCAGGTGGTCGTGGCCGACGAGCCGGTGTCGGCGCTCGATGCCACCGTGCAGAAGCAGGTGCTCGATCTGTTGCGTCAGCTGCAGGCACGGCATGGGTTTGCCTGTCTGTTCGTGTCGCACGACCTGGGGGTGGTCGAGAGCATCGCCGACCGTGTGGCGGTGATGCATCGAGGCCACGTGGTTGAACTGGCGCCGCGCGATGCCCTGTTCGATCGTCCGGCCCATCCGTACACGCGCGCCTTGCTGGCCGCGGCCCCCCGGCTGGAACCGCTGGGCGACGCAGGCTTTCGTCTCAGGCATCGGCAGATGATCGGGCCCCAGGCGATCGAGGGCCGTGAGTGGTTCGACGCCGGCGTGCCCGTTGCAGGCGCGCCCGAGATGGTGGAGGTGGGCGAGGGGCATTGGGTGGCCTGCGTGCGCGAGCCGGGCGCAGCCGCGGTGACTGCACGCCTGACACTGGTGCCGCGCGCAGCTTGAGGGGTCGGTCGCAGCGGGTCGATCCCTTCGCTTTTGTGAACGGGATGGGTGTGCTTCGAGTCGCTTCGATGTCGTTTTGTGGCGCCGTTAGAGGATTGGGGAGAGGGTGTGCTGTGGCGTGGCGCGGCTGTGCCGGGTGGCGCTGTGTTTCGCCCCTGGCGGGGCGAGCCGGGAGTTCGCCCCGGCGGGCGAGTCCCTTTCTTTTGCGTGGCCAAAATAAAGGGACCAAAGAAAAGGCCACCCCCGAGTGCTCGGTTTCCGTTGGCACGGAAACTCCCC
>CBFGPV010000164.1:0-9515 GCA_965650765.1 uncultured Burkholderiales bacterium
GGCGTGAGCTACGAGGAAATCCGCTATGAGGGCTATGGCATCGGGGGGGCTGCGATCATCGTCGACACGATGACCGACAACCGGGTGCGCACCGTGGCCGAGGTCCGGCATGCGTTCAGCAAGCATGGCGGCAACCTGGGCACCGACGGCTCGGTGGCCTTCCAGTTCAAGCACTGCGGGCAGTTCGTGTTCGCCCCGGGCACCAGTGAAGACAAGGTCATGGAGGTGGCGCTGGAAGCCGGCGCCGAGGACGTGATCACTGACGACGACGGCGCGATCGAGGTCGTGTGTGCGCCGGGCGACTTCGAGGCCGTCAAGGAGGCCCTGGAGTCCGCCGGTCTGAAGCCCGAGGTGGCCGAGGTCACCATGCGGGCCGAGAACACGGTCGAGTTGTCCGGCGACGATGCCGTGCGCATGCAGAAGATCCTGGACGTCCTCGAGGACCTGGACGACGTCCAGGAGGTCTATCACAACGCGGTGATCAACGAATGAAGGTCCTTGTCATCGGATCGGGCGGGCGCGAACACGCGCTGGCCTGGAAACTGGCCCAGTCGCCCAAGGTCCAGACGGTGTTCGTGGCGCCTGGCAACGGCGGCACGGCACTGGACTCCCGGCTGCGCAACGTTGACCTGAGCTCGCCGGCCGAACTCGCCGACTTCGCCCAGGCCGAGAAGATCGGTGTCACCGTCGTGGGGCCGGAAGGGCCGCTTGCGGCCGGCGTGGTCGACGTCTTCCGCGCGCGCGGGTTGCGCATCTTCGGCCCCACGCAGGCGGCGGCCCAGCTTGAAAGCTCCAAGGCGTTCGCCAAGGACTTCATGCGCCGCCACCGCATTCCCACCGCGGCCTACGAAACCTTCACCGACGCGGCGGCAGCCCATGCCTACGTCGATGCCATGGGCGCACCGATCGTCATCAAGGCCGATGGCCTGGCGGCCGGCAAGGGTGTGGTGGTGGCCACCACGCTCGAAGAAGCGCACGAGGCCGTCGACTGGATGCTGCTCGACAACAAGCTCGGCGTGCAGCACAACGCCGGCGGCGCGCGGGTGGTGATCGAGGAGTTCCTGCGCGGCGAGGAAGCCAGCTTCATCGTCATGTGCGACGGCAAGAACGTCGTGGCGCTGGCCACCAGCCAGGACCACAAGCGGCTGCTTGACGGTGACCTCGGGCCCAACACCGGTGGCATGGGAGCGTACTCGCCTGCGCCGGTGGTCACACCCAACGTGCATGCCAAGGCGATGCAGGAGATCATCCTGCCGACCGTTGCCGGCATGGCGCGTGACGGCATTCCGTTCACCGGCTTCCTGTACGCCGGGCTGATGATCGACGAACAGGGCGTGCCCAAGACGCTCGAGTTCAACTGCCGCATGGGCGACCCCGAAACCCAGCCGATCATGATGCGTCTGAAGACCGACCTGCTGGACGTGCTGCTGGCCGCGACCGACGGCACGCTCGACCGCATCGAGCTGCAATGGGACCGCCGGGTGGCGCTGGGTGTCGTGATGGCGGCCGCAGGCTACCCGCTGCAGCCGCGCAAGGGCGACGTCGTGACCGGACTGCCGCCCGAGCAGGCCGACGCGATGGTCTTCCACGCCGGCACCACCACCCAGGACGGCCGCACCAGCGTGACCGGCGGGCGGGTGCTGTGCGTGACGGCACTGGGCGATTCGGTGCGTACGGCGCAGCAGCGCGCCTACCAGGTGCTGCAGGGCGTGCACTTCGACGGCATGCAGTTCCGCAACGACATCGGCCATCGGGCGATCAAGCGATGAACCGGCTCCGACTCGCTCTGCGCATCGACTGAACCCCATGGACACCCAGGACGTTCGTACCTACCTGCTGGGCCTGCAGGACCGCATCATCTCCGCACTTGAGGCGGCCGACGGGCAGCCCTTCGTGCGCGACGCCTGGACACGCGCGCCCGGCGAGCGACTGCAGGGCGACGGCGTGTCGCGCCTGGTCGAAGAGGGCGGGCTCTTCGAGCGGGGCGGCTGCAACTTCTCGCACGTCAAGGGGCCCCAGCTGCCACCGTCGGCGACGCAGCACCGGCCGGAGCTGGCCGGCGCGCCGTTCGAGGCCATGGGCGTGTCGCTGGTGCTGCACCCGCGCAATCCCCATGTGCCGACCGTGCACATGAACGTGCGCATGCTGGCCGCGCTGCCGGCGGGGCGGGAGCCCGTCACCTGGTTCGGCGGCGGCATGGACCTCACGCCCTACTACGGGGTCGAGGAGGACGCGGTGCATTTCCACCGTAGTTGCGAAGCAGCCCTGGCCCCGTTCGGCAGCGACAAATACCCCCGCTTCAAGCGCTGGTGCGACGAGTACTTCTATCTGAAGCACCGCCAGGAGCCGCGCGGCGTGGGCGGCATCTTCTATGACGACTTCAACGAGGGCGATGCAGACTTCGGGTTTGCCATGACGCGCAGCGTGGGCGACGCCTTCCTGGGCGCCTACCTGCCCATCGTCCAGCGCCGGCGCGATCAGCGCTACACCGAGGCCGAACGCGACTTCCAGGCCTACCGGCGTGGCCGCTACGTCGAGTTCAACCTCGTCTGGGACCGCGGCACCCTGTTCGGCCTGCAGTCCGGCGGGCGGACCGAATCGATCCTGATGTCGATGCCGCCGGTGGTGCGCTGGCGCTATGACTGGCATCCGGCGCAGGGGACACCCGAGGCCCGGCTGTACCAGGACTTCCTGCGTCCGCGCCGCTGGACCGAGCCCGGCGCGCCCGCCGAGGCCTGACGCCACATCGCCCGAGGATTGCCGCTCATGCGCATCGGCCTGTACGGGGGCAGTTTCGATCCCGTTCATAATGCGCACCTGGCGCTGGCCCGGTGTGCGCTCGTGACGCTCAAGCTGGACGAGCTGCACTGGATCCCGGCGGGCCGGCCGTGGCAGAAGGCGTCCGGGCCGGGCGCACGTCGCCTGGCCGATGCCCTCGATCGGGCTGCGATGGTGGGTCTGGCCATCGATGGTGAAGACCGCTTCGTGCTGAACACCACCGAGGTCGACCGTGACGGCCCGAGCTACACCATCGACACCGTGCGCGAACTCCAGGACAGCCTGGCCGATGCGCAGGTGTTCCTGGTGATCGGCCAGGACCAGTACAACCGGCTGCACACCTGGCGCGCATGGCGCGAGCTGCTCGAGCGGGTCACCCTGGCGGTGGCAGCGCGCGGCGGCAGCACCTTGCAGGCCCCGCCCGAACTGGCGGCCGTGCCGCATCGGGCCGTGATGCTCCCGATGCCCCGCATGGACATTTCATCCACCGCGATCCGCGCTCACCTGGCCCAAGGGGGCGCGGCCGCCGATCTGGTTCCTGCCCTAGTGCCGGAGGCAGTCGCACGCTATATTGACCAGCACCGGCTGTACGCCGGTGACCTTAACCCGCCCCGGAGCTGAATGGACATCCGAAAACTGCAGCGCGCCATCGTCGATGGTCTCGAAGACGTCAAGGCGCAAGACATCGTCATCTTCAATACCGAACACCTGTCGCCGCTTTTCGAGCGCGTGATCGTGGCGTCGGGCACTTCGAACCGCCAGACCAAGGCCCTTGCGGCCAGTGTGCGCGACGAGGTGAGGAAGCAGGGCTTCCAGGTGATGCGCACCGAAGGCGAGGAAAACGGCGAGTGGATCATCGTGGACTGCGGCGCGGCCGTCGCCCACATCATGCAGCCCACCATCCGCCAGTACTACCACCTCGAAGAGATCTGGGGTGAAAAGCCGGTCAAGATGAAGATCGGCACAGCCAAGTCCCTGCCCAAGGCTTCGGGCCATGGCGAGGCCGCGGCGTCCGCCAAGACGCGCTCGGCCAAGCCGGCCAACCCGGACCCCGCCACGAAGGAAGACGGCAAGAAGGCTCCTGCAAAGAAGGCAGCGGCGAAGAAGGCGACGGCAAAGCAGCCGGCCGCGCCCTCGCGCACGGCGGCAGCCAAGTCGCCCGCCCGCAAGACGGCAGCCAAGACCTCGGGCACGGCAACGGGCCGCAAGGTTTCGGCTCGCGCGCCGGTCAGCAAGACGGTGGTGGTCAATGCGCCGGCCAAACCCGTTGCGCGCAAGACAACCGCGGCCAAACCCGCTGCTGCGAAGCCTGCCGCCAAGGCTGCCGCACCGCGGTCACCGGCCGCCAAGGCCCCTGCCACCAAGACCTCCGCACGCAAGACGCGATGAAACTGGCCATCGTGGCGGTCGGCCAGCGCATGCCGTCGTGGGCCGATACCGCCTACGACGACTATGCCAAGCGCTTCCCGCCCGAGCTGCGCCTGGAGCTCAAGGCCGTCAAGACCGAGCCACGCGGCTCCCGCACGGTCGAAACCCTGATGGCCGCCGAGCGCCAGCGCATCGAGGCGGCGGTGCCCAAAGGGTCGCGCGTGGTCGTGCTGGACGAGCGCGGTGATCGCTTGACCACCGTGGCCCTGGCCGGGCGACTGAAGGCCTGGATGCACGACGGGCGCGATGTGTGCCTGGTCATCGGTGGTCCGGACGGGCTCGATCCCGCTCTGCGCGAAGCGGCCGACGAGCGCATCCGGCTGTCCGACATGACCCTGCCGCATGCCTTCGTGCGGGTGCTGCTGGCCGAACAGCTGTACCGGGCCTGGTCGGTCATGGTGGGCCATCCGTATCATCGCGAGTAAGGTCGCACGCGGCTCGCCAGCCTCTTCGACCACAGGGCCTGTCGCGCCCCCAGCAGGAACCACCCTCTCATGAGTGCCCACTCTCACTCTCACGAGTTCATCTACCTTGCGTCGCAGAGTCCGCGGCGGCGCCAGCTGCTCGACCAGATCGGTGTCAGGCACGAGCTGCTGCTGCCCGACGACACCGAAGACGCCGAGTCACTGGAGGCCGTGCACCCCGGCGAGTCGCCGACCGCCTACGTCGAGCGTGTGACCCAGGCCAAGCTCGCCGCGGCACGCGTGCGCTGGCGCAAGCGGGGCCTGCCGGCGGCGCCCATCCTGTGCTCGGACACCACGGTGGCCTTGGGTCGCCAGATCATGGGCAAGCCGGCCGATGCCGACCAGGCGCGCGCCATGCTGGCCGAGCTGTCGGGCAACGAGCACCGCGTGATCACGGCGGTGGCCGTGGGCACCGCGCGCCGCACCGAACTGCAGGTCAATGTGTCGCGGGTGCGATTCGCCCTGTTGTCGATGGCACAGATCGAGCGCTACGTGGCGTCCGGCGAACCCATGGGCAAGGCCGGCGCCTATGCGATCCAGAGCCAGGCCGCGGCCTGGATCGAACGCATCAGCGGAAGCTACTCCGGTATCATGGGTTTGCCCCTGTACGAGACAGCCTTGCTGCTGCAGCGATTCGGCGTGCGGTTCTGATTCCGGCGCGGCCGGCGGCCGCAGCAGGGTGGGGCCCACGACAACTCCGCGAGATCATGCAAGACATCCTCATCAACTGGGCGCCCCAGGAAACGCGCGTTGCGATCGTCGAGAACGGCGCCGTCCAGGAACTGCATGTGGAGCGAACGCTCGAACGCGGGCTGGTCGGCAACATCTACACCGGCAAGGTGGCCCGGGTGCTGCCGGGCATGCAGTCGGCCTTCATCGACATCGGCCTGGAGCGTGCCGCCTTCCTGCATGTGGCCGACGTCTGGCAGCGCAGCACCTATGCCGGCGACAACGGTCATGGCTCCTCCGCCCAGACTCCGATCGAGCGACTGGTATTCGAAGGCCAGGCCCTGACGGTCCAGGTCATCAAGGACCCGATCGGCACCAAGGGCGCACGCCTGTCCACCCAGATCAGCATTGCGGGCCGTCTGCTGGTGTTCCTGCCGCAGGACGATCACATCGGCATCTCCCAGAAGATCGGCTCGGCCGAACTGCGCGACCAGCTGCGCACTCGCATGGCCGCCCTGGTGGGCAAGCCCGAAGACGGCAGCAGCACCGGCGGCTTCATCCTGCGCACGAATGCCGAGGACGCCACCGACGACGAGCTGGCCGCGGACATCGCCTACCTGCGCAAGACCTGGCAGGCCATCCGCGAGCGCAGCTTCAAGACACCGCCGGGGTCCCTGCTGCACGAAGACCTGAACCTGGCCCAGCGCGTGCTGCGCGATCTGGCCAGCGACGACACGCACGCCATCCGCATCGACTCGCGCATGCAGTTCGACGCCCTGCAGGCCTTCGGGCGCGAGTACTCACCGGGTTCGGTCAACAAGCTCGAGCACTACCGCGGCGAACGGCCGATCTTCGACCTGTTCAACGTCGACCAGGAGATCGAAAAGGCCCTGGCCCGGCGGGTCGACCTGAAGTCAGGCGGTTACCTGATCATCGATCAGACCGAGGCCCTGACCACGATCGACGTCAATACCGGCGGCTACGTCGGTGCCCGCAACTTCGACGACACCATCTTCAAGACCAACCTCGAGGCGGCCCAGGCGATCGCGCGCCAGCTGCGGCTGCGCAATCTGGGCGGCATCATCATCATCGACTTCATCGACATGATGCGAGAGGACCATCAGGACGCCGTGCTGATCGAGCTGCGCAAGCAGCTTGCGAAAGACCGCGTGAAGATGACCGTCAGCGGCTTCACCCAGCTCGGCCTGGTCGAGATGACCCGCAAGCGCACGCGCGAATCGCTCGCCCACATGCTGTGCGAACCCTGCCCGACCTGCCAGGGCAAGGGCTCGGTCAAGACACCGCGCAGCGTGTGCTACGACATCCTGCGCGAGATCCTGCGCGAGGCCCGCCAGTTCAACCCGAAGGAGTTCCGGGTCATCGCCAGCGCCGCTGTTGTCGAAATGCTGCTCGACGAGGAAAGCCAGCACCTGGCCGGCCTGTCCGACTTCGTCGGCAAACCGATCTCGCTGCAGACCGAACCGACGCTGTCGCCGGAGCAGTACGACATCGTGCTGCTCTGACGCGCCCCCGGTGCCCTGCGACCCATCCTCTGGGCAGGGGGCGATTCCGGTCGGGCCGGCGGTGGCCTCACCCGACCACCTCGCACGACTCATCCGAGGACAGCGCTGGCTCGGCCATCACGCGGCCGCGGCCAGCCTGCTTGGCGCGGTAGAGTGCCCGATCTGCGCGAGCCACCAGGTCGGAGACACCCGTGCCGGCATGCACGCCCAGCGCGACGCCGACGCTGGCGCCCACGCGCAATGGCGCGCCGTTGAACTCGAAGGCTTCAGCGGCTGACTGAACGACCTTCGCGGCCACGCTGAGCACGTGATCCATCTCGCGCATGTCGGTCAGCACGATCGCGAATTCGTCGCCGCCCAGGCGGACCACCGCATCCGATGGCCGCACCAGGGTGCGCAGCCGCTGCCCGAACTGACGCAGCAGGGCATCACCCGCGGGGTGGCCGTGTCGGTCGTTGATCTGCTTGAAATGATCGAGGTCGAAGTACAGCAGGGCCAGGTTGGGCCCGCCGCCTGCGATGATTTCGCGCTCGATGAACGATTCGAACCCGGTGCGATTCAACAGCCCGGTCAGTGGGTCGGTCTGGGCCATGGCCAGCAGCCGCCCGGCCTCGACGCGATGGCTGGTGATGTCGTGGGCCACGCCGACAAACCCGTCCACCTGGCCATCGGCCGTGAAGAGCGGGATGTAGCTGATCGCGAGGTGGTGGGTGCCTGCTTCACCTGAATAGGCCTTCTCGAAGCGCACGGTCTCGCCCTGGCGTACGCGTTCAAGTGCGGGCAGGCTGCGCCGATATTCGTCGGGGCCGAGCACGTCCTGGACGCTGTGCCCGACGATCTGGGCGCGTGGTCGTCCGATCCAGCGCTCGAAGGCGCGGTTGACGTACCGGTAGTGGCCATCGGCGCCGACCACGGCCACGACCGACGGGATCGCGTCCGAGATCGACTGCAGCGTGGCAGTCTGGCGCCGGGCTTCATCGCTGTCGGCACGCTGCTGCGTGATGTCGCGCATGATCGCCGAGAAATGTTCGATGTGGCCGTCACGGCCGCGGTGGGCGATGACCATGTGACTGACCGGCAGCACCCGCCCGTGCGATCCGAGCACGGTGGTTTCGCCGACCCAGACGTTGTGTGCTTTCACGGCCGGCAGGATTTCCGTGCGGTAACGCTCGTTGGTCTGCGGGGTGTTGAACTCGGTGAAATGATGTCCGGTGACGGATTCATCCGGCGTGAAGCCGAGCAGCTTGCGCACGGCCGGGTTCATGTAGCTCACCTGTCCGCGGGCGTCGGTCTGGACGACCAGATCGGTCGTGGCGTCGAAGATCGCCGTCAACATCTGCAGCGCCTTCTGGGCTGCCACCAGTTCGGTGATGTCGGTCACCGTGCCGACATGGCCCCAGCCGGCGGCGCCTGAAGGCGACCGCGCTTCGCCCTGGTCGATCGCCGCGCTGTGCACCGACAGCACCTGCACCCGACCCTCGCGGCTTTGCACCCGTCGTACGACCCTGAATTCGCGCTGCGTGCGCACGACGTCCTGCCAGCCCGCCCACGCGGCTTCCCGTTGCGCCTCGGGGACCAGGGCCAGCCAGCCGCGCGAGATCTCGTGCGCTGCCAGGCCGTGGATGCGCAGGTAGGCCGCGTTGGCATAGACAATGTGACCTTGCGCATCGGTGCGGAACATGCCCACAGGGGAGGCCTGGCTGACCACCGACAGCTCCTGCTGCTGGCTGCGCAGCTCGCGCATCAGCCCGTCGAACTCCCGGGCCAGTGCGCCTTGTTCGTCCTGCAGATGGGTGGGCAACTGCACGTCGACGCCCGGTCTGCGGCGCAGCAGCTGGATCGCGTCATGCAGGGACGACAGCGGCCGCAGCAGCCGGTACATGAGCAGCCAGGTGAGCACCGCCGCCGCGGCGCCCAGCAGCGCAAGGTCGGTGACCAGCTGGCGCTGGCCCTCGCGCACCGGCGCGTCGGCCTCCCAGGCCGGCAGCACCACGCGCAATTCCCAGTCTGCACCGGCGATGGCCTTGCGGGTGATCAGGTCCGTGGCATGGGCGGCCGGCAGGGCGGCAGGCTGCAGCAACCTGGCCGGATCGGGATGCACCATGTAGACCGGCTGCGGGCCGAGGGTGACCACCTCGAAGTGGCCGGTCCGGCCCACGGGTGTCATGGCCAGCTGCCCGAGCATGTTCGACCGCTGCAGGTTCAGTCCTGCGCTGGCCACGGCGATCATGCGGCCCGCGGCGTCGCGGACCGGTACGCTGAAGACCACGACGGCCGTACCCGTGGTCCGGCCCAGCACCGGTGCGGAGACGGTGGTCCGCCCCGTGGTGACGACATGCTGGAAGTACGCCCGGTCGGCAATGTTCAGCCGCGTGCCGGCGGGCAAGGGCGGCTCGTTCGCCAGCACGTTGCCATCCAGGCTCACGATGGCCACGCCGTCAAACAGCCCGCGAGCGGCCGAGCGGTGATTCAGGAATGCCTGGCGTGCCGCCGGATCCGTAAGAATGCTCTGATCGATCAGGCTGGCCGAGTGCTCCAGCACGTTCAGGTGGTAGGCGAGCTTGTCCGACAGGTTGTCGGCCATGGCCTGGGCCAGCGCGTCCTGTTGCAGCAGCAGCACGGTGCGGAAGTCGCGGCCGAGCCGCTGGTCCTG
>CBFGPV010000165.1:0-9494 GCA_965650765.1 uncultured Burkholderiales bacterium
GCCGCATCACCCAGACCGGCTTGCCGCGCCATTCCACAGTGCGCAGCTCTCCGGGCGCCAGATCACCGATGTCGACCTCGACGGCTGCGCCCAGCGCCCGGGCCCGCTCGCTGGGCGCGAGGCTGGCGACAAACGGCACGGTCGTGGCCACCGCGGCAGCGCCACCCGCCACGCCAGCGGCGATCAGCCAGGTGCGCCGTGACGGCTCGGTGTCGGGCGACTCACGCGAGTCGAGCGGGTGGGGGAGTGTGAGTCGGTGCGTCATGACCAGGACCTATCAAGTCCTGTGCCAGTTGCATGCGTGCGGTAAATCATCAGCAGATCAAGGACTTGCGTCAGGGCTGCCGTGGCGCAAGGGTGCGATGCCGTGCCATTGGCAGGTCTGGCAGCCCTGGACGCTGCCATGGCAGTCCGGGAGGCGGGCTGCCTGCGCCCGCATGCGGGTACGCGCGGCCGGATCGCCCGGGTTGATGCCCGTCAATCCCCCCTGTTCGGTGCGGGTGTCTGATGGCGGCTGCGTTCGTCGAAGCCTTCCGGAAGCGGGCATCGCGTCGAGCGCTCGACTCGAGTCACCAGATGGACACCTTCCTGATGCTCATGGCGAGTGGCGCGGGCAACCTGGCCGCCTACCTTGCCGCCCACGTCCTGCTGTGCCTGTTGCCTGCGTTTTTCATCGCAGGCGGCATGGCAGCGCTGATCCCGAAGGCCAGCATCACGCGTTGGCTGGGTCGCACTGCCGCCTATCGGGTGTCCTACCCGGCCGCGGCGGCGGCAGGTTCCCTGCTGGCCGTGTGTTCCTGCACCATCGTTCCACTGTTTGCCGGAATCTACAAGAAGGGCGCCGGAATCGGCCCGGCGATCACCTTCCTGTTTTTCGCGCCCGCCGGCAACATCATGGCGTTGGCTTACACGGGCAGCATCCTGGGGGCCGAGTTCGCATTTGCGCGGTTTGTGCTGAGTCTGCTGTTTGGCGTGGGCATCGGCATGCTCATGGCCATTGCGTTCTGGCGTGAGGACGTTCACCACGACGCGCAGACCGATACGCTGTTCGCCGAGCAGGCCAGCCTCGGTGCGGCGCCGCGCGGCGTGCTTCTGTCGCTGGTGGCGGTGCTGCTGGCCGGCACGATCAAGCTGTCGTGGCTGGGCGACAGCCTCGGCGCCGTGACCTTGCCGCTGCCGTGGGCCGAGGCGTGGCAGGCCACCCTGGCCGCATGGGTGCCATTCGATGCGACCAAGGGCGAAGAAGGCGTGAGCGTGCAGGGTGCCGTGCTGATCGGCCTGCTGTTGGTGCTGGGCGCTGTGGGGTGGAAGGGCTTCGAGAACATCACCGAGTCGGCCAACCGGTGGACCTGGGCGGCACTGGCGCTGGCCGCATTCACCCTGTTGTTCGCAGCGGTCCGTGTGACACCCGGGCCGCAGGGGCTGGAGCTGGCGCTCACCGGACGCACACTGGCCGTGGCGCTGGCCTTGTGGGCCGTGCTGCATCACGCCAGGCGGCTGGACACCGATGCCTGGCAGGCCTGGCTGTGGGAGTCCTGGCGGTTCGTGCGGCAGATCTTCGCGCTGCTGGTCGTGGGCGTGTTTGTCGTGGGCATGGTGCGCCAGCTGATCCAGCCCGAATGGATTCAGTCCTTGGCCGGGCGCAACGACCTGCAGGCCAACGCGGTGGCGGTGGTGTTTGGTGTGTTCATGTACTTCCCCACGCTCGTGGAGGTGCCGGTGGCCCACATGTTCCTCGATCTGGGCATGCACCGCGGACCCTTGCTCGCCTACTTGATGGCCGACCCCGAGCTGAGCCTGCAGAGCATCCTGATGGTGGCCGCGGTCATCGGCCGTCGCAAGACCGGGGCCTATGTGGGGCTGGTGGCTGCGTTCAGCGTGCTGGCCGGGCTGCTGTACGGCGCATGGACCGACGGCGTGAATCCGTGGTGGATCGGTGCCGGGCTGCTTGCCTCGCTGGGCATGCTGGCCGGACTGATGTTCTGGATGCTCGGGCGCCGCACCGCCGTGGTCCAGGCGTGAGCGTCAACCCGTGAAGGAGGTGAAGATGAAGACCGTGAAGATCCTGGGATCCGGCTGCGCCAACTGCAGGCGGCTCGAAGCCATGGCCCGCGAGGCTGCTGCAGGGGCCGGGGTCGAGGCGGATTTCGTCAAGGTCACCGACATGAGGGAGATGCTGGCCTACGACCTGCTCGCCTCACCGGGGCTGGTCATCGACGACAAGCTGGTGAGCAGCGGGCGGATTCCGACCCAGGCCGAAATCCGGCAGTGGCTGCTCGGGTGATCTGAGGTCCGCGCCAGCCGCCCAAGGGCTCGGGCCCACGCCCTTGCCCCCGGACCCGTGGCGCGGCAGCGAGGCCACTACCTCAGCAGCAGTGTCGGGACGGCAACTGCACGCAGCAGGTCCGAGGTCTTGCTGCCCAGGAACATGCTGCGCCAGGGCGAATGGCTGCAGGCGCCCATCACCAGCAGGTCGAATCCGTCGGTGGCGATGTTGGCGACGCCTTGCCCGACACATTCGCGGTTCTTGTCGCTGCGGTGTCGGATGGCCAGCGCATTGACAAGACCCGTCACGACCGGGCGCGAGACGTAGCGCATCAGCACACCCAGCCGGACCCAGCCGGCCACCACCTGCAGCCTACAGCTGGTCGTACCCCGTGTTGTCGACCGCCTGGTTGACGATGGGGGCGAACCAGCTGCTGATCGGGCACTCACCCTGGGTGGCCGGCGAGACATCGCCAGTCATCTTGTGCATCTTCACCACATGGGCCCAGACCCGCAGTTCGGTGGCCACGTATTGCAGGTCGTCGTCGTTGTCATCCCATGCGGTGTCGCCGACGACCACCTTGTAGTACACGCCGAAGTAGCACTCGTCGGCCGGGTAGTTCATCACGCGCGAGTAGGCTGCGTTGATGAAGTTCTTGATGCGGGTCTCGCACAGCGACAGGTGGTTCTTGTTGCCGGCGGTGGTCAGCGGCGTGAGGTTCTTGGCGGCGCCCGGGCCACCGAGGTTGTCGTTGAGCAGGTGGCCGGCGATCCAGCCGAACTCGTTGCAGGCGCCGTCGAGCAGGGCGCGCATCACCGCCGGTGTGTTGGACGCGGGCGGTGAGCCATACATGCCGGGCCCGCCCTGCATCGGGCCGATCGTCACTTCCATCCAGCTGGCACCGGTGTGGGCGTCACTGGGGCCCCACTGAGGGTCGACGATGTAGCGCGGCGGCGGTTGCTTCATCGTGACGGCACGCCGGGGACGCACCCGCAACGCCGTCGTCGGGTCGATGCCCACCGCCACCAGGGTCGACAGCGGCACCGTGCCCAGCCCGCTGCCGGACTTCTTGCGGCTGTGCTTGACCTTGCTGATGTCCGACTTCGACTTCTTCTGCTTCTGGGTCTTGGTCTGGGCCCGCTTGAGCTTGGCGGATGTCCCGGACCCCGGCTTCGAACGCGGCATGTGCACTCCCGAGGGTGAGTCTGGCCCCGGATTCTGCCGCGATGCGACCCGGGGCGCAGCGTCAGGGCGTGCGCGAGAGGTTGTCCTTCAGGCGTTGCAGCAGATCGCGCAGTCGCGCGAGCTCGTCCGGGCTCAGGCCGGCCACGGCCTGGGCGCTGACCTCGCGGCTGCGTTGCTGGATGCCGTGCGCGATGGCCTGGCCCCGAGGCGTGAGCTGCAGGCGCAGGTTGCGGCGGTCTTCGGCATCGGCCTGGCCGTCCAGCAGGCCCTGCTCGCGCAGGCCCTTGATGAGCCGACCGACCTGGGCCTTGTCCCGGCCGCTGTGGGCCACCAGGTCGCTTTGGGTGCTGCCGGGGTGGCGGGCGAAAAACCCGAGCACCTTGCCTTCCATGTGCGTGAGGGCAGGGGGCTGGTCCTTCAGCGCGTGGTACTGCAGTGACCGGGCCTGGTGCATCAGGGTGTGCACGAGTTCAAGCACGTCTTCACCCGTATCGGTGCCGGGGTGATCTGGCAATCGGTTGACTTTATCTACTGATTTGCGCATCATGGGTGACATTGTCTACCAATTTCGGGCATCCATCCATGACCCTCACTCCACCGTTGCGGCGCGTCCAGCGCGTGCGCCATGAACTGAAGCTGCGCGACCTCGAGGTCGTGCGTGTCGAGCCCGTCACGCCGCATCTGCGGTCCATCACGCTGCACGGCGAGTCGCTGGCCGACTTTGTCAGTGCGTCGTTCGATGACCATGTGAAGCTGATGCTGGACCTGGGCGATGCCGAGCCGGTGCGGCGCGACTACACCCCCCGCCGGTTCGACCCCGCCGCGCGTGAGCTGACGCTGGAATTCGCGCTGCATGGCGACGGCCCGGCCTCGCGCTGGGCCGCGCAGGCGCAGCCCGGGCAGCGTGTGCGGGTGGGTGGGCCGCGCGGCTCGTTCGTGATCCCGCTCGACTACGACTGGCACCTGCTGGTGGCGGACATGTCCGGCCTGCCGGCGGTGGCGCGCCGGCTCGAGGAACTGCCGACCGGCGCGCGTGCCATCGTGATTGCGCAGGTGGCCGACCGGGCGGACCGGCGTGCGTTCTCGACCGTGGCCGACCTCGACCTCATCTGGGTCGACGATGCCGCGGCCGGCCTGGCCACCGTGCGCACCCTGGTGCTGCCGCCTGGTGAAGGGTATGCGTGGTGCGCCGGCGAGGCCGCCGAGATGGCTGCGCTGCGCCGTGTGCTGGTCGATGAAAAGGGCCACGACCGGCATGCCATACGTGCGGCCGCCTACTGGAAGCGCGGCGCCACGGCTCACCACGAAACTCTGGAAGACTGATCACGCCCCGGAGGGCTGCGACGCCTTGCTGGCCATCACATGCTCGACGAAGGCTCGTGTCACCGGGCCCGTCTGCGGTGCGGCCAGCGTCAGCAACTGCACGCGGTTGCCTTCGGCGATCGGCAGGTGCCAGTGCGGCAGCACGTCGATCAGCGTGCCCTCGGCCAGCGACCGTGCGACACAGTAGTCGGGCGCCAGCAGCACGCCCGCACCCTCTTCGGCCAGGCGGGTCAGGCTGAGCAGGTCTTCGGCATGGACCGCACCCTCGGCCCGCAGTTCGACGGGCGCCTTGGGGTGGCCCGGCGCCGGCGTGCGGGGCTCGAAGCGCAGCGGCAGGGTGTCGCGGGCGGCCCCGAGCAGCAGCAGCGGATGGTCGACCAGCGCGGCCGGGGTCTCCAGCGGCGCCATGCTGCCCGCTCGCGCATAGGCGCCCACGTGAAACTGAAGCACCGTGCGGGTCACCCAGTCGGCCGGGGGCTCGCGGGTCACGCGGAAGGCCACGTCCACGCCCTCGCGCATCAGGTCCACGCGCCGGTCGGTGAACAGCAGTTCGTAGCGCACCGCGGGGTGGTGCCGGCGAAAGCTCAGCAGCAGCGGCAGCAGGACTTCATGACCGAAGCTGGGCAGGGCCGTGATGCGCAGGCGCCCGGCCAGGCCGGCCTGCGCGGCGCGCAATGCACCGCGAGCGGATTCGGCGGCATCGAGCACGCTGAGCGCCGCCGGTGCCAGGCGCCGGCCGGCATCGGTGAGCGACAGCGCCCGGGTGGTCCGCGCCAGCAGCGGTTGACCCACCTGCGCCTCCATGCTGGCCAGCCGCCGGCTCACCGCGGCCCGGGTGAG
The DNA here is from genome assembly GCA_965650765.1 of uncultured Burkholderiales bacterium. Lineage (GTDB taxonomy): Bacteria > Pseudomonadota > Gammaproteobacteria > Burkholderiales > Burkholderiaceae_C > Caldimonas. Next base: position 5,615 of record CBFGPV010000165.1, read on the forward strand.
CCCGAGCCGGCGTGCCGCCGCCGAAAAACTGCCGGCACGCACGATGCGGGCGAACAGTTCGAGGGCGTTGGCATCCAGGCTGTCGGCGGGCGCGAAACGTGCCGAGGTGTTGGCCGGTGCGTTGTGGGGGCTGATTGGTTCCATGATGTTGACAGAATGCTGAATCAGGCGCGTCTAGTCAACCGATCATTGACAACCTAGCATGCCTCCATGCACACCCCCCTGTCCATCGACGCCCTGTGGGGCGCCGCCGCGCCAGAGCCGCCCGGCCCGCACCGCCCGATGCAAGGCGATGCGGCGACCGGCCACGAATTCAGGCTGCACACCGAAGACGGTGCCGAGCTGGCGGCCACGGCCCACGAACCAGCCGGAGCGGCCCGCGCGGTGGCGCTGATCGCGCCGGCCACCGCCGTGCCGCGGCAGTTCTACCGACCGTTTGCGCAATGGCTGGCCGGTCGTGGTTACGCCGTGCTCACGATCGACTACCGTGGCATCGCCGGGTCGCGCGGTGCCGGTCTGGCGCCCCCTTCGATCAGCATGCGCGACTGGATGCAGCGCGACCTGCCCGCGGCGCTGGCGGCGGCCTGCCACCGCGCCGGCCATGCGCCGGCGGGGGCGGCACGGCTGCCCATCCTGTGGGTCGGCCATTCACTGGGCGGCCATGCGCTGGCCCAGCTGCCGGGCATCGAACAGGTCGACGCGGCGATCGGCGTGGCGGCCCAGCTGCCGTCGTATGCCCACTGGCCGTCGGCCGTGCAGCGGCTGGGCGCGCGGGTGTTCTTCAACCTGTGGGTGCCCGGCCTGGTCAGGTTGTTCGGCCGGCTGCCCGGCTGGGCGCTCGGGGGTGGCGAGGACCTGCCCGCGGCCGCGGCGCTCGACTGGTGTCACTGGGGGCGCATGGACAACTACTTCGCCAGCGATCCGCAGGTGGCGCTCACGACCGGCCAGTGGCAGGGGCGGGCGCATTTCTGGTGCATCACCGACGACTGGATCTTCGGGCCCCAGGGCGCGGTGGCGGCCTTGCAGCGCACCTTCGACGGGGCGGCGGGGCAGGCAGAACTGCACCGCATGTCGCCGGCCGACCTGGGGCTGCGCCGGCTGGGGCATTTCGGCCCGTTCCGGCGCTCAGTGGGCCCGAAAGCCTGGCCGATCTGGCTGGACCGCATCGAAGCCGCAACACCCGCGCTGCAGCCGGTGCGGGCCTGACCCCGCCGCCTGCGGGCTTCAGTCGCCCAGGTCGACCTGGCCGGCCAGGGTCACGTCCGCCAGTGCGCCGGGGCGTTCGTAGTCGGCCAGCACCCAGGCGCGCCGGCGGTCGTGGGCCGCTTCGTGCAGCAGCTCGTTGACCACCCGGCTGGACGCCAGGTCCAGCGCGGCATGCGGCGTGTCGATCAGCGTGAGCGTTGCTGCGCTGGCCGCGGCGCCCACCAGGCCCACCTTGCGCCGGCTGCCGGTGGACAGCATGTACAAGGGCTTGTCGATGTGTTCGCCAAGCCGCAGGCCCTCGATCAGCGCCGCTTCGACCTTGGCGTTCCAGCCAGGGTGCTGCTCGCGCCGGGCCGCCAGCCAGTCCCGTGCGACCACCGGGTCATGCACGGCGTCGCCCGGGGTCTCGTGATAGACGCTTGTGCTGGCGGGGCGCAGCACCTGCCCGCGCTCGGGCTGCAGCCGCCCGGCCAGCAGGTGCAGCAGTGTGGTCTTGCCCCGGCCTTCGCCGCCGCGGATCAAGGTCAGCCCGGGCCGCACCTCGAACGACAGGGCATCGAACAGGCGCACGCCCGGATGGCCGAACGACAGCTCGTGGACGCCGCACACGGCAGGCGACTGGGAGGGGGCAGGTGCAGCGGTCATGGGCAGGCTGGGCGTGAGGCATACGGCGGACACAACGCCAGGATTGTCGCCGTGCGGGGCTCACCGCATGTAGTGCAGCCCGGTGAAGCGCCGCCGGAAGGCGCTGACCTCCGGGCCCACTGGCACCGGGTCGTCGCTCAGCGCCCGGGCGATCAGCCCGGCCAGCTCGGGCATGTCGGACGGGCCCATGCCCAGGCGCACGATCTCGGGCACCCCCAGGCGCAGGCCGTTCACGTCACCGGCCACCGGCTCGACCGGCAGGCCGATACCGCAGGCCAGCAGGCGTGCGCGGGCCAGGCGGTGCGACGCGGCCTGGCCACCCCCCCAGCGATGCGCCCGCAGCGCCAGCTGGTGCGACTGCGTGCCGCCACGCTCGGCCGCATGCAGCGGCAGCCCGGCGCGCTCCAGCGCCTCGGCCAGGCTGCGCGCGGTGGCACACATGGCCTGGGCATAGGCGGTGCCGTATACCTTCCAGTCGAGCAGGCTCATCGCCAGTGCCGCGGTCTTGCCGGCATCGAAGTTGGCGGTCAGCCCGGGGAAGGCGATGTGGTCGATGCGCTCCATCAAGGCCGCGTCACGGCTCACGATCAGGCCGCCGGGCGGGCCGCCCAGGCTCTTGTAGGTGCTCATGCTGATCGCATGGGCGCCGTGGTCCAGCGGGTTGGCCCAGGCTCGCCCGGCAATCAGCCCCGACAGGTGCGCCGCATCGAACAGCAGCGTCGCGCCGACTTCGTCGGCGACACCGCGAACCGCGGCCACCGGATGCTCGAACAGGTTCAGGCTGCCGCCCAGGGTGATCAGGCGCGGCCGGACCTCATGGGCCAGGCGCCGCAGTGCGTCGACGTCGACGGTGTAGCCGTCGGCATGCACCGGGGCGGGCACGGTCTTCAGGCCATACAGCCCGGCCGCGCCGGCGAGGTGGTGGGTCACATGCCCGCCGATGTCGGCCGGCGGCGCGATCAGCGTGTCGCCGGGCTGGCAGCTTGCCATGAAGACATACAGATTGGCCAGTGCGCCCGAGCCCACACGCACTTCGGCATGGGTGGCGTCGAAGACCTCGGCGGCCAGTTCGGCCGCCATCACCTCGATGCGTTCGATGGCTTCCAGGCCCATCTCGTACTTGTCGCCCGGATAGCCCAGCGAAGGCCGGGCGCCCAGACCGGCGGCCAGCAGGGCCTCGGCACGCGGATTCATCGTGTTGCTGGCCGGATTCAGGTTGATGCCCTCCACATCGTGGATGCGGCGGTTGTCGGCCACCAGGCGCATCAGTTCGGCATCGAGCGCGTCGGCGCCTTGGGCAGCCGTGGCATGGGCAAGGGTCTGGACCAGGTCTTCGCTGGCGGCAGGCACCCAGGGGCGGCGGGTCAGGTGAGCGGTCATCACGGCTCCGGTGCATTGGCGATGGGTAGATGCTCGCCAACTGCCCCGTCATCGACAAGCGAGTATTTCGAGGGCTCAGGCCTAGATAAACTAGGCCATGTCTCTCGATCCTCCGCGGCGCACCCTGCCGCCCCACACCGCCTTGCGCGCCTTCGAGGCGGCGGCCCGCCACCAGAGTTTTGCCGCCGCCGCGCAGGAGCTGTGTGTCACGCCGGCGGCCGTGGCGCAGCAGGTCAAGTCGCTGGAGGACTGGCTGGGCGGGCCGCTGTTCGAGCGGCGCGCACGCGGGGTAGTGCTCACGCCGCGTGCGCAGCGGGCCTGGCCGGCGCTGGCCCAGGCGCTGGATCAGCTGGGGCTGGCAGTGCAGACGCTGCGCACCGAGGTCAATACGCGGGAGCTGCAGCTCGTGGCCCTGCCGGCCGTGGCCCAACTGTGGCTGTCGCCGCGCCTGCCGGCCTTGCGCCGCGCCTACCCGGGCCTGCAGGTGTCGGTCACGGCGATGGAGCAGCCGCCCAACTTCAAGCGCGAGCCCTATGACCTGGGCCTGTTCTACGGCCAGGCCCCATCGCCGGACGTGACGCTGGACGTGACGCCGGACGTGACGCCGCTGGCCAACGACCGCCTGGTGCCCGTGTGCAGCCCGGCGCTG
>CBFGPV010000166.1:0-9386 GCA_965650765.1 uncultured Burkholderiales bacterium
AGCGGCATGGGCTGATGGGCACAGATCAGCGCTGTCTCGAGGACACGCTTGGCATCCTGTGTGTTCATGGATCTACGTCTGTCGTCCTCTACCGGAATGACAGGCCCCAGCCGGCCTCGTGGCCGCCCGCTCACCGCCATCGGGTCTGCGGTGTGAGCCGTATCGCCCGGGAGGGCGCCGGCAGGGCTGTCTTGCTGTGTCGTTCCTGGATCCGCCAGCACGACGACCAAGGCCCGAGCCTGCCGTCGAGGCCACGGTGTCAGGCGGGGAGATTCCCGGGACCCGCGGCTGCGGAGAAATGAATACTGGCCACCATTGTATCCAACGCAGCGCCCCTGAACCGCCGGAGCCGACGAATCTGATGCAAAAGCCTGAAAGACCGTCCTTCACTGCGGCGCATCGGCCACCTGCGACCAGGCTGCGGCCAGGTCGGCCGGCGCGGGCTGCTCGAACGTGAGCCACTGGCCCGACACGGGGTGGGCGAGCGACAGACGGGTGGCATGCAGCGCCTGGCGGGTCATGCCGAGTGCCGGGCGTCCGCCGTAGACCGCATCGCTGACGAGCGGAAACCCGCGATGCGCCAGGTGCACCCGGATCTGGTGGGTGCGACCGGTGTGCAGCCGGCAGCGCACCGCCGAGCAGCCGGCACCGACATGCAGCACCTCCACATCGGTCTGAGCGGGCTTGCCGGAGGCCACGACCGCCATGCGGATCCGTGACTGAGGATCGCGCCCGATCGGGGCGTCGATGTGCGCCAGGCTTTGCGGGCGCAGGATCTCGCCCACCACGATGGCCAGGTATTCACGGTGCACTTCACGCGCGGCGATGGCCCGCACGAGTGCGGTGACGGCCTCGAGCGACTTGCCCACGAGCATGAGTCCGCTGGTGTCCTTGTCCAGGCGATGCACGATGCCGGCGCGCGGCAGGCTGGCCGCACGCGCATGATGGGCGAGCAGTCCGTTGAGCAGCGTGCCCGACCAATGCCCCGGCGCGGGGTGGACCACCAGCCCGGCGGGCTTGTTCAGCACCAGCAGGTGTTCGTCCTCGTGCACGATGTCCAGCGCCATGGCCTCGGGCCGGAAGGCCATGCTTTCGGCCGTCGGGCGCAGTTCGATGTCGACGCGCTGACCCAGGCGCATGCGGGCACTGTTGGACCGGGCGATCTGCCCGTCCACACGTACACAGCCCTGATCCACCAGGTGCTGCAGATGGCTGCGCGAGAACTCACCGGCCAGTTGCACGAGCAGCTTGTCCAGCCGCAGCCCCGCTTCAGGCACGTCGACGACACACTGCCGGTGCTCGACCGCAGCGGTGTCGGCGTCGATGCCGTCGTCCATGCCCTCTTCGGCCGGGAGCGCGACCAGGCCGCCCGAGTCGGCCTGCAGCTCGGCGTCAGGCCGCTGCAAAGCGATGCGAGGATCGTCGGGTGACGCGGAAGCAGACATATAGAATCTCGGATTGCCTTGAGTGACCGGAGCGGCAGGGCCGCCTGGAACGTGAACCGGGCGCACTAGCCGCCCGACTATGCCGGAATGAACGCAATGAAGCTGGTGACCCCCAAGCCCGTCGGCGCATGGACTGCCGCCCTGGTGCTGGCCCTCGTGGCCGGGTGCTCGTCGACACCCAAGGACGAAACCGCCGGCATGTCGCCGGAGAAGATCTACGCAGAGGCTCGCGACGAAGCTGCCGCCGGCAACTACGAACGCGCCACGCGATTCTACGAGAGGCTGGAAGGCCGGGCCGCCGGCACGCTGCTGGCGCAGCAGGCCCAGCTCGAACTGGCGCACACCTACTACAAGGGCAACGACAAGGCCCAGGCCCTGGCCACGATCGAGCGCTTCATCAAGCTCCATCCGGCCAGTCCTGCCCTGGACTACGCGCTGTACCTGAAGGGCCTGATCACCTTCAATGACAACCTGGGACTGTTCGGCGCCCTGTCGCGACAGGACCTGTCCGAACGCGACCAGCAGGCGTCGAAGGATTCCTACCAGGCGTTCAGGCAGCTGGTGGAGCAGTTCCCCGAGTCGACCTATGCGCCGGATGCCCGCCTGCGCATGAACTACATCGTCAACTCGCTTGCCGCCTATGAAGTGCACGTGGCGCGCTACTACTTCCGGCGCGGCGCCTATGTGGCGGCGGCCAACCGGGCGCAGCAGGCTGTGCAGGAGTACCAGCAGTCGCCTGCGGCCGAAGAGGCGCTGTTCATCATGGCGCGCAGCTACGACCGGCTCGGCCTGAACGAGCTGCGCGACGACGCCGAGCGCGTGCTCAAGCGCAGCTTTCCCGACAGCGAGTTCCTGACCCAGGGTTTCCGCAGCGTCGACAAGCCCTGGTGGCAGCTCTGGTGAGCCGGCGGCCGGGCGGCCGTCAGGTCATCGGCAGGTGCTCGCCTGCCAGCTCGCCCAGCCAGGCGAGCGCCTGAGGCTCCGACTCCAGGCGAGCCATCGGCGGCAGCGCTGCCATCAGCCGGCGACCGTAGCCCATCACCGCCATGCGCGGGTCGCATACCACCAGCAGTCCGCGGTCGGATTCGGTCCGGATCAGGCGCCCGGCGCCCTGCTTGAGCGACACCGCTGCCTCGGCCACGAAGTAGGTGTTGAAGGCGTTGCGCCCTTCACCTTCGAGCCGGCGGACGCGGGCCTCGACCAGCGGATCGTTGGGCGGCGGAAACGGCAGCTTGTCGATCACCACGCACTGCAGTGCATCGCCCGGTACGTCGATGCCTTCCCAGAACGACTGCGAGCCGACCAGCACCGAGCGCGGGTTGGCCACGAACTGCTGCAGCAGTTGTCGCTTGGGTGCCGTGCCCTGGACCAGCACGTCCAGATCGCTGCCCAGGCGGTCGAGTTCGTCGCGCAATTGCGCCGAAATGGCCTGCAGGGCCCGTAGCGTGGTGGTGAGCACGAAACTCCGTCCACCCAGCGCATGGGCCAGGCGTGCCGACAGACGGGCCACGGCATCCGGGTGTGCCGGCTCGTTGGGCTTCGGGAAACTGCGTGGCACGTAGACACGCGCATGTGCCGGGTAATCGAACGGACTGCCGACGCGCACGGTATGCGCATCCTCCAGCCCGGCGGGCTCGGTGAACCACGACAGGCGTTCGTCGTCGCCCAGCGTGGCCGAGGTGAACACCCAGGCCTTGCCGCCGGCATCGAGTTGCTCGCGCATGGTGTCACGGATGTCCAGCGGGGACTCCACCAACCTTGCCTGCAGCGGGCTGAGATCGATCCAGCGTACCCGCCCGAGTTCGGGTTCGCTCGTGAAGTCACGGGCGCGGGCGGCCAGATCGGTGGCGCGCTCCTGCAGCTTGGCGAGGTCCGGCGAGATCTCGCTCACACCGGCCAGCGCCGTGGCCACGTCGCCGGCACACCGCGCCAGATCGTCCAGGGCATGGGCAAAGGCAGGTTGCTCGCAGCGCTCCTGCCAGCGCAGTTTCACGACACCGCGCACGTCGCGCATTGAGCCGGCCGCTGCCAGGCGCAGCTCGCGTGCGGCACGTTCGCAGGCGGCGCCGAGGTCCTGCCAGGGCGCCAGCCCTCGGGCATGTTGCAAACCGGCCGCCAGCAGGTCGCGCACGAAGTCGATCACCTGGGCCGTGCCGATCGTGCAGCCCAGGAACTGCACACCGGCTTCGGCCAGCTGGTGCGCCTCGTCGAAAATCACCACATCGACCGTCGGCAACAGCTCGGCCATGCCGGTTTCGCGCAACGCGAGATCGGCGAAGAACAGGTGATGGTTGACGACCACGACGTCGGCGGCCAGGGCCTCACGGCGGGCGTTCATCACATGGCACTGACGATGACTGGGGCACTCGGTGCCCAGGCAGTTCTCGCGGGTGGAGGTGACCAGCGGAATCACCGCCGAGCGTTCGTCCAGGCCGTCGATTTCAGCGAGGTCGCCGGTGCGGGTGCCCTGGGCCCACTGCTCGACACGGGCAAGCGTGCGGACGGCCCAGCGGTCAGGCAGTTGGGCCGAGTGACGGGCCAGTTCCAGCCGATGCAGGCACAGATAGCTTGCCCGTCCTTTCAGCAGAGCCAGTTGCACCGGCAGCTGCAAGGCGTCGCGCACATGGGGCAGATCGCGCAGGAAGAGCTGGTCCTGCAGGCTCTTGGTGGCCGTGCTGACCAGCACGCGCCCCGAATTGAGCAACGCCGGCACGAGGTACGCAAAGGTCTTGCCCACCCCCGTGCCCGCCTCGGCCACCAGCGGATAGCGGCCCTCGATCGCAAGCGCGATCTCGTGCGCCAGTTCGGTCTGCTGGGGACGTTCGCGGTAACGCGCGTCGGCGCGCGCCAGCGGACCTTCGGGACCGAAGGCCTCGGTCACCGCATCGACGTAGCCGTCGCTCATGCGGGTTCTTTGGGGTCGAGATCGGCTTCGAGGCGCGCGATCTGGTCTCGCAGCAGCAGACGCCGCTTCTTCAGGCGGCGCAGACTGAGTTCATCCATGGGGGCCTGGCCTTCCGTGCGGTCGATGAGGCAGTCGAGATCAGCATGTTCCATGCGCAGCTCGATCAGTCGGCGCTGAGGCGAGTGCAGGTTCTCGTCCATGGAGGGGAAGCGTGACAGAAATCTCGGTGGGAAAAGGGTTCGCTGCATTATAGTTTTGAGCTATTCAACGCCCCCACCTATGAGCACATCCAACAAGGGTTACCGGCTGACAGCCGCTACCGGCCTGCACCGGGGCGATCGGGTTTACCAGCAGGACCAGGTCGGGGTGCTCGTCCACCCGCGAGTGCCGGGCGCATTGCTCGGCATCGTGGCCGACGGCATGGGGGGCAAGAGTGGCGGGCGCAAGGCATCGGATCAGGTGCTGATGACGGCCAACCAGCTCTTCGAGCGCTATTCACCCACAGCCGACGATGCGGCCGAGACGCTCAAGCAACTGGTCATGGAGTCCCACCTCATGATCAAGCTGACCGCGATCACTGCCGAGGAAGAACCGCACAGCACGGTGGCCGCCTTCCTGGTGAGCCCGAACCGCGAATGCGACATCATCCACGCGGGCGACTCGCGCGTGTACCACTTCCGTGGCGCCGAGATGGTCTCGCGCACGAAGGACCATTCCTATGTGCAGCGCCTGGTCGACGAAGGCCAGATCACCGAGGACGAGGCCAACACCCATCCGCAGTCCAATCTGCTCACGGGCTGCCTGGGCACGTTCCAGGACCCGCCCCTGACGCTGCACCACATCGATCGACTGGAAATCGGCGACACCGTGATGGCCTGCAGCGACGGGCTGTGGCACTACTTCAGTCCACGTGAACTCGGTGCCATCGTCAACACCCTGTCGCCACGTGACGCCAGCGAGATGCTGGTGACCAAGGCACGGCAGCGTGCGCGCGGTGGCGGCGACAACCTGTCGCTTGCCGTGGTGCGAGTCGAACTGCTGAACTGAGCCACCGCGGCGCTCACCGAGGCGTCGGCAAGGGCTGTGCCCCCTCTCCCCGGGCTTCGCGCTGACGACGCCGCTCTTCGGCCCTGGCCTGGCGTGCCTGGGCTCGCTCCTGTTTTTGCCTGTAGCGGGCTCTTTCGACGCGTTCATCGGGCGCGCCCGCGGGCCTCGCCGGCCCGGCACTCGCCCGAGAGGCGGCCTCGGCCGGCAGAGGCGCTGTGGGCACGGAGGCCGCCGCGCTGCGCTGTCGCGCAGCGCGCATGCGGGCTTCTTCGAGGCGGGCGGTGCTGGCCTGCGCACGCTCGCGCGCCAGGCGGGCCCGCTCTTCGGCCCCCTGGGACGACTTGGCCTGGATCCGCTCCAGCCGCGCCGCCGCGCGCTGCTTGCGCTGGGCCTCGTCAAGCAGCATCACCTGGCGGTCCAGATCGGCCTGGGCCTCCCGGTGCCGCGCACGGGCCTCGTCCAGGCAGTGCTGCACACGGAAACGCCCGCGACAGGCGTCCTCCTCGGCCTGGAGCTCACCACGCAGCATCAGGCGCTGCTGACGGATGCGTGCCCGTTCCGCCTGTTCAGCGGCCTCTGCGGAGGACGTTGCGGCCGGACTGTCGGCGGCACACACCGGGCCGGATGCGGCACACAGCCAGGCCAGCAGGAAGCTCAGGCGGTGCAGGCAGCTCATGTCAGCGACGTGTCGACTTCGCGCCGTTCCAGCGCCAGGAACTCGGTCGACTGCATTTCGTTCAGGCGCGAGACCGTCCGCGGGAACTCATGCGCCAGCGGCCCTTCGGTGTAGAGCTGCTCGGCCGGCACCTCGGCCGACATGATCAGCTTCACGCGGCGGTCGTACAGCACATCGACCAGCCAGGTGAAGCGCCGCGCCTCCGATGCCAGCCGGGGCGGCATGTGCGGCACGTTGGACAGCAGGATGGTGTGAAACTGCGTGGCCAGCTCGAGGTAGTCGTTCTGCGAACGCGGGCCGCCACACAGGCTCTGGAAGTCGAACCACACCACGCCACCGGCTCGCCGCCGGGCGCGGATCTCGCGGTGTTCGATGTGCAGGATCGGACTCTCGTCGCGCGCCTCGGCCAGTCGCTCGAAGGCCTGCTCCATCTCGGCATCTGCCTGGGGCCCCAGCGGCGTGTGATACAGCCTGACCTGCTCGAGCGTGCGCCGGCGGTAGTCGGTGCCGTTGTCGACGTTGATGACCTCCAGCTTGGACTTGAGCAGCTCGATGGCGGGCAGGATGCGGTCCCGGTGCAGCCCGTTGGGGTACAGCCCGTCGGGGTGGAAGTTGGACGTCGTGACGATGCTCACCCGGTTGGCGAACATCGCGTCGAGCAGCCGGTGCAGGATCATCGCATCGGTGACGTCGGCAACATGGAACTCGTCGAAGCAGATCAGCCGGTAGCGCCGGGCAATGCGTCGGCCGAGTTCGTCCAGCGGATTGGCCATGCCCTTGAGTTCGGCCAGTTCGCGGTGCACCTCGCGCATGAACTCATGGAAGTGCAGCCGTGTCTTGCGCTGCAGTGGCACGGCGTTGAAGAAGCAGTCCATCAGGAAGCTCTTGCCGCGCCCCACACCGCCGTACATGTAGACGCCGCGCGGCAGCGGCGGGTGACGCAGCAGCTTCGTCAGTGCATTCGAGCGGCGGGCCTTGTAGTCGGCCCATTCGTCCTGGCAGCGCTGCAGCGCCGCGACGGCACGCAACTGCGCCGGATCGCTGCGGTAGCCGCGCTCTTCAAGTGTGCGCTCGTACAACTCGCTGACACTGACCATGATGCCTGTGCAACCTCACGAAAAAGGGCGACATGCCGTCGCCCTGTCGATCTCGTCGTCTGCCGGGATCAGAAGTTCAAGGTGCGCTTGTCCACCGCCAGCGCCGCTTCCTTGGTGGCTTCTGACAAGGACGGATGCGCATGGCAGATGCGGGCGATGTCTTCGGCACTGGCCTTGAACTCCATCGCGACCACCGCCTCGGCAATCAACTCGGACGCAAACGGGCCGACGATGTGCACGCCCAGGATCTCGTCGGTCTTCGCATCGGCCAGCATCTTGACCATGCCGGTGGTGTCACCCAGCGCGCGGGCCCGGCCATTGGCCATGAACGGGAAGCTGCCAGCCTTGTAGGCGCGGCCCTCGGCCTTGAGCTGCTGCTCGGTCTGGCCAACCCAGGCGATCTCGGGGCTGGTGTAGATCACCCACGGGATGGTGTTGAAGTTGACATGGCCATGCTGACCAGCGATACGCTCGGCCACCGCCACGCCCTCTTCCTCGGCCTTGTGGGCGAGCATCGGTCCACGCACGACGTCACCGACGGCCCAGACATTGGGCAGGTTGGTGCGGCATTCACCATCGACCACGATGGCACCGCGCTCGTCGAGCTTCAGGCCGACCGCTTCCGGATTCAGGCCAATCGTGTTGGGCACCCGGCCGATCGAGACGATCAGGCGATCGACCTCGAGCGTGCGGGCCTCGCCCTTGGCGCTGGTGTAGGCAATGCTCACACCCTTGCCGGACTTCACCTCGCCGATCTTCACGCCCAGCTCGATCTTCAGGCCCTGCTTGGCGAAGGCCTTGGCAGCCTCCTTGGCGATCTGCTCATCGGCCGCGCCCAGGAAGGCGGGCAGCGCCTCCAGGATCGTGACGTCGGCACCCAGGCGACGCCAGACCGAGCCCATCTCGAGCCCGATCACGCCGGCGCCGATCACGCCCAACTTTTTCGGCACGGCCGGAATACGCAGCGCACCGTCATTGGACAGCACCCGCTCTTCGTCGAAAGGCAGGCCCGGCAGCGCACGCGGGTTCGACCCGGTGGCCACGATCACATGCTTGGCAACCAGAGTGGCTTCCTTGTCGCCGGTCACCTTGATTTCATAGCCGCTGTCAGCGGCCTTCACGAACGAGCCGCGCCCGTGGAAAAAGCTGACCTTGTTCTTCTTGAACAGGTAGAGGATGCCGTCGTTGTTCTGCTTCACGACGGTGTCCTTGCGCGCCACCATGCGGCTCACGTCGATGCTCAGGTTCGACAGACCGATGCCATGGTCGGCAAAGTGGTGCCCGGCATGCTCGAAGTGCTCGCTGGACTGCAGCAGCGCCTTCGAAGGAATGCAGCCGACGTTGGTGCAGGTGCCGCCCGGTGCGGGGCCGCCCTTGTCGTTCTTCCACTCGTCGATGCAGGCGGTGTTGAAACCCAGTTGCGCAGCGCGGATCGCTGCAATGTAGCCGCCGGGGCCACCGCCGATGACGACCACGTCAAAATTGGTGCTCATAGAAATCCTCGCTTTGATCAAGCGGACGCCGCGGACCCGGCCCTGCCGGTCCGCCGGGGTCGCCCCCTTGAGGGGGAGCGGCACTGCCGCTCCGGGGGTGGATCAGATGTCGAACAGCAGGCGCGCCGGATCTTCCAGCGCTTCCTTCATCGTGACCAGGCCCAGCACGGCCTCGCGGCCGTCGATGATGCGGTGGTCATAGCTCATGGCCAGGTAGTTGATCGGACGCACGACCACCTGACCGTTCTCGACCACGGCGCGGTCCTTCGTGGCGTGCACGCCCAGGATGGCCGACTGAGGCGGGTTGATGATCGGGGTGGACAGCATGGAGCCGAACACGCCGCCGTTGGAGATCGAGAACGTGCCGCCCGAGAGCTCTTCGAGGGACAGCTTGCCGTCCTTGGCCTTCTGGCCGAACTCGGCGATCTTCTTCTCGATCTCGGCGAAGGTCATCTGGTCGCAGTTGCGCAGGATGGGCACCACCAGACCGCGCGGCGAGCCGACCGCAATGCCGATGTCGAAGTAGCCGTGGTAGACGATGTCGTTGCCGTCGACCGAGGCGTTCAGCACCGGATAACGCTTGAGTGCAGCGACAGCCGCCTTGACGAAGAAGCTCATGAAGCCGAGCTTGACGCCGTGCTCCTTCTCGAACTTCTCCTGGAACTTCTTGCGCATGTCCATCAGCGGCGCCATGTTCACTTCGTTGAACGTGGTCAGGATGGC
>CBFGPV010000167.1:0-9381 GCA_965650765.1 uncultured Burkholderiales bacterium
GCGCCGTGACCTTGTCGCCGTGGCTCATCCACACCTTGAGCATGCCGTGGCCTTCGGGCGTGGTGAAGTCGGCGATGTCCTTCAGCAGGGCCGTGTGGCCACGCGCCCGCACCTCGGCATAGCCGAACTCGCGCTTGTGGCCGCCCTCGACCCGCCCCCCGAGCTGCTGGGCCATGGTCTGCATGCCGTAGCAGATGCCCAGCACCGGCACGCCCAGCTCGAACACCGCCTGAGGGGCCTTGTCGGTGGTGTCCTCGTAGACGCTGGCATGGCTGCCCGACAGGATCACACCCTTGAGGCGGCCGTCGCGCGCGTGCTCGCGCACCCACTCGTCGCTGACGTCGCACGGATGGACCTCGCAGTACACGTGCGCCTCGCGCACGCGCCGGGCGATCAGTTGGGTGACCTGGGAGCCGAAGTCGAGGATGAGGATCTTGTCGTGCACGGTGGGAGCCTGTTCTGAAAACGGAAAAGGCAGCACCACGTGCTGCCTGGGGCCGGGAGGGCTGGCGTCACTCGACGCGGTAGTTGGGCGCTTCCTTGGTGATCTGCACGTCGTGGACGTGGCTCTCGCGGATGCCGGCCGAGGTGATCTCGACAAACTCGGCCTTCTCGCGCATTTCGTCGATCGACGCACAACCGCAGTAGCCCATCGAGGCACGCAGCCCGCCGGCCATCTGGTAGATGATCGCGACGACCGAGCCCTTGTAGGGCACCCGCCCTTCGATGCCTTCGGGCACGAGCTTGTCGGCGTTGGGGTTGTTGCCCGAGGTCTCCTGGAAGTAGCGGTCGGCCGAGCCCTGCTGCATCGCGCCGATCGAACCCATGCCGCGGTAGCTCTTGTAGCTGCGGCCCTGGTACAGGATGACCTCACCGGGCGCCTCTTCGGTGCCGGCAAACATGCCGCCCATCATGACGGTGCTGGCGCCGGCCGCGATCGCCTTGGCAATGTCGCCCGAGTAACGGATGCCGCCGTCGGCGATCAGCGGCACGCCGCTGCCCTTGAGCGCGCTGGCCACGCTGTCGATCGCCATGATCTGCGGCACACCCACCCCCGCCACGATGCGGGTGGTGCAGATCGAGCCGGGGCCGATGCCCACCTTGACGGCATCAGCGCCGGCCTCGGCCAGCGCCAGCGCGGCCGCGCCGGTGGCGATGTTGCCGCCGATCACGTCGACCTGCGGGAAGTTCTGCTTGACCCAGCGCACGCGGTCGATCACACCCTTGCTGTGACCGTGGGCGGTGTCGACCACCAGCGCGTCGACACCGGCCTTCACCAGCAGTTCGACCCGCTCTTCGGTGCCCTCGCCCACGCCCACGGCGGCGCCCACGCGCAGCTTGCCGTGGTGATCGCGGGCGGCATTCGGGAAGCTGGTCTGCTTGGTGATGTCCTTCACCGTCATCACGCCGCGCAGCTCGAAGGCGTCGTTGACGACCACCACGCGCTCCAGGCGATGCTTGTGCATCAGGGCCTTGCCCTCTTCGAGCGAGGCGCCTTCCTTCACGGTGATCAGGCGCTCGCGCGGGGTCATGATCTCGCGCACGGGGATGTCCATGCGGGTCTCGAAGCGCAGGTCGCGGCCGGTGACGATGCCGACCACCTTCTTGCCCTCGAGCACCGGGAAGCCGGACACGCCATGCTGGCGGGACAGCTCGAGCACCTGGCGCACCGGCAGGTCGGGCTCGATGGTGATCGGGTCGCGCAGCACGCCGGACTCGTAGCGCTTCACGCGCGCCACCTCGGCCGCCTGTTGCCGGGCGCTGAGGTTCTTGTGGACGATGCCGATGCCGCCTTCCTGTGCGATGGCAATCGCCAGGCGGGCTTCGGTGACGGTGTCCATCGCGGCGGACACGAGCGGAAGGTTCAGCGTGATGTTGCGCGACAGACGTGTCGCAAGGGAAGTGTCGCGGGGCAACACGTTGGAGAACGCCGGCACCAGCAACACATCGTCGAAGGTGAGCGCTTTACCGAGGAGGCGCATGAGAAAGCTCCAGACGCAAAAGCGAATTATACGGACATGTCGCCCGTTCGTCCCTGTCAAGGGGGGTTGTCCCTTCGCTCCCGCCGCAAGCGTGCGATACGTCACGCACCGGCACACACCCGGGGTTGCAACGGGTGGAAGTCAGTGGGGCGCACGGCTACACTGCGCCGCATGAAGACTTCGACCTTCCGTGTGTTGTGTGCCTGTGCCGCCGTGGTGTTCGGCTCGGCCCTGAGCCTGCCGGCTGCCGCGCAGTGGAAGTGGAAGGATGCCTCGGGCAACGTCCATTTCAGCGATCGCCCGCCTCCGAACAGCGTTCCGGAGCGGGACATCCTCCAGAAGGGCCCGGTGCGGCCTGTGGGACCCGCTGCGGCAGCCTCGGCCGCGTCAGCGCCCGAGGCCGGCAAGCTCCCGGTCGACAAGGAACTCGAAGCCCGCAAACGCCAGGGCGATCAGGCCCAGGAAGTACGCCGCAAGACCGATGACGAGCGCTTGGCGATCGCCCGGGCTGAAAACTGCGAACGGGCACGGGGCCACCTGCGCACGCTGGAGAGCGGCGTGCGGATCGCGCGCACGAATGAAAAGGGCGAACGTGAGATCCTGAGCGACGCCCAGCGCAACCAGGAAATGGAGCGCATGCGCCAGGCCATCGCCGGCGACTGCCGCTGACGCTCAGCCGTCATCCGCGCGGGGCTCAGGCGCGGGCCTTGCGCTGCGCCTTGTAGCGCACCCGCCGCGCTTCTTTCGGGTCCACGCTCAGCCCGCGGTAGACCTCTATGCGATCGCGGTCGCGCACCGGGTCGCTCAAGGCATGCAGCCGACCCCAGATCCCCACGCGAAGCACCGCCAGGTCGATCTCCGGATGACGCTCCAGCATGCCGCTGGCGCGCAGTGCATGCAGGATGGTGGCGCCGGCCGACAGTGTGACCTGCACCCGATCGACCTGCCTCGGCGCGGCGCTGTAGGCCACCTCGACCCGCAGTTCACCGGGGGCCATGGACCTGCTCCGCGCGTTTCACGAACGAATCGACCAGGGTGTTGGCGATGCGGTCAAAGACCGGGCTCACGATCGACTGCAGCGCACCGCTTGAAAATGCGTAGCGCAGGTCCAACATGACCTTGGACGCCGGCGGGCCCGAATTGCCGGCATCGAGGCCGACAAAACGCCACTCCCCTTCGAGCGTCGAAAACGGGCCATCGACCAGCTTGACCACCACCATCTCGCCCGGCACATGCACATTGCGGGTGGTGAAGGCATGATGCAGCCCGGCGTAGCGCAGCGTGAGCCGGGCGGTCATGCCGTCGTCGTGCTGCTCGAGCACGTCGGCCCGTTCGCACCAGGGCAGGAACCTCGGATAGTCGCTCACCCCGGTGACCAGGTCATACATCTCCTGCGGCGAGTACCAGAGCAGGACTGACTTCTTGACGTGCTTCATACAATGCCGGGATTGTAGTCAGGCAGGCCCGGGCCCTGCGGCTTGCCTGAGGCACCCGCTTGAACGGCTGCCGCAGCCCGCGCCAGTGCCGAGCTGCCTGCCACCACGGAAAACAACATGTCGATCGCAGAAAACAGAAAAGCCCACTTCAACTACCTCATCGAGGAACGCTTCGAGGCGGGCATGGTGCTGGAGGGCTGGGAGGTCAAGGCCGTGCGGTCCGGGCAGGTGCAGCTCACCGACGGCTACGTCGTGATTCGCGATGGCGAGCTCTACCTGATCGGCTGCCGCATCAATGCACTGCGCACTGCCTCCACGCACGTCAAGCCCGAGGCCGACCGCACCAAGAAGCTCCTGATGCACAAGGACCAGATCCGCCGCCTGATCGGCAAGGTCGAGCAGAAGGGCTACACGCTCGTGCCACTGGACCTGCACTACAAGGGCGGCCGGGTGAAGGCCGAGATCGCGCTGGCCAAGGGCAAGCAGTTGCACGACAAGCGCGACACCGAAAAGAAGCGCGACTGGGAGCGCGAAAAGGGCCGCCTGATGCGCCACAAGGTGTCATCGAACCCGTCGAAGGACTGAGAAGGTGTGAACGAACCGCCGGGGTCAAGCCGCCGCTCAGCGCGGCAGTTGCTGCAGGGAGCCTTCCAGGTCGGCAATCAGGTCGTCGACATGCTCCAGGCCGATGCACAGGCGCACCAGCGTCCCCCGGTAGGGCGTAGGCAACTGGCGCATGCGGTCGGCCCGATACGGCACCGCCAGGCTGACCGGCCCGCCCCAGGACCACCCGATCCGGAAGCGCTGCAGGCGGTCGACAAAGGCGTCGACGGCATCCTGGTCGTAGCGCTCATCGAATTCCACCGTCAGCAGGCCGGCGGCCGACTCACACAGTCCGGCCCAGTGCTCATGCCCCGGTGACCCCGGCAGTGCGGGGTGCAGCACCCGCGCGAACTCGCTGCGGCCACAGGCCCACTGGGCGATACGACGCGCGGCCTTGTCCTGCGCTGCATAACGCAGCGGCAGCGACGGCAGCGCGCGCAGCACGGCCTCCACGTCGTTCATCCCCACCCCCAGGCCGAGCCGGCTGTGCGTCAAGGCCAGCACACGATGCAGCTCGCTGCGATCGCAGCCGATCGAGCCCATCAGCACATCGGCACCACCCGAGGGGTATTTGGTCAGCGCATGCACCGTGACGTCGACTGCCAGGTCGTTTCCGAGCGCAAAGGCCTGGAACGCCAGGCCCGCGCCCCAGGTGTTGTCCAGCGCCACCACGGCCGCCGGCGCACGCTCACGCGTGCAGCGCACCAGAGCACGCAGGTCAGGAAATTCCAGCGTGACCGAGCCCGGCGCTTCGGTCCAGACCAGCTTGACGCGATCATCCAGCACGGCCGCCAGCGACGCCGGGTCCATCGGATCGTAGAGCCGATGGGACACGCCCCACCGGGCGAGTTCGTGGCGCGTGAACTGCAGGCTCGGGCCGTAGACGTTGTCCGGCAGCACGACCACATCACCGGCCTGCAGCAGCGCCATGTCCACCGTGGTGATGGCCGCCAGCCCGCTGGGGGCCAGCAGCATGTGGCGGCAGCCTTCCAGCGTGGCCAGCCGCTCCTCGAGCGTGAAGCTGGTGGGCGTGCCATGCAGGCCGTAGGTGTAGCCGCTCTTGTCGATCCACTGGCGCTCGCGCAGTGCCGCCACCGACGGAAAGAACACCGTCGAGGCCTTGTACACCCCGACGGGCACGGCCTCGAACTCGTCCGGCGCGCGGTAGTCGTGCTGGATGAGCCGGGTGTCGCGGTGTGCAGGAGGCTTGGAATCGGACATGGGCGGCAATCGGGTCGGTGTGGCGGGGGGTAGCGGAAAGTGGCGGGAAGTGGCGGGACGTGACGGCAGCACGCGGCCCGTGGCTCAATAGCCCAGGCCGCGGTCCACCTGGTGGGACAGCGGCGCTCCGGCCTGCAGTACGGCCAGGCCGTCCAGGAACTGGCGCGCAATGGTCGCCAGCGACGACTGGGCCGCGATGTGGGGCGTGATGGTCACGCCGGGCACGGCCCACAGCGGGGAGTCGGCGGGCAGCGGTTCACGGGCCTGCACGTCAAGCGCTGCGCCGGCCAGCTGGCCGGATTCGATGGCCTGGATCAGATCGGCCTCGACCACATGCGCGCCGCGCGCCACATTGATGAGGTAGCTGCCGCGCGGCAGCATGCCCAGCGCGCGCGCATCGAGCAGCCCTTCGGTCTGCGCCGTGAGCGGCAAGGCACACACCACGATCCGGGCGTCGCGCAGGACATCGGCGAGTGACAGGCCGCTGGAGCGGCTCCAGCCGCGCACCGTCAGCCCCAGCGATTCGAGCACACGGGCGATCTCCCGGCCGGTTTCGCCCATGCCCAGCACGGCCACGCTGTCGCGCGCGGCGGCCATCGGGTGCCGATCCCACGACCGGGCGGCCTGCTGTGCCTCGTAGCGAGGCAGTTCACGCAGGTGTCGCAGCGCCATCATCGCGACATACTGTGCGATGCCCAGGGCCTGGTCCGGGTCGACGATGCGCGACATCGGCACGTTTGCAGGCAGATCAGGCACCAGCAGCTTCTCGACGCCAGCGGCGATCGAGCAGACCCAACGCAGCCGGGGCAAGGCGCCCGCCACGCCGGCTGGCAGGCGCCAGCCCAGCACCACATCGGCGTCCTGCCATTCGGCAGGTAGCAGGTCGCGCTGCCACACCGTCACCTGCAGGTCCGGCGCCAGTTCCCTCAGCGCCGCGACATACGGCGCCGCCGGCAACGGGTCGGTGATGAGCAGGACTTTCATCGGGCCGCGCCCCCAGCTCAGATCGGCATGCCGATCAGGTCATGGCCCTCGGTGGCCACGATGCGCGCCCGGGTGAACTCGCCGACCTTGAGTGTTTTTGATGCCTTTTCAGGCGGCAGCAGGCGCACGGTGCCGTCGATCTCGGGGGCGTCCGCGTAGCTGCGCCCCACCCCGCCCTTGCGGCCCAGGGCCGGTGCGCTATCGACCAGCACCTGCATGGTCGCACCCACACGGCGCTGCAGCTTGCGTGCCGACACCTCTTCGGCCACAGCCATGAAACGCGCACGGCGCTCTTCGCGAAGCTCGGCCGGCACGGCACCGGCCAGCTCGTTGGCGCTGGCGCCTTCGACCGGCGAATAGGCAAAACAGCCGGCACGGTCGATCTCGGCTTCACGCATGAAGTCGAGCAGGTAGTCGAACTCGGCGTCGGTCTCGCCAGGGAAGCCCGCGATGAAGGTCGAGCGGATCACGATGTCGGGGCAGACCTCGCGCCAGCGCAGGATGCGCTCGAGGTTCTTCTCGCCGTTGGCCGGCCGCTTCATGCGCTTGAGGACATCGGGGTGTGCATGCTGGAACGGCACATCCAGGTAGGGCAGCACCCTGCCCTGGGCCATCAGTGGCAGGACCTCGTCCACATGCGGGTACGGATAGACGTAGTGCAGGCGCACCCAGGCGCCGTGCCGCTCGGCCATTTCGCCCAGGGCCGCCACCAGGTCGAGCATGCGGGTCTTGACCGGCTTGCCGTCCCAGAAACCGGTACGGTACTTGATGTCCACGCCATAGGCGCTGGTGTCCTGGCTGATCACCAGCAGCTCCTTGACGCCGGACTCGAACAGGCGCTGCGCCTCGCCCAGGACGTCACCGATCGGGCGCGACACCAGATCGCCGCGCATGCTCGGGATGATGCAGAAGCTGCAGCGGTGGTTGCAGCCCTCGCTGATCTTCAGGTAGGCGTAGTGGCGCGGCGTGAGTTTCACGCCGGTGGCGGGCACCAGGTCGACGAAGGGATCGTGCGGCTTGGGCACGTGCTGGTGCACGGCGTCCATCACTTCGTGGGTGGCGTGCGGCCCGGTGACGGCCAGCACCTTGGGGTGGATCTGGCGGACCAGGTTCTCGCCGCCGGTCCCGGTCTTGGCGCCCAGGCAGCCGGTCACGATGACCTTGCCGTTTTCGGCCAGGGCCTCACCAATGGTGTCCAGGCTTTCCTTGACGGCATCGTCGATGAAGCCGCAGGTGTTGACGATGACGAGGTCCGCGCCCTGGAAGGTCTTCGACGTGTCGTAGCCCTCCGCACGCAGCTGCGTCAGGATGAGTTCCGAATCCGTCAGGGCCTTGGGGCATCCCAGGCTGACGAATCCGACCTTGGGGGCGGCCGCGGTGGGGGCGGTGGCCGGCGCGTGATCTTGTGTCATGGCCCGGATTTTCGCCGATCCGGGCCGACCCGGTCAGCGCTTGGGCCCGGGAAACCCCGGAAACGTGGGCAGGATGGTCTCGGCCTGCTTCTGCATCTGCTCCTGCATCTGCACGAACACGTTCTTCGACTGCTCGAGGTAGTTGGTCATCAAACCCTGCATCATGGGCGTCTGCACGTTCATGAACTGCGTCCACATCTCGGGGCTGAAGGACTTGGGGTCGTAGACGCCCTTGGACTGCTCGGCAAACCGGCTCTGCAGGTCGATGAACGACTGGATGTTCTTTTCGAGGTACGAGCCCATCAGGCCCTGCATCGTGTGGCCGTAGAAGCGGATGATGTGGGCCAGCATCGTGGTCGAGAACATCGGCACACCGCCGGTCTCCTCTTCCAGGATGATCTGCAGCAGGATGCTGCGCGTCAGGTCGTCGTTGGACTTGGCATCGCGCACGACGAAGTCCTCGCCGTCGAGCACCATGCGCTTGACGTCGGCCAGGGTGATGTAACTGCTGGTGGCCGTGTCGTAGAGACGGCGGTTCGGGTACTTCTTGAGCGTTCGGACTTGCGGCGCGTCCGCGGCGCCCGATGCTGCGCTTGCGACGCGCTTGGCCTGTGCCATGAGGGGGTTCTCCAACAGCCTGGTTTGCCGTGCACGAATTTGTGCACAGCAAAACGATTCTAGGGCGCGCGGCGCCACAGGATGCAGAAGGGTTTCCCCGGTACGGTCGTTCGATTTTCCAGGCGTCCGTGTTGCCTTGCGTATCCGCGCACGCCCGATGCTAGAGTCTGGCGCCATGAACCTCCTGATCTTCCTGGCCGGCCTGGCCTTGCTGGTTCTCGGCGCAAACACCCTGGTGCGCGGCGCCTCGAAGCTGGCGCTTTCGTTCGGGATCAGCCCGCTGGTGGTGGGCCTGACCATCGTGGCCTTCGGCACGAGCGCGCCCGAGATTGCGGTGAGCGTGGGCGCCGTGCTGGACGGGCAGACCGACATCGCCATCGGCAACGTGGTCGGCAGCAACATCCTCAATGTGCTGTTCATCCTCGGGCTCAGTGCGGTGATCATGCCGTTGGTGGTGCATATCCAGCTGATCCGCCAGGAGGTCCCGATCATGATCGGCGCCAGCGTGCTGCTGCTGGCCTTTGCCTTCGACGGCAAGCTCTCGATCATCGACGGGGGCGTCCTCACCGTGCTGCTGATTGCCTACACCGTGTTCCTGGTGATGCAGTCGCGCCGCGAGACGCAGGCAGCCAACGACGAGTACGCCGACGAACTGAAGCAGGCTGAACCTGGCGCATGGGACAGCCACTGGGGTGCCCAGCTCGGCCTCATCGCCGTGGGCCTGGTCGGGCTGGTCTTCGGCTCGGAGCTTCTGGTGAAGGCCGCCGTGAGCTTCGCCAAGTCCATGGGCGTGAGCGACATCGTGGTCGGCCTGACCATCGTGGCGGCCGGCACCAGCATGCCTGAGGTCGCCACCAGCATTGCCGCCGCCGTCAAGGGCGAACGCGACATCGCGGTGGGCAATGTCGTGGGCAGCAACACCTTCAACATCCTGGGGTGCCTGGGTCTGTCGAGCCTCGCCTCGGCAGGCGCCGGCCTGGCGGTGCCGCCCTCGGTGCTCGCTTTCGACATCTGGGTCATGCTGGCCGTGGCGCTGGCCTGCCTGCCGGTGTTCATGACCGGCCGCGAGATCGCGCGCTGGGAAGGCGCCGTGTTCCTGGGCTACTACGCGGCCTATGTGGCCTA
>CBFGPV010000168.1:0-9366 GCA_965650765.1 uncultured Burkholderiales bacterium
CGCTGCAGATGGACATCAAGATCCAGGGCATCACCAAGGAAATCATGCAGGTCGCACTGGCGCAGGCCAAGGAAGCGCGCATGCACATCCTGGGCAAGATGGTCGAGGCCGTGGGTGGCGCCAAGACCGAGGTGTCGCAGTTTGCGCCGCGCCTGTACACGATGAAGATCAACCCCGAGAAGATCCGTGACGTGATCGGCAAGGGTGGCGCGACCATCCGTGCCCTGACCGAAGAAACCGGCACCCAGATCGACATCGCGGAAGACGGCACCATCACGATCGCCTCCACCGATGGTGACAAGGCAGCGATCGCCAAGAAGCGCATCGAAGAGATCACCGCGGAAGTCGAGATCGGCAAGATCTACGAAGGCCCGATCACCAAGATCCTCGAGTTCGGCGCCCTGGTCAACCTGCTGCCCGGCAAGGACGGTCTGCTGCACATCAGCCAGATCGCCCACGAGCGCGTGGCCAAGGTCACGGACTACCTGCAGGAAGGCCAGATCGTCAAGGTCAAGGTGCTCGAGACCGACGAAAAGGGCCGCGTCAAGCTGTCCATGAAGGCGCTGCTCGACCGCAACGGCGGTCAGGCTGACGCCCAGCAGGCGCAGCAGCAACAGCAACAGCAGCAGTAATCCGGCGTGTGCGCCGCCTCGGGTGCGAGCCCGGGGCGGCCAGCGAGGGCAAGGTCATGAGAGCTGTCGAGATCACCACGTATGGCGCCCCCGAGGTGCTCCGGCTGGGCGAGCGCGCCGAGCCGGTGGCCGGGGTGGGCGAGGTACTGATCCGCGTGGCGGCGTCCGGCGTCAACCGGCCGGACGTGCTGCAACGCAAAGGGCACTATCCGGTGCCGCCGGGCGCGTCGGACATCCCCGGCCTCGAAGTCGCGGGCACCATCGTGTCGGGCGACGAGGCGGCGTTGGCGGCGGCCGGGCTCTCCGTGGGCCAGCGCGTGTGTGCACTCGTGCAGGGAGGCGGTTACGCCGAGTCCTGCGTGGCGCCGATCGGCCAGTGCCTGCCGGTGCCTGAGGGCTGGAGCGATGTCGAGGCGGCCTGCCTGCCGGAGACCTATTTCACCGTCTGGTCCAATGTGTTCGACCGAGGTCGTCTGGCCCCGGGCGAGACGCTCCTGGTGCAAGGCGGTACGAGCGGTATCGGCGTGACGGCGATCCAGATGGCCAAGGCCCTCGGCGCGACCGTGATTGCCACGGCGGGCAGCGACGACAAATGCGCAGCCTGCCTGAAGCTTGGCGCCGACCATGCGATCAACTACCGCAGCGCCGACTTTTCCGCCGAAACGCTGCGACTGACCGAAGGGCGGGGCGCCGACGTCATTCTCGACATGGTGGCGGGGCCCTACGTGCCGCGCGAGCTGGCTTGCCTGGCCGACGACGGCCGGCTGGTCGTGATCGCCCTGCAGGGTGGCGCTCAGGCCGAGGTGGATCTGTCGGCGTTGATGCGCCGGCGGCTGACCCTCACCGGTTCGACACTGCGCCCGCGACCCGTGGCGTTCAAGGCGGCCATCGCGGCGCAGTTGCGCAGCCGGGTCTGGCCGCTGCTGGCGCAGCGCCGCATCGAGCCGGTGATCTTCCGCACCTTCGAGCCGGCGCAGGCGGCCGAAGCCCATGCGCTGATGGAGTCCAATCAGCACATCGGCAAGCTCGCGCTGGTGTGGTGAGGGCGGCTGGCGGCCCACCCTTCACACACCTGGATCAATGCAGTCGACGCTGACAAGAAAGTGAAACCATGCGACGCAAACTCGTAGTCGGCAACTGGAAGATGCACGGCAGCCTGGCAAGCAATGCCGAGCTGCTGGCCGGCATCCGTGCGGCCGAACCCTTCCTGTGCGACAGCGCCGTGTGCGCCCCGTATCCCTACCTCGCGGCCTGTGTGCTGGCGCTGCAGGGCAGCCATGTTGCGCTGGGGGCCCAGGATTGTTCAGTCCACGAGCAAGGGGCCTACACCGGTGAGGTGTCCGCCGCCATGCTGGCCGACGTGGGCTGTCGCTACGTGATCGTCGGGCACTCCGAGCGCCGGGCGTATCACGGCGAATCCGACCAGCTGGTGGCTGACAAGGCCAAGCTGGCGCTGGCCCGGGGCCTGGTGCCGATCGTGTGTGTGGGCGAGACGCTCGACGAACGTGAGGCCGGCCACACCGATCAGGTCGTCAAGCGGCAGATGTCGGCGGTGATCCACACCCTGGGTCACTGCATCAGCCAGGTCGTGGTGGCCTATGAGCCCGTCTGGGCCATCGGCACCGGCCGCACGGCCACCCCGGAGCAGGCCCAGGCCGTGCATGCGCTGTTGCGTGCCCAGCTGCATGCGGCTTCGCAGCAATCGGGGGCCATGCGCCTGCTCTACGGCGGCAGTGTCAAGCCCGACAACGCTGCGAGCCTGTTCGCGCAACCTGACATCGATGGCGCGCTGGTGGGTGGTGCGTCACTCAAGGCGGCGGACTTCGTGGCCATCTGTCGCGCCGCTGTGTGAGCGCCAGGCCCGTACCGCTTCCAACGACTTTCGACCGTTTTCGATTTCTGGAGAGTAAGACATGCAGTTCATGATGACGCTGGTTCTCGTTGCCCAGCTGGTGGCAGCCTTGGCCATGATCGGCCTGGTGCTCGTGCAGCATGGCAAGGGTGCCGACATGGGCGCTTCCTTCGGCAGCGGTGCGTCCGGCAGCCTGTTCGGCGCCACCGGCAGCGCCAACTTCCTGTCGCGGGCCACGGCGGTGTGCGCCACGCTGTTTTTTGCGTGCACGCTGGGCCTCGCTTTCATGACCAATGTGCCGCGTGACCAGGCTGGCAGCAGCCAGGGCACCAGCGTGCTGGACCAGGCAGCGCCTGCAGCATCGGCAGCCTCTGGCGCCGCGCAGATCCCGGGTGTCGCGCCTGCAGCGAGCGTGCCTGCCACGCCTGCCTCCGGTGCAGCACAGATTCCGACCAATTAAGTGCGTCCAGGCCGCATCATGCGTTGAGATGAGGCCACTTTCGAGTTAGAATTCAAGGCTGTTCCACGGGGCAACTGTAGAAACTGAATGAAGCCAATCATTCGCTGCAGTCTTGCTGTGCCTCAACCCGTGAAGAGCTCTTTGTAAGCGTTACGTCGTGCCGACGTGGTGAAATTGGTAGACACGCTATCTTGAGGGGGTAGTGGCGAAAGCTGTGCGAGTTCGAGTCTCGCCGTCGGCACCACAAGAAGACTGGTTGCGGGAGTCCTGATCCGGTGCTCCCGGGCCCGCCCCGGATGGGGTGGCTGCAGGGCGTGCACCGCGGCTGTGGTCTGGCCTCTGGGCAAGAATGGCGTGCTGAAGCAGCGGGGGTGTCCGCTGAGGACAGCGCGCCTTATTTTTGTCGGCGTTGTGTCGGCCGGATCGTCGTCAGTTCCGCGCAGCCAAAGTCCACAACACAGCGAGCCACGCGTTCAAGAGCATCATGAGCCTCGACCAGTACCTCCCTGTCATCCTGTTCATCCTGGTCGGCGTGGCCGTCGGCGTTGCGCCCCAGGTCCTCGGTTTCCTGCTCGGCCCCCGTCGGCCCGACCCCGAGAAGAACTCCCCCTACGAATGCGGCTTCGAGGCCTTCGAAGACGCGCGCATGAAGTTCGATGTGCGCTACTACCTGGTGGCCATCCTCTTCATCCTGTTCGACCTCGAAATCGCCTTCCTCTTCCCCTGGGCCGTGGCCCTGCGCGAGATTGGCCCGACCGGTTTCTGGGCCATGATGGTCTTCCTGGGCATCCTTGTCGTGGGCTTCGTCTACGAATGGAAGAAGGGTGCCCTGGACTGGGAGTGACGAAGAGGTGATCTCGTGCAACGTCCCGTGTCCAACTGCATCGCCCGCACTCCGGTGCCGGGCCCGTCCAAGCCAAGCCCCATCCCCGTGCGGGATCCGGAGCTGTACCCATCGAACGAGGGGCAGTCATGAGCATTGAAGGTGTCCTCAAAGAGGGCTTCATCACCACGACGGCTGACAAGCTGATCAACTGGTCCAAGACCGGCTCGCTGTGGCCCATGACCTTCGGTCTGGCCTGTTGCGCGGTGGAGATGATTCATGCCGGCGCGTCGCGCTACGACATCGACCGTTTCGGCATGCTGTTCCGCCCCAGTCCGCGTCAGTCCGATCTGATGATCGTGGCCGGCACCCTGTGCAACAAGATGGGGCCGGCCCTGCGCAAGGTCTACGACCAGATGGCCGAGCCCCGCTGGGTGCTGTCGATGGGTTCGTGTGCCAACGGCGGTGGTTACTACCACTACAGCTATTCCGTCGTGCGCGGCTGCGACCGCATCGTGCCGGTGGACGTCTACGTGCCGGGCTGCCCTCCCACCGCCGAGGCCTTGCTGTACGGGATCATGCAGCTACAGGCCAAGATCCGTCGCGAAAACACCATCGCCCGCTGAACGGTACGCCGCCCCATGACGAACAAACTCGACACCCTGCAGGGCCGCCTCGAAGCGGTCCTGGGCAGCCAGATCAAGTCGCTCAAGCGCGATCGCGGTGAAATCACCATCAGCGTCGCCCCAGCCGACTACGCTGCGGCTGCCACCACGCTGCGCGATCACGCCGAACTGCGCTTCGAGCAACTGATCGACCTGTGCGGCATGGACTACTCGGCCTATCGCGATGGCGAGTACGACGGCCCGCGCTACGCGGTCGTGTCGCACCTGCTGTCAGTCACGCACAACTGGCGCGTGCGTCTCAAGGTGTTCTGCACCGATGACGACTTCCCCGTGGTCAGCTCGGTCAACGGCATCTGGAGTGCCGCGAACTGGTTCGAACGCGAGGCCTTCGATCTCTTCGGCATCGTGTTCGAAGGACACGAAGACCTGCGGCGCATCCTGACCGACTACGGCTTCATCGGGCATCCCTTCCGCAAGGACTTCCCGACCTCGGGTCATGTCGAGATGCGCTACGACCCCGAGCAAAGGCGCGTGATCTATCAGCCGGTGACCATCGAGCCGCGCGAGATCACCCCGCGAGTCATCCGCGAAGACAAGTACGGCAGCCTGCACTGAACGTAAGGTACGTCATGGCCGAGATCAAGAATTACACCCTCAACTTCGGGCCTCAGCACCCGGCGGCACACGGCGTGCTGCGACTGGTGCTGGAACTCGACGGTGAGGTCATCCAGCGCGCCGACCCCCACATCGGCCTGCTGCACCGTGCCACCGAAAAGCTGGCCGAAAGCAAGACCTACATCCAGTCGCTGCCCTACATGGACCGTCTCGACTACGTGTCCATGATGTGCAACGAACATGCCTACTGCCTGGCCATCGAGAAGCTCATCGGTGTCGAGGTGCCGGAACGCGCGCAGTACATCCGCGTGATGTTCTCCGAGATCACCCGCCTGCTGAACCATCTGCTGTGGCTCGGGTGCCACGGCCTGGACTGCGGCGCGATGAACATGCTCATCTACTGCTTCCGTGAGCGTGAAGACCTGTTCGACATGTACGAGGCCGTGTCGGGCGCCCGCATGCATGCGGCCTATTTCCGCCCGGGCGGCGTGTACCGCGACCTGCCGGACAGCATGCCGCAGTACCGCGTGTCCAAGATCCGCAACGAAAAGGCCATCCGCCGCCTGAACGAAAACCGGCAGGGCTCGCTGCTGGACTTCATCGAGGACTTCGCCCGCCGCTTCCCGAAGCAGGTCGACGAGTACGAGACGCTGCTGACCGACAACCGGATCTGGAAGCAGCGTACCGTGGGCGTGGGGGTCGTGTCGCCCGAGCGTGCATTGAACCTCGGGTTCACCGGCGCCATGCTGCGCGGCTCGGGCATTGCCTGGGACCTGCGCAAGCACCAGCCTTACGACGTCTACGACCGCATGGACTTCGACATTCCGGTGGGCACCAACGGTGACTGCTATGACCGCTATGTCGTGCGTGTCGAGGAAATGCGCCAGTCCAACCGCATCATCCTGCAGTGCGTCGACTGGCTGCGGAAGAACCCCGGCCCGGTCATCACCGACAACCACAAGGTGGCGCCGCCGTCGCGGGTCGAGATGAAGTCGAGCATGGAAGAGCTGATCCACCACTTCAAGCTCTTCACCGAAGGCTTCCATGTGCCCGAAGGCGAGGCGTATGCCGCGGTCGAACATCCCAAGGGCGAGTTCGGCATCTACCTCGTCAGCGATGGTGCCAACAAGCCCTACCGCCTGAAGATCCGGGCGCCTGGATTCCCCCACCTGGCTGCGATGGACGAAATGTCGCGCGGCCACATGATTGCCGATGCTGTGGCCGTGATCGGGACCATGGACATCGTGTTCGGAGAGATTGACCGATGATCTCTGAAGCCACCAAGGCGCGCTTTGCGCGTGAAGTTGCGAAGTACCCGGCCGATCAGGCCCAGTCCGCGGTGATGGCCTGCCTGGCCATCGTGCAGCAGGAGCAGGGCTGGGTTTCGCCCGAGGCCGAGAAGGAAGTCGCCGACTACCTCGGCATGCCGCCGATTGCGGTGCATGAGGTCACGACCTTCTACAACATGTACAACCAGCAGCCGGTGGGCAAGTTCAAGCTGAACGTCTGCACCAACCTGCCATGCCAGCTGCGCGATGGCCAGACCGCGGCCGACTACCTCAGCCGCAAGCTGGGCGTCGAGATCGGTGGCACCACGGCCGACGGCCTGTTCACGCTGCAGCAGTGCGAATGCCTGGGCGCATGCGCCGACGCGCCGGTGATGCTGGTCAACGACCGCAGCATGTGCAGCTTCATGAGCCCGGATCGGCTCGATGCGCTGGTCGACGAACTCAAGGCTGCGGCCGGGCAGGGGGGCAAGTGATGCTGGATCTGTCCAAGTTCCAGGCGACGGGAACAGAAACCTGCTTCCACGGTCGCCATATCGAGCCGCAGATCTACGCCGGGCTGGATGGCAGCAACTGGCGCCTGAAGGACTACGAAGCGCGCGGCGGCTACCAGGCGTTGCGCAAGATCCTCACCGAGGGCATGACGCCCGACCAGGTCATCGCCGAAGTGAAGGCCTCGGGTCTGCGCGGACGCGGTGGTGCGGGCTTTCCGACCGGCCTGAAGTGGAGCTTCATGCCCCGCCAGTTCCCCGGTGCGAAGTACCTCGTGTGCAACTCCGACGAAGGCGAGCCCGGGACCTGCAAGGACCGCGACATCCTGCGCTACAACCCGCACATCGTGATCGAGGGCATGGCGATTGCCGCCTACGCGATGGGCATCGCGGTGGGCTACAACTACATCCACGGCGAGATCTTCGAGGTCTATGACCGCTTCGAGGAAGCCCTCGAAGAAGCACGCACCGCGGGTTACCTGGGCAGCAACATCCTGGGCAGCACGTTCAGCTTCCAGCTGCATGCACACCACGGTTTCGGCGCCTACATCTGCGGCGAGGAAACCGCGCTGCTGGAGTCGCTCGAAGGCAAGAAAGGCCAGCCGCGGTTCAAGCCGCCGTTCCCGGCGAGCTTCGGCCTGTATGGCAAGCCCACCACCATCAACAACACCGAGACCTTTGCGGCGGTCCCCTGGATCATCCGTCACGGCGGTGAGGCCTACCTGGCCTGCGGCAAGCCCAACAACGGCGGCACCAAGATCTTTTCGGTCTCCGGCGATGTCGAGCGGCCCGGCAACTACGAGATCCCGATGGGCACGCCCTTCTCGAAGCTGCTGGAGCTGGCCGGTGGGGTGCGCAAGGGGCGTCAGCTCAAGGCGGTGATTCCCGGTGGGTCCTCGGCCCCGGTGCTGCCGGCGCACATCATGATGGAATGCACGATGGACTACGACTCGATCGCCAAGGCCGGGTCGATGCTGGGTTCGGGTGCGGTGATCGTGATGGACGACAGCCGCTCGATGGTCGAGTCGCTCAAGCGCCTGTCCTACTTCTACATGCATGAGTCGTGCGGGCAATGCACGCCGTGCCGTGAAGGCACCGGCTGGCTGTGGCGCCTGGTCGATCGCATCGACGGCGGGCGTGGCCGCGCTGCGGACATCGACCTGCTCGACAACGTCGGCAGCAACATCATGGGCCGCACCATCTGTGCCTTGGGCGACGCTGCCGCGATGCCGGTGCGCGCGATGATCAAGCACTTCCGCCATGAATTCGAAGCCCTGATTCCGCAGGACCAGGCCCAGTCCGCCCAGGTGAGCAACACCCAGGCTTCCTGAGCGCGAAAGACAAGACCCATGATCGAAATCGAACTCGACGGCAAGAAGGTGGAGGTGGCCGAAGGCAGCATGGTGATGCATGCCGCCGAACAGGCCGGGACCTACATTCCGCACTTCTGCTATCACAAGAAGCTCTCGATCGCGGCGAATTGCCGCATGTGCCTGGTGGACGTCGAGAAGGCGCCCAAGCCCATGCCGGCCTGCGCCACGCCCGTGACCCAGGGCATGATCGTCCGCACCAAGAGCGACAAGGCCGTCAAGGCACAGCAGTCGGTGATGGAGTTCCTGCTCATCAACCACCCGCTGGACTGCCCGATCTGCGACCAGGGTGGCGAGTGCCAGCTGCAGGATCTGGCGGTGGGCTACGGTGGCTCGTCGTCGCGCTACACCGAAGAAAAGCGCGTCGTGTTCCACAAGAACGTCGGCCCGCTGATCTCGATGGAAGAGATGAGCCGCTGCATCCAGTGCACCCGCTGTGTGCGCTTCGGCCAGGAGATCGCCGGCGTGATGGAGCTGGGCATGGTCCACCGGGGCGAGCACTCCGAGATCGCGACCTTTGTCGGCGGTACGGTCGACTCCGAGCTGTCGGGCAACATGATCGACATCTGCCCGGTCGGTGCGCTGACCAGCAAGCCGTTCCGCTACAGCGCCCGCACCTGGGAACTGTCGCGTCGCAAGAGCGTGAGTCCGCATGACTCCACCGGCGCCAATCTGATCGTGCAGGTCAAGTCCGGCAAGGTCATGCGCGTGGTGCCGCTCGAGAACGAAGACGTCAACGAATGCTGGCTGGCCGACCGCGACCGCTTCTCGTATGAAGCGGTCAACAGCGACGACCGCCTGACCACGCCAATGATCAAGCAGGACGGTCAGTGGCGCTCGGTCGACTGGACCACCGCGCTCGACTACGTCGTGGACGGGCTCAAGCGCATCAAGGCCGAGTTCGGAACCGGCGGCATCGGTGCGCTGGCCAGCCCGCACAACACGGTCGAAGAGCTCTACCTGCTGGGCCAGCTCGTGCGCGGGCTCGGCAGCGAGAACATCGACCATCGCCTGCGCCACGCCGATTTCGGCAACCGGGTCGAACTGCATGGTGCCCCTGCGGCGCGCTGGCTGGGCACCTCGATCGCATCGCTGTCGACGCTGCAGCGGGCCTTTGTGGTCGGCTCCTTCGTGCGCAAGGACCATCCGCTGTTTGCACAGCGCCTGCGCCAGGCCGCCAAGCGGGGTGGCAAGGTCTACAGCCTGCACGC
>CBFGPV010000169.1:0-9215 GCA_965650765.1 uncultured Burkholderiales bacterium
CCACGCATCGCCCGCTGGCTGGCGGGGCTGGGTGCGCGCCACATCGTGCTGATGGGGCGCCAGGGGCCACAGGCCACCGATGCCACGCGGCTGGCGGGCCTGCAGGCCCGGCTGCACGCCCAGGGCGTGACGCTGCACACCGAACGCGGTGACGTGGCGCGGCGTGCCGACGTGGCGGCCGTGTTCGAGCGCGCTCGCGCAGCCGGCCACCCGATCCGGGGCGTGGTGCATGCCGCGGCCGGCTTCGAGCCCTGCGCACTGGCCGGGCAGGACCTGCCCGCGCTGCTGGCGGCCATGCGTGCCAAGACCGACGGCACCTGGTGGCTGCATGAACAGCTGGCCGGGCCGCAGTGCGACCTCTTTGTGCTGTTTTCGTCGATCACGACCGTGCTGGGTGCCAAGGGGCTGGCCGCCTATGCCGCGGCCAACCAGTTCCTGCAGGCCATGGCCGGCTGGCGTGCTGCGCGTGGCCTGCCGGCGGTGTGTGTCGACTGGGGCACCTGGCACGACGAACGGGCGCAGGGCATGGCAAGGCGTGGCAACACCGAAGCCCTCGGCCTGCGTGAACTGCCCGATGAGCAGGCCTTCGGCTGGCTGAGCGATCTGGTGGGTGCCGGTGTGCGCCAGCAGGTCGTGGCCCGGGTCGACTGGCCGATCGCCCTGGAGGCCTACCAGGTGCATGGCCCGCGGCCGATGCTGGCCGAGCTGGCTCGCCTGTTCACCGCACCGCCTGCCGCCGCACCTGCTACAGCGTCGCAGACCGCCACGGCGGCCCCGTCGAGTGCGGCCCCCGATGCGTCCGCCTGGCGTGCGCAACTGCAGGGCGCCAGCGCGGCGCATCGTGCCGATCGGGTCACCGCGCTGGTGCGCCAGGAGCTGGGCCGTGTGCTGGGGCTGCCGCCCGACAGCATCGGCGAGCGCACCGGCTTTTTCGACCTCGGCCTGGACTCGCTGATGGCCGTGCAGTTGCGCCGTCGCCTGTCGGCCGCCCTGGGCGAGTCGCTGCCGGCCACGCTGACCTTCAACTTCCCGTCGATCGAGGCACTCGCCGCCCACCTGCTCGAGCGCCTGGGCGGCACGGCCAGCCCGGCGGCGGCAGCGCCTGCACCAGCCGCCATGCCGGCGGCACCGGCGGCCGCCGCGCCGGCCAGCGAGGTTGCCGCCCTGTCCGATGAACAGGTGCGCGCCGAACTGCTGGCCGAGTTCGGTGACCTGCTCGACGACCACCCCCCAGAGCCGAGCCGCCGATGAGTGCCGACCCTTCGCCCCGCAACAGCAGCGACATCGAGCGCCAGGCGCTGCAGGCCCTGCGCCGCATGCGTGAACGCCTGGAGGCCGCCGAGGCGGCGCGCCACGAGCCGCTGGCCATCGTCGGCCTGGGCTGCCGGCTGCCGGGGGCCGACGGCCCCGAGGCCTTCTGGGACCTGCTGGCCCGGGGGGGCGATGCCGTGGTCGACATTCCCGACAGCCGCTGGGACGTGGCCCGCTACAGCCGCCCCGACCCTCAGGGTGAACACCGCGTGCTGCATCGCGCCGGCCTGCTCGATGACGTGCAGCGTTTCGATGCCGACTTTTTCGGCATCAGCGGGCGCGAGGCCCAGTGCCTGGACCCGCAGCACCGCCTGCTGCTCGAGGTGGTCTGGGAGGCGCTGGAGCTGGCCGGCATCCCCAGCGACAGCCTGCGCGGCTCGCGCACCGGCGTGTTCATCGGCCTGACCACCACCGACTACCTGCGCCTGCTGACCGACCGGCTGCCGCCGGCCCGGATCGACGCCTATGTGGCCTCGGGCAACACGCTGAATGCTGCGGCCGGGCGCATCTCCTACCTGCTCGGGCTGCACGGGCCGAGCATCGCGATGGACACGGCCTGTTCATCGTCGCTGGTGGCGATCGACCGTGCCTGCCGCAGCCTGCGCGACGGCGAGTGCCGCATGGCGATTGCCGGCGGCGTCAACCTGCTGCTGGCGCCCGAGATGCTGATGTCGCTGTCGCGCTGGGGCATGCTTTCGCCCGATGGCCGCTGCAAGACCTTCGACGCCGCGGCCGATGGTTTCGTGCGGGCCGAGGGCTGCGGCGTGGTGCTGCTCAAGCGCCTGTCCGATGCGCAGGCCGACGGCGACCGCATCTGGGCCCTGGTGCGCGGCTCGGCGGTCAACCAGGACGGCCCGAGCAGCGGGCTCACCGTGCCCAACGGGCTGGCCCAGGCGGCGGTGTTCCGCGAGGCCCTGGCCAATGCCCGTGTGGCGCCCACCGAGGTGAGCTATGTCGAGACCCACGGCACCGGCACGACGCTGGGCGACCCGATCGAGGTCGAGGCGATTGCCGCCGTCTACGGCGCCGGCCGCGAGGCCGCCGACCCGCTGTGCCTCGGGGCGGTCAAGACCAATGTGGGCCACCTCGAAGCCGCGTCGGGCGTCACCGGCCTGATCAAGGTGGTGCTGGCCATGCAGCATCGTCAGATCCCGGCCAATGTGCACTTCCACACCCCGTCGCCCCACATCGACTGGACCCGGCTGCCGGTGCTGCTGCCCACCCGGCTGCACGAATGGGCCCCTCGGCACGGGCGCCGGCTGGCGGCCGTCAGCGGCTTCGGCTTCAGCGGCACCAATGCGCATGTGGTGCTTGAAGAAGCGCCCGCCGCGGCCCCCGCCGACACGGCACCGGCCGCCGAGCCGCACCCGGGCCCCTGGCTGCTCACGCTGTCGGCACGGTGTGAGCCGGCGCTGGCCGAGCTGGCACGTCGGCACGCCGATCGGCTGCAGGCGCAGGGCGACACCGACCTGGCCACCTACACCCGTGCAGCCAGCGCCGCGCGCGCCCATGGGCCGCATCGCCTGGCGGTGAGCGGGGCCGACGTGAACGAACTCGCCGAGCGCCTGCGCCTTGCCGCGCAGGCCAGCGCGGGCGATGCTGCTGCGGCCGGATGCTGGGCCGGCCAGCCGGCCCGGGGCCGCCGCCCGCGCGTGGCCTTCGTCTACACCGGCCAGGGGGCCCAGTACCCCGGCATGGGGCGTTCGCTGGCGGCCGCCGAGCCGGTGTTCCGTGACGCGCTGGCCGAGGCCGCGGCAGTCATCGATCCGCTGATTGGCGACTCGCTGCGCGGGCGCATGTGGGGCGACGACGCCGTCGCGCTCAACCAGACGGCCCTGACCCAGCCCGCGCTGTTTGCGATCGAATGGGCACTGACCCGGCTGTGGCTCGACCGCGGCGTGGTGCCGTCCGTCGTGATGGGCCACTCGGTGGGCGAGTTCGCCGCGGCCTGCTGCGCCGGGGTGCTGACGCTGGACGAGGCGGCCCGGCTGGTGGTGCGCCGCGGTGCCCTGATGCAGGCGCTGCCGGCCGGCGGTGCGATGGCCGCGGTGATGGCCGACGAGGCCACCGTGGCCCAGGCGCTGCAGGCCTTGCCGCCCGGCCTGGGCCCGGTGGCACTCGCCGGTTTCAATGCCGACGACGAAACCGTGGTGTCCGGTGACGGTGCTGCCGTGGCCGCGCTGTGCGCTGCCCTGGCGCAGCGTGGTGTGCGTTGCGAGCCGCTGCCGGTGTCGCATGCCTTCCATTCGCCGCTGATGCAGCCGATGCTGGCGGCGCTCGACGATGCTGCACGCGGGCTGCAGCCCCGGGCGGCGACCCTGCCCATCGTGTCCACGCTCAGTGGCCAGCTGGCCGATGCCGGCTGGGGCTCGGCGGATTACTGGGTGCGTCAGGCCGCAGCACCCGTGCGGCATGCGCAGGCCATCCGTGTCGTGGCCGAGCAGGGCATCACCCACGTGATCGAGCTGGGGCCGCATCCGGTGCTGTGCGGCCTGGGGCGGCGCTGTCTGCCACAGGCCGGCATCACCTGGCTGGGCGCGCTGCGCCGCGGTCCGGGCGACCTGGCCGCCGACCGCGCCGCACTGGCCCAGGCCTATGTGGACGGCGTGACCAACGACTGGAGCGGCGTCGCCGGTCGCCAGGCGCGCACCGCCGTGGCCCTGCCCCGCTACCCCTACCAGCGCCAGCGCTACTGGATCGATGCGCCTGAGGCCGCGCCGGCACCGCACGCGCGGGCCGGCAGTGCGGCGGCAGGTGATGCCGCGCCCGGCCTGCTCGGGCGCCGCCTGCGCCTGGCGGGCGACACCGTGGTGCATGAAACCGAGGCCGGTGCCGCCGCGCACGGCCTGTTGCGCGAGCACCGGCTGCGGGGCCGCACCGTGTGGCCGGGCAGCGCCACCACCGAACTGCTGCTGCAGGCGGCGCAGCAGCGGCTGGGGCCGGGCCCGCTGAAGCTGGCGGCCGTGCAGCTGCTGGCGCCGCTGGTGCTGCCTGAGTCGCGCAGCGTGACGGTGCAGACCGTGCTGCAGCCGCAGGCCGGGGGCGACTGGTCAGCCGAGTGCTGCCACGCACCCGATGCCCCGCCGGGCCAGGCCGACGAGCCCACACCCTGGCCCTGTTTTGCCCAGGCCGTGCTGGCGCGTGGCGAGGCTGCACCGGCCGCCGCACCTGCGGCTGCACCCGCGCCCTGGGCCGCGGCCCTGGCCCGCTGCCAGCAGGCGGTCGACCCACATCGCTTCTACGATCGCCTGCACGAACAGGGCGTGGAGTTCGGGCCGGCCTTTCGCAGCCTGCAGCACATCCAGGTGGCACCCGGCGAGGCCGTGGGCCGGGTCGCCTGCGACACACCCGGGCAGCTCGGCGGGCAGGCGGTGTGCCTGCACCCGGTGCTGCTCGATGGCTGCTTTCACCTCGCCTTCCTCGCCGGTGGTGACGGCGATGAGGGCGGCGACGGGCTGTGGGTGCCGCAGGCGATTGACCAACTGCACTGGTGGCACACACCGGGCACGGCCCTGTGGTGTCACGCCCGCCTGCGCGACGACAACACCGCCGGCACCCGCCGTGCCGACCTGACGGTCTGGGACGAACAGGGCCGCCCGGTGGCACGGGTCGACGGCCTGCGGCTGCGCCGCGCCGAAACGGCTGTGATGCGCGCGGGCGAAGGCGAGGGAGAGGGCGAGGTGGGTGCGCTGCTGGCCGCCAGCCTGGTGCCGCAGTGGGTTGGCGCTGACGAAGAAGCCGCGCTGCTGCCGCCCGGCTCGCCGTTGTGCCGCCTGTCCTGGCCCACGCTGCTGGTGCATGAACCGCAGGGCGCGATGCTGGCGGCCGCCCTCGGGCGTGCGCTTGCGGCGCAGGGCAGTGAGGTGATGGCCGTGGCCGAGCCGGCCGATGTGGCGGCGGCCTTGCAGCAGGCCCGCTCCCGCTGGCCCGGCCAGCCGCTGCAGGTGCTGGCCTGCCAGGGCGGGTCGGCACCCGCTCAGGGCGCGTCGGGTGGCGTACCGTTGCATCACACCCTGGGCCTGATCCAGGCCCTGATCGCCGACAGCCCGACCACGCCGCTGCGCCTGTGGGTGCTGACCCGGGCCGCCCAGGCCGTGCAGCCGCAGGAGCCGGTGAACCCGCGGGCCGCGGCCTGGTGGGGACTGGCCCGCAGCGCGGGCACCGAACACCCGGCGCTGCAGCTCAGCCTGCTCGACCTGCCGGCCGAACCGACCGAGCCTGATCTGCAGGCCGCCGCGCACACCCTGGCCGCGGCCGCCCCGCTGGAAACCCAGTGGGCCATCCGCGGCGCTCAGGCGCAGGTGCTGCGCCATGTTCCGCTGCCCGAGCGGCAGGCGTGGCGGCTGCTGCCGGCAGCCTCGGGACAGATCGAGGACCTGCAGACCCTGCCGGTGCCCCGGCCCGTGCCCGGCCCGGGCGAGGTGCTGATCGACGTGCTGCACGCCGGCCTGAACTTCCGTGACGTGTTGTGTGTGCTCGGTGTCTACCCCGGCCGGGTTGAGGCCCTCGGGGGCGAATGTGCCGGCGTGGTGGCAGCGGTCGGCCCGGGCGTGACCGGCCTGGCGCCGGGTGACGAGGTGATGGCGTTTGCCCCCGGCAGCCTGGGCACGGCCGTGTGCGTGCCGCAGGCCTTTGTGGTGCCGCGGCCGGCAGGCCTGAGCCGCGAGCAGGCCGCCGCGCTGCCGGTGGCGGCCATGACCGCAAGCTATGCGCTCGAACACCTTGCCGGCCTGCGCCCCGGCGAGTCGGTGCTGATCCACGCGGCCACCGGCGGTGTGGGCAGTGCGGCCGTCCAGCTCGCCCGGCTGCTGGGCGCGCAGGTGCATGCCACCGCCGGCAGCCCGGCCAAGCGGGAGGCCTTGCGCGCCCAAGGGGTGGCGCATGTCTACGACTCGCGCAGCCTGGCCTTCCGCGACGAACTGCTGGCCGCCACCGGCGGCCGGGGTGTGGACGTGGTGCTCAATGCGCTGGCCGGTGACTTCGTGGCGGCCGGGCTGGACGTGCTGGCCCCCGGCGGGCGGTTCCTCGAGATGGGCAAGCGCGACCTGCTGGACCCGGCCCAGGTGGCCGAGCGCTGGCCCGGGCGGCGCTACCTCGCCTTCGACGTGGGCGACGAGTGCCGCCAGCGGCCTGCGCTGGCGGCCGACCTGCTGGCCACCCTGGTGCAGCGGCTCGCTGCCGGGCAGTTGTTGCCCCTGCCGGTGGCGGTGCACCGCATGTCGCGCCCCCAGGAGGCCTTGCGTGCCATGGCACAGGGGCGACACAGCGGCAAGCTTGTGCTGCACCAGGACCTGCAGCCGCCCGCCAGCGCGGCGCGCATCCGGGCCGATGGCCGCTACCTGGTGACCGGCGGGCTGGGTGCGCTCGGCCTGGCCGTCGCGCGTGGGCTGGTCGAGCGCGGTGCACGCCATCTGGTGCTGCTGGCACGTCGCGCGCCCGACCCGGCGGCCCGGTCCGTGCTGGACGCGCTGGCAGCCACCGGCGCCGACGTGCAGGTGGTGCAGCGCGACGTGGCCGATCTGCGCGACTGGCGCACTGCGCGACCGTTCGATGACACCGCCCCCCCTTGGCGCGGGGTGGTGCATGCGGCCGGTGTGCTGGATGATGCGCTGGTCGACCGCCTCGATGCGGCCCGCCTGGACGCGCTGCTCGCGCCCAAGCTTGGCGGCGCGCTGCAGCTCGACGCCCTGCTTGAGGGTGCCGAACTCGATTTTTGCGTTGCGTTTTCGGCCGGTGCCGCCTGGTTGGGTGCGCCTGGTCAAGCCGCGTATGCCGCTGCCAATGCGACACTCGACGCCTGGGCAGCCGCACGGCGGGCCCGCGGCCTGCCGGGGCAGAGCATTGCATGGGGGCGGTGGGCCGCAGGCGGCATGGCGGCGGCCCGCGATGACAGCGGTTGGGAGAACCTGGGGGTGCGCGCCATCCCCACACAACAGGGAGTCGAGGTGTTGTTCGAGTTGATCGGCCGAGGCACGACCCAGGCCGCCGTGCTGCCGCTGGACTGGCCACGCTATCTGGCGCGACTGCATGGGCAGCAGGTGCCGCGCTGCCATGCGCGGCTGCTGCGCAGCGCGGCCGCGCCGGTGGCTGCCGCTGCACCCGTGGCGCAGGCCCTGCGCGAGCGCCTGGCCACCGCACCGTCCGACACCCGCGCCACCTTGCTGGCCCAGCACCTCGAAACCATCCTGCGCCGTGTCGTGGGCCTGCCCGCCACCCAGCCGGTCGACCCGCAGCGCCCCTTGCGCGAGCTGGGCATGGACTCGCTGATGACCGTCGAGCTGCGCAATGCCATCGCCCAGGCGCTGGACCTGCGGCTGCCGGCCACGCTGGTGTTCGACCATCCCACGCTGCAGGCCCTGACCACCTGGCTGCTGACCCAGTTGCCCGCCGCGGAGGCACCGCGTGACATGCCGAGGGCAGCGCCGACTGAAACGCCGAGTGCAGCACCATCCGTTGCCATCGACACGGTGGCGGCCGTGCAGGCGATGAGCGACGCCGAGGCCGAGGCCGAGTTGCTGCGCGAGCTGGGTCAGGGAGGCTGAACCCGTGAGCGCCACACCGATGGGGCAGGACGATCCCCTGAGCCCGGTCAAGCGGGCCCTGATCGAGATCCGCGAGCTCAAGGCGCGGCTGGCCGCGGCCGAGGCGTCACGCCACGAGCCCATCGCCATCGTCGGCATGGGCTGCCGGCTGCCCGGCGGCGTGACCGACCCCCAGACCCTGTGGCAGGTGCTGCGCGACGGTGTCGACACGGTCCGCGAGATTCCGCCGGGGCGCTGGGACGTCGAGCGTCACTTCAGCGCCGACCCCGACCAGCCCGGCACGATGTACACCCGCCAGGGCGGTTTCCTCGACCAGGTCGACGGTTTCGATGCGGCGTTTTTCGGCATCTCGCCGCGCGAGGCCGACAGCATGGACCCGCAGCAGCGCCTGTTCCTCGAAGTCGCCTGGGA
The DNA here is from genome assembly GCA_965650765.1 of uncultured Burkholderiales bacterium. GTDB lineage: Bacteria > Pseudomonadota > Gammaproteobacteria > Burkholderiales > Burkholderiaceae_C > Caldimonas. Next base: position 8,265 of record CBFGPV010000169.1, read on the forward strand.
GGCGCTGGAACATGCCGCGATCGCACCGGACCGCCTGGCCGGCAGCGCCACGGGCGTGTTTGCCGGGGTGGGCAACAGCGACTACATGCGCCTGCTGTTCGGCCAGCCCGAACACATCGATGCCTATGCGGGCTCCGGCGGCAGCGCGAGTGTGATCGCCGGGCGGCTGTCCTACCTGCTGGGCCTGCAGGGTCCGAGCCTGGCCGTGGACACCGCCTGCTCGGCCTCGCTCGTGGCCGTGCACCTGGCCTGCCAGAGCCTGCGCAGCGGCGAGTGCGACCTGGCCCTGGCTGGCGGCATCAACCTGATCCTCGGGCCTGAAGCCCACATTGCCTTCACCAAGGCACGCATGCTGGCCCCTGACGGCCGCTGCAAGGCCTTCGATGCCCGTGCCGACGGCTACGGCCGTGGCGAGGGCTGTGTGGTGATCGCCTTGCGCCGCCTGTCCGACGCCCAGACCCGCGGCGACCGTGTGCTGGCGGTGGTGCGCGGCTCGGCCGTCAACCAGGACGGCCGCAGCGGCGGGCTGACCGCGCCGAACGGCCCGGCCCAGGAGGCGGTCATCGCCGCGGCGCTGGCCGCGGCCGGCCTGGCCCCGGCCGAGGTCGACGTGGTCGAAGCCCACGGCACCGGCACCTCGCTGGGCGACCCGATCGAGCTGCAGGCGCTGGGTGCCGCGCTCGGTGCCGGCCGCCCGCCCGAGCAGCCGCTGTGGGTCGGCTCGAGCAAGACCAACTTCGGCCACCTCGAGGCCGCTGCCGGCATCACCGGCCTGGCCAAGCTGGTGCTGGCCCTGCAGCACGGCCAGGTGCCGCCGCATCTGCATTTCAGCCAGCCCAATCCGCTGATCGACTGGGACCGCTGGCCGGTGCGCATCGCCACCACCTTGCAGGCCTGGCCGGCCACCGGCCGCCCGGCGCGCGCCGGGGTCAGCTCCTTCGGGTTCAGCGG
>CBFGPV010000170.1:0-9181 GCA_965650765.1 uncultured Burkholderiales bacterium
ACCGCCCTTGTCAGGCAACTTCCTACACGACCGTCCGGAACACCCCGCTTTTCTGGCCACGCGCTCTTCAGGCCGGCGATCCATGGCGCCGGCTGCTGTCACGCCAAAAGGAAAAGCCCCGCGTTGCGGGGCTTTTTTGATGCGCCAGTCTTGATGCACCAGGCAAGCGCCCCGAGGGGCGCGGGCCTCACAGCTTGGCTGCCTGCATGTAGCGGTCGAACTGGGCTTCGGTGAAGCGGAACCACAGGTTCTGGTCGCGACGGAAGTTGGCGTAGTCGGTGTAGACCTTCTTCCAGTTCGGGTTCTTGGCCGACAGTTCGGAGTACAGCGCCATCGACTCCTTGAAGGCCGCGTCCATCACGTCCTTCGGGATCGGGACCACCTTGGCCTTGGCCGCCACGAGCTGCTTCAGCGCCTCGGGGTTCAGCGCATCGTACTTGGCCTGCATCACGACGTGAGCATGCGACGCTGCCGCCTCGACGATGGCCTTGTACTCGGCCGACAGGCCGTCATAGGCCTTGTTGTTGACATACAGCTCGAGCTGCGGGCCACCTTCCCACCAGCCGGGGTAGTGATAGAACGGTGCCACCTTGGCAAAGCCGAGCTTCTGGTCGTCGTACGGACCCACCCACTCGGCCGCGTCGATCGTGCCCTTCTCGAGCGCCTGGTAGATCTCGCCGCCCGGGATGTTCTGGGGCACACCGCCAATGCGCTCGAGCACCTTGCCGCCGAAGCCGCCGATGCGCATCTTCAGGCCCTTCATGTCGGCCAGCGACTTGATCTCCTTGCGATACCAGCCGCCCATCTGCGCACCGGTGTTGCCCATCGGGAAGCTGACGATGTTGTACTGCGCATAGAACTCGCGCATCAGCTTCAGGCCGTTGCCTTCGTACATCCACGCCGTCATCTGGCGCGAGTTCAGGCCGAAGGGAATGGCGCAGGCCAGGGCGAAGGTCTCGTCCTTGCCGAAGAAGTAGTAGGGCGCCGTGTGCGCGCATTCGATGGTGCCGTTCTGCACACCGTCGACCACACCGAACGGGGGCACCAGTTCACCACCAGCATGCACCGAGATCTGGAACTTGCCACCGGTCATCTCCGACACCTTCTTGGAGAAGACGTCTGCCGCGCCGAAGATGGTGTCCAGAGCCTTCGGGAAGCTCGAGGCAAGACGCCAGCGAATGTTGGCCTGCGCCTGCACGATGGCCGGTGCGGCACCAGCGGCAAGCACACCTGCCAGGCCAGTGTTGCGAATGAAGGAACGGCGTTCCATAGAGGTCTCCTGCGAGGTTGGGATGGATAGCGTATACAGCGACAAGCGAGGCCGATTCTAGGAGCGCATATTCAGCTTCCCGACAGGGTTTTCCCGCTCGGAATACCCTGTTCACGCGACTTCCTTCTGACCGTGCGCAACACCTCGTGAAACGAGGTGTTTTTCATTCAGCAAACTGTCAGGTTGAGGCCTGCGCTGCGATGCTTGAAACAGTGAATGCGCCCACAAAAAAAGGCCTCGCATCGCGAGGCCTTTTGCAAGGCATGCACAGGGGCTGCATGCCAGGGCAAGGCAGGTGGGCCGCGGGCACGCACAGCGTGCCTGCGGCCACATCGTTCATCAGAGCTTGGCCGACTGCATGTAGCGATCGAACTGGGCTTCCGTGAAGCGGAACCACAGGTTCTGGTCGCGACGGAAATTGGCGTAGTCGGTGTAGACCTTCTTCCAGTTCGGGTTCGAGGCCGACAGCTCGTCGTACACCGCCATCGACTCCTTGAAGGCCGCGTCCATCACGGCCTTCGGGAAGGGCAGCAACTTGACCTTCTGCGCCACCAGCTGCTTCAGCGCCACCGGGTTGCGGCCGTCGTACTTGGCCTGCATGTCGACGTGCGCGTAGGTCGCAGCCGCTTCGACGATGGCCTTGTACTCGGACGACAGGCCTTCGAAGGCCTTGGTGTTGATGAAGAAGTCGATCTGCGGGCCACCTTCCCACCAGCCGGGGTAGTAGTAGTTCGGAGCGACCTTGTAGAAGCCGAGCTTCTGGTCGTCATAAGGACCCACCCACTCGGCCGCATCGATGGTGCCCTTTTCGAGCGCCTGGTAGATCTCGCCGCCCGGGATGTTCTGAGGCACACCGCCCATGCGTTCGACGATCTTGCCCGCGAAGCCGCCGATGCGGAATTTCAGGCCCTTCATGTCTTCGAGCGACTTGACTTCCTTGCGGAACCAGCCGGCCATCTGTGCACCGGAGTTGCCGCCAGCGAAGTTGATGATGTTGTACTGCGCGTAGAACTCGCGCATCAGCTTCAGACCGTTGCCTTCGAAGGTCCACGCGGTCATCTGGCGCGAGTTCAGGCCGAAGGGAATGGCCGCGCCGATGGCAAACGTCGGGTCCTTGCCGAAGTAGTAGTAGGGCACGGTGTGGCCCATCTCGATGGTGCCGTTGCCCACCCCGTCGACGATGCCGAACGGAGGCACCAGTTCACCACCTGCATGCACCGAGATCTGGAACTTGCCGCCAGACATCTCGCTGACCTTCTTCGAGAACACCTCGGCTGCGCCGTAGATGGTGTCCAGCGACTTCGGGAAGCTGGATGCCAGACGCCAGCGGATGTTGGCCTGTGCGTGCACGATGGCAGGTGCTGCACCCGCTGCGAGCACACCCGCCAGGCCGGTGCTGCGAATGAAGGAACGACGTTCCATGGAGACTCCTGTGTGGATTGATTGACGCCCGGCCGACAGGCCAGGCGCGGCCCATTCTATGGACCACCCCTAGGGCACCTCAGAGGATGATTCCTATTGGAGGAAGTACCTAGAGGCCCCCGTTTGTTCAGGGCACTTTCAGGAGCTTTTGATAAGGCTCAAAGAGGGTCTGCGCTGCGGTGATGCAGACCGGGCCGCCAGGCTGCGGCCCGCTGGCCAGGCCGATCAGGCGCCGGCCACCTTCATGCGCTCGACCAGGACCGAACCGATGGTCTTGGAGCCCAGGGTGTAGGCATCGGATCCTACTGCCACGATGCCCTTGAGCATGTCGCGAAGGTTACCTGCAATCGTGACTTCGTGCACCGGATGCACAATCTTGCCCCCTTCGACCCAGAAGCCTGCCGCCCCGCGCGAATAATCGCCGGTCACGTAGTTGACGCCCTGGCCCATCAGCTCGATCACGAACAGGCCCCGGTCCAGCTTGCGCAGCATGGCATCGAGATCATCACCCGGCTGCGTCAGGCGGCTGGTGAGCTGCAGGTTCTGCGATCCGCCGGCATGCCCGGTCGTGCGCATGCCCAGCTTGCGCGCCGAATAACTCGACAGGAAGTAGCCCTGCACCTCACCGGCACGCACCACATGACGCGCCCGCGTCAGCACGCCTTCGTCGTCGAACGGGGCGCTGCCCTTGCCCTTGAGGATGAACGGGTCTTCGACCACGTCCACATGCGCGGGAAACACCTGCGTGCCCAGGCTGTCGACGAGGAACGAGGCCTTGCGGTAGAGCGCGCCACCGCTGGTGGCCTGGACGTAGCCCCCCAGCAGCCCGGCAGCCAGGGTCGACTCGAACAGCACCGGGCATTCGCAGGTGCGGATCTTGCGCGACTTCAGGCGCGACAGCGCACGCTCGGCGGCATAGCGGCCCACGGCCTCGGGCGAGGCCAGGTCGTGCGGGTCGCGCATCGAGGTGTACCAGGCGTCACGCTGCATGTTGCCGCCACGCCCTGCGATCGGCGCGACCGACATCGAATGCCGCGAACTGGCATAGCCCCCACGAAAGCCTCGTGAATTGCCCGCCAGGAAATGCGACTGCTGAGCCGACACGCCAGCACCTTCGGAGTTGGTGATGCGCCGGTCGGTGCCCAGCGCGGCGTCTTCGCAGCGGATGGCCAGGTCGGCAGCGCCCTGCGCATCGATGGCCCAGGGGTGGAACAGGTCCAGGTCACGCGTGGCCTGCTCGCCGAGCGCGAGGTCCTGCTCGTCGGGCAGGCCGGCGGCCGGGTCCTCGGCAGTGAAGCGCGCGATGTCATAGGCCGCGCGCACCGTCTGCTCGATCGCCTTGGGCGAAAAGTCGGAGGAGCTGGCGTTGCCGCGGCGCTGCCCGAGGTAGACCGTCACGCCAATGGACTTGTCGCGATTGCGCTCGACGTTCTCGATCTCGCCTTTGCGCACCGACACCGACAGGCCCACACCTTCGGAGACTTCGACCCCGGCATCGCTGGCGCCGAGCTTGCGGGCCTGGGCCAGCGTGTCCTCGACCAGGTCACGGAACTGCTGCTGGGTGTAGGCGAAGCCGCGATCGGGCGTGGCAGGAGACGTCATGGACATGGTCTTGTTCAGGTTGATCCAGCGTTGGAGTGGCTTGCCCCGGCGGCAGGGCGCAAACCAGGGCGGCTTTATCATACCCATCCCTCACCTACCTTGACGTGCGCTGCAGACTCCCAGCCTGCGCGGCCTCCGTGATTCATGCAGGACCCCACCGACGACGACGCCCTTTCGCGGGACGAACGCCCCAGCAAGACCCAGCAGAAGAAGGCGATGCACGAGCTGCAGTCGCTTGGCGAGGCATTGACCGAGATGCCGGACGACGTGGTGGAGCGACTGGAAATCTCCGACACCCTGCTGCGGGCCGTGCGTGAGTACCGGCGTACCCGGTCGCATGAAGGCCGGCGACGGCAGATGCAGTACATCGGCAAGCTGATGCGCACCGTCGACGTCGATGCCATCCGGGAAGCGGTGGCCGCGCAGCAGCTCGGGCATGCGCATGACAACCTCGCGCTGCACCGCAGCGAGCAGTGGCGCGCCGAGCTCGTGGCCGACGATGACGCCCTGACACGCTGGATGGCCGAATACCCTGACACCGACCTGCAGCAATTGCGCACGCTGATCCGCAATGCCCGCAAGGATGCCGCTGCGGCGCCCGAGAAGCGCAATGGCCGGGCCTATCGCGAGCTGTTCCAGTTCATCAAGCCGCAGCTGATCGCATCGGGCAGCACGGGTGCGCCTGACACGAACGCAGAGGACTGAACCATGACCCAGCCATCCTTCGACGCCGTGCGCATCGGCGTGGTGTCGATCAGCGACCGAGCCTCCAGCGGCGTCTACGAAGACAAAGGCATCCCGGCCCTCCAGGCCTGGCTGTCCCGGGCGCTGCGCAACCCCATCGAATGGGAAAGCCGCCTGATCCCCGACGATCAGGCGGGCATCAGCGACACGCTGCGCGAGCTGGTCGACACGGCCGGCTGCCATCTCGTGCTCACCACCGGCGGCACCGGTCCGGCGCTGCGCGACGTCACCCCCGAGGCGACACTGGCGGTGGCCGACAAGGTCATGCCGGGCTTTGGCGAGCAGATGCGCCAGATCAGCCTGCAGTTCGTGCCGACCGCGATCCTGTCGCGTCAGGTGGCGGTGATCCGCGGCAAGGCACTGATCATCAACCTGCCGGGCCAGCCGAAGTCGATTGCCGAAACCCTCGAAGGGCTCAAGGACAGTGACGGCAAGGCCGTCGTGCATGGCATCTTTGCTGCCGTGCCCTATTGCATCGACCTCATCGGCGGCCCCTACCTCGAGACCGACGAGACCGTGTGCAAGGCCTTCCGGCCCAAGTCGGCCATCCGGCCCGCGCCTGCGGCCGGGGCCTGACGGCGCCCGGCCTACTTCACGAGCTGGCTGAGCCGCTCGGCATCGAACTGTTCGGTGGTGTGGGCGTCCGACGGGACACAGTCGGGGCGCTGGTTGGCCGCCAGCTTCTCGATCGCCTGCCACAGCAGCGCGATCTGGTGCTCCTGGTCGGCCGCGTTGTCGACCAGGCCCTTGAGCGCCAGCGAGACCGGGTCGTCGCCCTGCGTGACCCCGTAGGCTGAAAACGCCGCCTTGCCGGCTACCTTGCCTTCGACTTCCTTGTGGATGATGCGCGCGGGGATGCCCACGGCCGTGGCCCCGGCAGGCACCGGCTTGATCACCACCGCGTTCGAGCCGACACGCGCGCCATCGCCCACGGTGAAGCCGCCCAGCACCTTCGCGCCGGCGCTGACCACCACCCCCCGCCCGAGCGTGGGGTGGCGCTTTTCACCCTTGTAAAGCGAGGTGCCGCCCAGGGTCACGCCCTGGTAGATGGTGCATTCGTCACCGATCTCGGCAGTCTCGCCGATCACCACGCCCATGCCGTGGTCGATGAACACCCGCCGGCCGATGGTGGCGCCCGGGTGGATCTCGATGCCGGTGAAGAAGCGGGCCATGTGCGAGGTGAAACGCCCGAGCCAGCGCAACCCGTGGGTCCAGCACCAGTGGGCGAAGCGGTGCATCAGCAGCGCATGCAGGCCGGGATAACAGGTCAGCACCTCCCAGGTGGAGCGCGCGGCAGGGTCGCGCTCCAGGATGCAGGCGATGTCGTCTCGGAGGTGCTTGAACATGGACGGGGTCCGGACTGAGGATTCGGACCCCAGTGTAATGACGAAGCCCGGCCGGTGCAGGACAGCCGGCGCCAATGCCGGGGGCAGCGGCGTGGAGACTGGCCTGCGCAGCGCGCAGATTCAGCGCGGGCGCTTCGACGCCTCACTCACCGCCTTGGCGATGCCGCGCAGGATGTGCACCTCCTGCTCGGTCAGCTGGGCGCGGTTGAGCAGCTGGTTCAGCCGCGGCATCAGCTTGCGCGGCGTGGCCGGATCGAGGAAGCCGATGTCCTGCAGCACCTGCTGCCAGTGCGCCAGCGCACCCGCCACCGCCGGCATGTCGGCCAGGCGCGCCTCGGGCAGCCGTTCGCTCACCGCAAACCCACCCAGCGCCTGGCGCCAGTCGTAGGCGATGAGCTGCACCGCCTGCGCGAGGTTGAGCGAACCATAGTCGGGATGGGTCGGAATGCTCAGCACGGCATGGCAGCGGTAAACGTCGTCATTGCTCATGCCGTAACGCTCGGAGCCGAACACCAGGGCCACACGCTGCGTGCCCTGCGCCGCGAGCGTCTCGAACAGGGGCCGCGGTGCATGCGTGGGCGGGCCGAAATCGCGCGGTGTCATCGCCGTGGCGCAGGCAAAGGTCACACCGTCCAGCGCCTCGTCCAGGGTGCCGACGACCCGGGCTCGCACCAGGATGTCGGCCGCACCGCTGGCCATGGCCACCGCCTCCTCGTGCACCAGCACATCGGCAAACCGGGGCGCCACGAGCACCAGATCGGAAAACCCCATGACCTTCATGGCGCGCGCTGCGGCGCCCACATTGCCGGCGTGGCTGGTGTTGATGAGCACAAATCGGGTCGGATCGGGCATGGGCGGCCGGCGCGCAGGCCGGGTGGGCAGGTAGAATCCGGCATTATCTTTGGCGGACAGCGTCTGCCTGCGAGCGGCCCGCGCCGCCGCACCGCTCTTTATTCCCGCCAGTCCACCCGTCACACCCGACGCACCGCTCCCGTACAGGTCAGCCCATGTCCCAAGCGCTACATCCGATGCTCAACACGGCCATCAAGGCCGCCCGCGCCGCCGGCGCCATCATCAACCGGGCATCGCTCGATCTGGACCTGCTGCGCATCAGCGCCAAGAGCGGCCCGAACGACTTCGTGACCGAGGTGGACCACGCCTCCGAGCAGGCCATCATCGAGACCCTGCTCACCGCCTACCCGGGCCACGGCATCCTGGCCGAAGAGTCCGGCCGCGAGCACGGCGCCAAGCACAGCGAATACGTCTGGATCATCGACCCGCTGGACGGCACCACGAACTTCATCCACGGCCTGCCCATCTATGCCGTGTCGATCGCGCTGACCTTCAAGGGCCAGGTGCAGCAGGCCGTCGTCTACGACCCGTCGCGCAACGACCTCTTCTATGCCTCCAAGGGCCGCGGCGCCTTCCTGAACGACAAGCGCCTGCGGGTGTCCAAGCGCATCCGCATGGCCGATGCGCTGATCGGCACCGGCTTCCCCTTCCGCAAGGGCGACAACTTCAAGCGCTACCTCAAGATGTTCGAGGAGATGAGCCAGTCGTGTGCCGGGCTGCGCCGCCCGGGCGCCGCCGCCCTGGACCTGTGCTACGTGGCGGCCGGCTACTACGACGGCTTTTTCGAGACGGGCCTCAGCCCCTGGGACGTGGCGGCCGGTTCGCTGATCGTCACCGAGGCCGGCGGCCTGATCGGCAACTTCAGCGGCGAAAGCGACTACCTGCACCAGCGCGAGGTGGTGGCGGCCACGCCGCGCATCTATGGCCAGATGGTGCAGATCCTGGCGCCGTACACCCGCGTGATCAAGTCCGACGATGCCGCCGACGCCACGCCTGCGCCTGAAGCCCCCAAGGCACCCGAAGCCTCGGATCAGGTCGCGGCCGCCATGGCGGCACTGGGCGCACCGCCCAAGAAGGGCCCGGTGCGCATCCGCAAGAAAGACCTCGAACCCAAGCCCGCCACCGACAGCGACACCCCGGCCGAGTGACCCCCGCTCGCCCGGGCCAGGCGGCCGGGTGAGCCTCAGTTGAACAGGTTGGCCAGGCCTTCCATGGCGCTGTCGTCGTCGTCCTCGGCCGAGCGGATCAGGCCGCGAGACTTGGCGATCTTGTAGCAATAGACCGCGTGGCTGTCGGCGTTGTACAGCGCCTCGACCCGGGTCAGGCCCGGCGCGCTGTAGGTCCGGTTGTCGCCGTCGAAGTAACCGCGGTCACCGTGGTCACGCAGGTTGGCAAACTTGTGCCCCGCCTCGTGGATCAGCGTGATGGCGGCCATGTCGGCGCCGGTGTCCACCGCCAGCAGACACACGTGAATCTCGCCGCGACGGGTGATGAGGTCGCCGTCCTTGTCGTACTGCAAGCTGCCGTTCACCAGGTGCGGCCGCCCCGAATACGAGCGCTTCACATAGCCCAGCGTCGAGCCATCGTCGGTGTTGACCTTCACGCCATAGGGACGCGACAGCGAGCCGTTGATCGTCGACAGCACCGATCGCACGGTGGAGATGTCGGCCGAATTGGGCTGGGTACGAAAACAGTGCCTGAAGATCGAGGCCACGCGCGAATCGGTGCGCGGATCGGCCGACTGGGCCAGCATCAGCCACTGACGCGCCTTCACGGCCGCCTCCATGATCATCGCCGGCACCCGTTCCTTGCCCCGGCCGAGCACCTGCCGCACCGAGACTTCCACGCCGTTGGGTCGAATGGTGGTGGTCTTGTAGATCCGCTTCATCGTGGGCCCTTTCCTGTGGACGCGAGGTTGAACACCCGCGCATGGTAGGGACACGCC
>CBFGPV010000171.1:0-9166 GCA_965650765.1 uncultured Burkholderiales bacterium
GAGGTCGAGCAGCGGGTGTTGAGCACCGCCGATGCCGGCGCCGTGCCACTGGACCTTCGCCCCGCGCCCGGCGCAGCGCTGGCCGTGATGCTGATCGTGCCGGCCTGCGCGCTGGTCCTGTGGACCCTGCGCGGGCAGACCCCGCCCGCCGCGCGCACCGAGCTTGTCGCGCCACCGGCAGCCGTGGCGCCCGACCCGCTGGTCGATCGCCTGACACGCCGCCTGGGCGAGGAGCCGGTCGACGCCGAAGGCTGGGCCATGCTGGGGCGCTCGCTGGCAGCGATGCAGCGCTTCGACGAGGCCGCCCGGGCCTTTGCACGGGCCGGCGAGCTGGCCCCGCCCGATGCCGATCTGCTGGCCGACCATGCCGACGTGCTGGCGATGGCCCAGGGCCGCAGCGCGCTGGGCGAGCCCGAACGCCTGATCGAGCGTGCGCTGGCGCTGACGCCTGACCACCCCAAGGCACTGGCCCTGGCCGGCAGCCTGGCCCATGAGCGGGGGGACCTCACCGAGGCCGCCCGCCGCTGGGACCAGGCCGCCCGGGCCGCGCCACCCGACAGCGCCTTTGCCGCAGCGATGCGCGAGCGCGCACGTTCGCTGCAGGACACACCCGCACCGCAACGACTCCTGCCGCCCTCCGTCGTGAGGCGGCCCATCCCTCCCGCCACCGAAGGCCCGCCATGAACCAGCCCTTCCCGTTTTCCGCCATCGTTGCCCAGGACGAGATGAAACTCGCCATCCTCGTCGCCGCGGTCGACCCCCGCGTGGGCGGCGTGCTGATCCTGGGCGACCGGGGCACCGGCAAGTCCACGGCGGTGCGCTCGCTGGCGGCCCTGCTGCCGCCGATGCGGGTGGTTGCGGGCTGCCCCTACCACTGCGCCGCCGACGAGCATGACGACTGCGCCGGCTGTGCCGCCGCCCCGGCCCGCGGCCGACGCGCCCGACCCCGCACCACGCTGATGCCGGTGCCGGTGGTGGACCTGCCCCTGGGCGCAACCGAAGACCGTGTGGTCGGTGCGCTCGACCTGGAGCGTGCGCTGACACAAGGCGTCAAGGCCTTCGAGCCCGGCCTGCTGGCCCGGGCGCACCGCGGCTTTCTCTACATCGACGAAGTCAACCTGCTCGAAGACCATCTTGTGGACCTGCTGATCGACGTGGCCGCCTCCGGCCACAACGTGGTCGAGCGTGAGGGCCTGAGCGTGCGGCATCCGGCGCGCTTTGTGCTGGTGGGCAGCGGCAACCCCGAAGAGGGCGAACTGCGCCCCCAGTTGCTCGATCGTTTCGGGCTGTCGGTCGAGGTGCGCACGCCGGGTGACCTGGCCACCCGTGTCGAGGTGATCAAGCGGCGCGACGCCTACGAATGCCAGCCCGAGGCCTTTGCCGCGACCTGGCAGGCAGCCGACGACCAGGTGCGCCAGCAGATCGTGGACGGGCGCGAGCGCCTGCCCCGGGTGCAGGTGCCCGACCAGGCCCTCGAACGAGCTGCGGCCTTGTGCATGAGCCTGGGCACCGACGGCCTGCGCGGCGAGCTGACGCTGGTGCGTGCGGCCCGTGCCGTCGCGGCGCTCGAAGGGGCGCACAGCGTCGACGACAGCCACCTGCGCCGGGTGGCCCCGTCGGCGCTGCGGCATCGTCTGCGCCGCAATCCGCTCGACGACGCCGGCTCCAGCGTGCGGGTGGACCGGGCGGTGGCCGAACTGCTGGCGGCCTGAGATGACACCGAGCGCCGAGCCCGATGCGGCAGCCGACGCACGATGTGTCGCAGCCCTGCTGGCCGTGGCACCCGACAGCCTGGGTGGCGTGGTGCTGCGCGGTGCACCGGGTGAAGCGCGCGAGCGCTGGCTGCAGCAACTGCGCCACCTGATGCCCGACCCGACCCGGCTCAAGCCCGTGCCGCACCACATCGACGACACGGCCCTGCTCGGCGGGCTGGACCTGACCGCCACACTGGCCCGTGGCCATGCCGTGCTGCAGCCCGGGCTGCTGGCCCGGTGTGACGGCGGCCTGCTGCTGCTCACGCTGGCCGAACGGCTGGACGCCGGCCGGGTGGCCCGACTGTGCGCGATGCTCGACACCGGGACCGTGGTCGTTGAACGCGAGGGGCTCGCGGCCCGGCACGCGGCACGCTGCGGTGTGGTGGCCCTCGACGAAAGCCGGGACGACGAGGCCCCCGTCAACGTGGCGCTGAGCGACCGCCTCGCCTTTGTGCTGGACCTCGATGGCATCGACAGCCGCGCGCCGGCCCCCGCCACCGGCCCGTCGCCGCAGCACGTGCTGCAAGCCCGTGAGCGGCTGGGCACGGTCGGCCTGCGTCCGCAGCACATCGAGGCGCTGTGCCTGGCCAGTGCCGCACTCGGCATCGACTCGCTGCGCGCGCCCTGGCTGGCCTCGCGCGCAGCGCGTGTGCTGACGGCGCTGGACAACCGCAACGAGGTGAGCGAGGCCGACCTGCTGTGCGCGGTGCGGCTGGTGCTGGCGCCCCGCGCCACCTGCCTGCCGGCGACCGACCACCCCGCGCAGGACAACACCCCGGCCGACCCACCCGACGCGCCACCGGCATCACAGACCGAGCCCCCGACAGACGCGGCCGATCCTGCCGGGCCGTCCACACCGCTGCAGGACCGTCTGGTCGACGCGGCCCGCGCGGCCCTGCCCAGCGGCTTGCTGGCGCTGTTGCAGGCCGGCATGGGCAGCCGCATGCGTGCGGCGCAGGCCGGGCGCAGCGGGGCCTGGCAGACCGGCGCACACCATGGCCGGCGCCTGGGCGCGCGACCGGGTGAACCGGGCAGCGGCCGCCGGCTGGACCTGCTGGCCACGCTGCGTGCCGCCGCGCCCTGGCAGGCCCTGCGCGCCAGCGAGCGGCCCTCGCCCGGGGCCGGCCGCGGCATGCCGCTCACGCTGCGCCGCCAGGACCTGCGCATCGCCTGTCACCGGCAACATCGTGAATCGACGACGCTGTTTGTGGTCGATGCCTCGGGCTCCAGTGCCATGCATCGCCTGGCTGAAACCAAGGGCGCGGTGGAACTGCTGCTGGGCGACTGTTATGCCCGCCGCGACCGGGTGGCGGTGCTGGGCTTCCGCGGTCAGGGCACCGAGCTGCTGCTGCCGCCGACACGCTCGCTGGTGCGGGCCAAGCGGGCGCTGGCCGGGCTGCCCGGTGGCGGGGGCACGCCGCTGGCCGGTGCGATCGACGCGGCAGGCGAGCTGGCCCGCAGCCTGGTGCGGCGCGGCGAAAGCGCCACCCTGGTGCTGCTGACCGACGGCCGCGCCAACATCACCCGCGATGGCCGGCCGGGCCGCGACGCTGCGCGCGACGAGGCCCGCCAGGCCGCGCGGCTGTGGCGCAGCGGCGGCGTGCCGGCCCTGCTGCTCGACACCTCACCGCAGCCCCAGGCGCTGGCGCGCGAGCTGGCCTGCGAGATGGGCGCCACCTACCTGCCCTTGCCGCATGCACGCGCCGAGGTGTTGTCGGCCGCGGTCAGGCAGGTGCTGGGCCAGACGGCCCCCCGACCCCGTGCGCCCGGCTGAAGCTCGCCGCTGGGCCCGGGAGCGCAGCACCTGGCCGCACGCCGCGCACAGCCTTTTTATCGAAGCCGCCGGCGTGTGCTGGCACCTGCAGCAGATGGGCCAGGGGCCGGACCTGCTGCTGCTGCACGGCACCGGATCATCCACCCACACCTGGCGCGAGCTGATGCCCGTGCTGGCCAGGCGCTGGCGGGTCACGGCGCTGGACCTGCCCGGCCACGGCTTCAGCTCGATGCCCGCCGCGGCCGAGCGCGCCACGACGATGTCGCTCGACGGCATGGCCCGGGCGTTGCGCGGCCTGCTGCAGGCCGCAGCCCTGCGCCCCGTCGTGGTGGTCGGCCATTCGGCCGGCGCGGCCGTGGCGGTGCGCGCCGTGCTCGACGACCGGGACGGGCCCTTGCGCGGCTGCCGTCAGCTCGTGAGCCTCAACGGCGCGCTGATGCCCTGGCGGGGCGTGCCCGGCCTGGTGTTTGCGCCGCTCGCCCGCGCGATGGCGGCCAGCCCCTGGCCGGCGCGCTGGTTCGCGCACCGGATGTCGTCCGAGGGGGCGGTGCGCCGTCTCATTGCGCAGACCGGTTCGCGCATCGGCCCCGAAGGCGAAGCCCTGTATGCCCGCCTGGTCGTGCAACCCGGCCACACGGGCGCCGCGCTGGCAATGATGGCGCACTGGCAGCTGCCCGCGCTGGCGCAGGCCTTGCCGCGCCTGACGGTGCCCCTGCTGCTGGTGGTGGGTGAACGCGACCTGGCCGTGCCGCCGGCCGTGGCGCGGCAGGTCCAGGCGCTGTTGCCTTCGGCCGCCTGCATCCGGTTGGCCGGCCTGGGCCACCTGGCGCATGAAGAACAGCCCGGCCGGCTGGCCGAACTGATCGATCAGGCCGCGGCGGCCGCCCTGGCGGGCACACCGGCCGCAGCCGCAGGACGGCTCAACCCGCCTTCTTGACCCAGGCGCTGCACCAGCCGTTGGCGGCGACCGACTTGCCCGCAAAGATCGGGCAGCCCGCCTGGGCCTCGCCCGGCTTGCCCTGGAACAGCTGGCAGTTCGAGCACTTCTGGGCGTTGTCGTGTTTGGGGTATTTCTTGGCATCGACCTTGGTGGTGTCGGCCTTGTAGCCCATGGCCGTGGCCTGGGCGTCGGACTCGGCCACCGGTGGCAGCGCCTGGGCCTGCGCCGCCGTGGCCGCCAGGGCCGAACCGCCGGCAAGCAGCCGGGCCAGGAAGATACGTCTGTTGGAATGTGTCATCGTGGTTTCCTCGTCATCCGGCTGGAACGCGCCAGCCTGCGCTCGGCCAGCCCGGGCCATCGCCCGGGCGCCATCCTGTCAGGGCATGGGGGCGCGCCGCTTCAGCCGGCCCGCCAGATCCAGCCCGTGGGCCAGGCCCGCGGCACTCAGCCACAGCGCAAGCCAGGGCAGGCCATTGCCCAGCGTGGCCTCGCGCACGGCCAGCATCAGGAACAGGCCCGCGGCCAGGTTCGGCAGCCAGCGTCGTGCCGGCCGGTGCTGGCGCCACAGTACCAGGGCTTCGATGAGCATCACGGCCAGCGCCAGGTGCACCAGCAGCACCGGCGTGATCCAGGCAGGCCACCAGGCCGGCATCGCGCGCGCCCCTAACGGCCGAAGGGTGCATTGAGCTGCACCACGGCCAGGTTGAGCGTGGCGGCAAAGGCCACCCATGCGAGATAGGGCACCAGCAGCAGGACGGCCAGGCGCGAATGCCGCCCCAGCACCCACATCATCGCCAGGATCGACAGCCACAGCGCGACCACCTCGGCCAGCGCCCAGTCGGGCCGCTGCAGCCGGAAGAACAACAGGCTCCACAACACGTTTAGAAAGGCATTGAGCGCACAGACCACCAGCATGCGCTCGCGTGCGGCGCGATCGGGCGCCTGTCGCCAGGCATGCACGGCGGCCAGGGCGGTGAGCGCGTAGATCGTGGTCCAGGCCGGGCCGAACCAGGCATCGGGCGGTTTCCACGCAGGTTGCTGCAGGCTGCGATACCAGGGGCCGATGTCGGTGGCCAGGCCCCCCAGGGTGGCCACCAGCAGCGCCGCCGCAGCGGCCCAGGCCACTGGTTGCCAGCGCCACCGCGAGGAGTTTCGGGACGTGGAGTCGATCATGCGGGGTGGCGGGCGGTGTCGGGCACGATCAGATGCGCGCCAGACCCAGCAGGTGCGCCATGTCCTTCAGGAAGATGCGCGCGTGTGCCATCGGGCGGGTGCGCACCAGCTCCTTGTTCATGTAGGACTCGAAGGTCAGCTGCTGCACGTCGCGGTCGCGGCAGATGCTGACGAAACGCTCGCGCCGACGGTCGCTGCCGTACCAGAAGTGCTGCATCACGCCCAGCACCCAGAACACCCGGCCGTGGGCCCGCATGAACCGCCGGCGGGCCTGGGCCAGCTCGCGCACGTCGCCGCCCAGCAGGCAGGCATGCACCGCCTGTGCGGCCAGTTGCCCCGAATACATCGCGTAGTAGATGCCCTCGCCCGAGGCCGGCGCCACCACACCGGCGGCGTCGCCGGCCAGCACCACGTCGCGCCCGTTGTCCCAGCGCGGCAGCGGCTTGAGCGGGATCGGCGCGCCTTCGCGCCTCAGGGTCTCGGCCTGCGCCAGGCCGGCCGCCGCACGCAGCGTGCCGACCGCACCGCGCAGCGAAAACCCCTTGTCGGCACTGCCGGTGCCGATGCTCAGCGTGCCCCCGTGCGGGAAGACCCAGCCGTAGAAATCGGGCGAGAGCTGGCCGCGGTAATAGACGTCGCAGCGCGAGCCGTCATAACCCGCGGGCAGCGGGTCAGGCGCACGCACGATCTCGTGGTACGCGAACACATGGCGGGTGCTCAGCGCGCCCGGCACGGCCTGGCGCGCCACCTCGGAACGCGCGCCGTCGGCACCGATCACGCAGCGTGCGCGCACGCACTGCTCGCTGTCCTGCGTGCTGGCGGCACCGGCCGGGGTGCGACGCGGCACGCGAAAGTGCACTGCGCTCACGCCGTCGGTGTCACGGGTCAGGCGGGTGAAGGTGCCGGTGCGGCGCACCGCGCCGGCCGACTCGGCACGGCAGCGCAGCCAGTCGTCGAACACCTCGCGGTCGACCATGCCGACAAAACCACCGTCGATCGGGATGTCCACCCGCCGGTCGCTCGGTGCCACCATGCGGGCCGACGTGGCACGGGCCACCAGCAGGTGGTCAGGGATCTCGAAGTCACGGATCAGGCGCGGCGGTATCGCGCCGCCGCACGGCTTGATGCGCCCGCCCCGGTCCAGCAGCAGCACGCTGCGGCCCTTGCGCGCCAGGGCCTCGGCCGCGGTGGCACCGGCCGGGCCGCCGCCGATCACGACCACGTCGTAGGTGTCGGGCCGCGCCGGCGCGGCCCGTGGCGATGGCTGGTCGTTCATGACATGACTCCTGCCACGGCATGCCCCGCAGGGCGCGTGGTACTGCGTTGACTCACACCGATCGACCGCGCCAGCAGCGCAGCGAGCACGAACAGCCCGGCCTCGAGGCTGAACACCACGGCATAGGCCAGGCCTGGCTGGCCCAGCAGCCAGCGCGCGATGTCGCTGGCCGCGGCACCGGCCAGCCCGCCACAGCCAAAAGCGATGGCCTGGGCTGCGCCCCACACGCCGATGCGCACGCCTTCCTGCGCATTCGGCCCGGCAGCGGCCAGCCGCATCATCGAGGCGATGGCCGCGATCGAAAACGCACCGTTGGCCACGCCCATCGCCAGCACCGTGAGCTGCAGCGGCCAGCCCGGGCCCTGCAGCGCGGCCATCGCCAGGGCTGCCAGGGCCAGGGCCGACGCAAGGCAGCCCCCGACCGTCCAGTCACGCAGCGAGCCCAGACGGCCGCGACCCAGGCTGCAGGCCAGCGCCACCGTCAGCATGCCCAGCAGCACCCCGCCGTGCTGCACCCCGGCCAGACTGGTCGACTGGCCGGGTGTGAGGCCGAACACGATGCCGGCAAACGGCTCGAGGATCAGGTCCTGCGAGTTGAAGGCCAGCATCGACACGAACACGAACACCGTGAAGCGGCGCGCGGCCGGGTCGGCCCAGACCTCACGCAGGGCCTGGCCGAACGGCCGACGTGCGGCCGCGGGGGTGGCCACCTCCGTCGCCGGGGATCGGGCCGGTGGCTCCAGCCCGCGCACCGCCACCAGGCACAGCCCGAAGGCCAGTGCCGACACCGTGCACGCCACCGCCACCAGGCGCGCGGGGCTGTAGGGGTCGAGCAGCGGCCCGCACAGGCCGGCGGTGACGGCAAACCCGAAGATCATCATCAGCCAGACCACCGTGGCGGCCGCCGCGCGGCGATCGTCGTCGACACGCTTGGCCAGCAGGGCCAGCAGGTTGGTGCCGCTGGCACTCACCCCCAGCCCGATCATCACGAACGCGAGGGTGGCCAGGGCCATGCCCCCGGCACGCTGCGTGTCCATCCAGGCGGTGGCCCCACCCGCCAGGGCGCCACCTGCGGCCAGCATCGCCATGCCGCCGACGATCCAGGGGGTGCGGCGCCCGCCCTGGTCGGAGCCATGACCCATGCGCGGGCGGGCCAGCTGCACCACATAGTGCAGCGCCACCAGCAGCCCCGGCACCAGCGCCGGCAGCGCCAGTTCGACCACCATCACGCGGTTGAAGGTCGAGGTGGTCAGCACCACCACGGCACCGAGCGCAGCCTGCACCAGGCCCACGCGCACGATCTGCATCCAGGTGAATCGAGGGCTCATGGCAGGTCTCCGGCCGTGGCACGCAGCGCCAGCGCACTGACCAGCATGCCGAGCACGAACAGCGTCACGCCGGTGCCGCTGTACCAAGTGGCACGCAGCGAGGGCGCGGCCAGAAAACGCTGCATCAGCAGCAACTGCGCGCCCAGCAGCGCACCGACCAGCGCCGCATGCCAGGGCTGGCCCCAGGCCAGCAGCAGCCCGATCACCACGAGCTGCGGCGCGGCCATCACGGCGCAGGCCACCCACGCGGCCCGCTGCACGCCCAGGCGCACCGGCAGCGAGGCGATGCCCATGCGGGCATCCCCCCGCACCGACTTGAAGTCATTCAGGGTCATGATGCCGTGCGCCCCCAGGCTGTAGAGCGCGGCCAGCATCAGCGAGCGCGATTCCGGCAGCGCCCCCCCGGCCATCACCGCCGCCCCCGTCACCCAGGCCAGGCCTTCGTAACACACGCCACACGCGGCATTGCCCCACCACCCATTGCGCTTGAGCCGCAACGGCGGCGCGCTGTAGGCCCAGGCCAGCGCCAGGCCCAGCACCGCCGCGGCAAACCCCCAGGGCCCCAGCGCCACGGCCACCAGCGCCGACACCAGCGTCCAGACGATCGCGATGTACAAGCCCCAGCGCCCCGGCATGCGGCCCGACGGAATCGGGCGATGCGGCTCGTTGATGGCATCGACCTCACGGTCGAACCAGTCATTGACCGCCTGGCTCGTGGCACACACCAGCGGCCCGGCCAGCAGCAACCCCACCAGCGCCAGCCCCCACCGCCCCTGCAGCGCCGCCCCGGACGCCACCACCCCGCAGGCAAACGCCCACATCGGCGGGAACCAGGTGATGGGCTTGAACAGTTCGGCAACGGCAGACAGGGCGGGACGGGCCATGGTCTGACATTAAGACTGACACATGTGTGTGTCAATC
>CBFGPV010000172.1:0-9051 GCA_965650765.1 uncultured Burkholderiales bacterium
AAGCTCAACATGGCCGGTGTGATCCCGCCGATCTTCGCGTCGTCGATCATCCTGCTGCCGGCCACGGTCGTGAGCTGGTTCAGCACCGGTGACAGTCTGCGCTGGTTGAAGAACATCGCCGATGCGCTGCATCCCGGCCAGCCGGTGTACGTGATGTTCTATGCCGCGGCCATCGTGTTCTTCTGCTTCTTCTACACGGCGCTGGTGTTCAACAGCCGTGAGACGGCAGACAACCTGAAGAAGAGCGGTGCGTTCATCCCCGGGATCCGTCCCGGTGATCAGACGGCGAAGCACATCGATCGTATCCTGGCGCGGCTGACGCTGGCCGGTGCGGTGTACATCACGGCTGTGTGTCTGCTGCCCGAGTTCCTGATCCTGAAGTACAACGTGCCCTTCTACTTCGGTGGCACGTCGCTGCTGATCATCGTGGTCGTCACGATGGACTTCTGGGCCCAGGTGCAGTCGTACGTGATGTCTCAGCAGTACGAGTCGCTGCTGAAGAAGGCGAATTTCAAGGCCAGCTGACGCTGCGTTGCTGGCCAGACCGTCAAACACGAGACGAACGAAAACGAATGGCGAAAGACGACGTCATCCAGATGCAGGGCGAGGTCCTCGAAAACCTTCCCAATGCAACGTTTCGTGTGAAGTTGGAGAACGGGCATGTCGTGCTCGGTCACATCTCCGGAAAGATGCGCATGCACTACATCCGCATCCTGCCTGGTGACAAGGTGACTGTCGAACTGACGCCCTATGATTTGAGTCGTGCTCGCATCGTGTTCCGAGCGAAGTGAGCGTCGTTGGTTCTCGGAACGGTTCATCGGGTGCTGAACATCGGCACCGGCGAACAGTGAGCAACAAGAGGTCAAGGAGAAGACCATGAAAGTTTCGGCATCCGTCAAAAAGATCTGCCGCAATTGCAAGATCATCCGTCGCAAGGGCGTGGTTCGCGTGATTTGCACCGACCCCCGTCACAAGCAACGCCAGGGTTGATGCGGCAACGGTTCCGCACGCCTGGATGAACGCGAGTTAGAGGACGCACATGGCACGTATTGCTGGTATCAACATTCCGCCCCAGAAACACACCGAGATCGGTCTGACCTCGATCTTCGGGATCGGTCGCACGACTGCGCAGAAGATCTGCGAAGCCTGCGGCATCCCGTTCGACAAGAAGGTCAAGGATCTCAGCGATGGTGACCTGGAAAAGATCCGCGAAGAAGTGGGTCGCCTGACCATCGAGGGCGATCTGCGTCGCGAAGTGTCCATCAACATCAAGCGCCTGATGGACCTGGGCTGCTACCGTGGCTTCCGCCACCGTCGCGGCCTGCCGATGCGTGGCCAGCGTACCCGCACCAACGCCCGTACCCGCAAGGGTCCGCGCAAGTCCGGCGTGGCTCAGAAGAAGTGAGCCGCTTGACTCCCTGCCGATTGAAAGAAGGTCTCCATGGCTAAAGCACCTGCGAACAATGCCGCTCGGCGTGTGAGCAAGAAAGTCCGCAAGAACATTGCGGACGGCATCGCCCACGTGCACGCGTCGTTCAACAACACCATCATCACGATCACCGATCGTCAGGGCAATGCACTGTCCTGGGCGTCGAGTGGTGGCCAAGGTTTCAAGGGCTCGCGCAAGTCCACCCCTTTTGCTGCCCAGGTGGCCGCTGAAGTGGCGGGCCGTGCAGCTCAGGAACAAGGCATCAAGAACCTGGACGTCGAGATCAAGGGCCCGGGCCCGGGTCGCGAATCCTCGGTTCGTGCGCTCGCGGCGCTGGGCATCCGGATCAACTCGATCTCTGATGTCACCCCGATCCCGCACAACGGTTGCCGCCCGCAGAAGCGTCGCCGCATCTAATACAATTCGAGGTTTTTGGCTCGCCGGCCAGCACGAAGTGCTTGCCGGCGGTTTCGTTGAAGCCCACCGTCTGAGCGTACCGAACACACCTCGAACGCACACGCCAGACTCGCGCAATCGCCAGCGGTTGCGTCAGATTCATGAGGAAGCACTCAAGTGGCACGTTATCTTGGCCCCAAGGCAAAACTCTCCCGCCGCGAAGGCACCGATCTCTACCTGAAGAGCGCCCGCCGTGCGATCGGCGACAAGGCAAAGTTCGACAGCAAGCCGGGCCAGCATGGCCGCACCTCGGGCTCGCGCACCTCCGACTTTGGCCTGCAGCTGCGTGAAAAGCAGAAGGTCAAGCGCATGTACGGTGTGCTGGAGCGCCAGTTCCGTCGCTACTTTGCCGAAGCGGAGCGCCGTCGTGGCAGCACCGGTGCCAACCTGCTGTTCATCCTCGAGTCCCGTCTGGACAACGTGGTGTACCGCATGGGTTTTGGCTCGACCCGCGCCGAGGCCCGTCAGCTCGTGTCGCACAAGGGCATCACCGTGAACGGTGAAGTCGTGAACATCCCGTCCTACCTGGTCAAGGCCGGTGACACGGTGGCCGTGCGTGAGAAGGCCAAGAAGCAGCTGCGCGTGCTGGACGCCTTCAAGCTGGCCGAATCCATCGGTCTGCCGGGTTGGGTTCAGGTCGACGGCACCAAGCTCGAGGGCGTGTTCAAGAAGGCTCCTGACCGTGACGAGTTCGGCGCCGAGATCAACGAGTCGCTGATTGTCGAGTTGTACTCGCGTTGATTCTCCGAGCCGGTTGGCCGTCGCGCCTTGCGCCGACGGCCGCTGGCTTTTGTCATTTTCCCTGGTGGGGCTCCCTGCCAGGCGGTCCATCAGCCTTATCGGTGTAACGAGCCGAGGGTATTGACAGGAAGACCTCATGCAAACCAATTTGCTCAAACCCAAAGCCATCAACGTCGAGCCGCTGGGCGGTCACCGTGCCAAGGTGACGCTCGAGCCGTTCGAGCGTGGCTATGGGCACACCCTCGGCAATGCGCTGCGTCGTGTGCTGCTGTCCTCGATGGTGGGCTACGCCCCGACGGAAGTGACGATCGCCGGCGTGCTGCACGAGTACTCCACGATCGACGGCGTGCAGGAAGACGTCGTCCACATCATGCTCAACCTCAAGGGCGTGGTGTTCCGCCTGCACAACCGCGAGGAAGTCACGCTGGTGCTGCGCAAGGAGGGTGAAGGCCCGGTCACCGCAGGCGACATCCAGACGCCGCATGACGTCGAGATCATCAATCCCGACCACGTGATCGCTCATCTGTCGCAAGGTGGCAAGCTCGACATGCAGATCAAGGTCGAGAAGGGCCGTGGTTATGTGCCGGGCAACCTGCGCCGCTTTGGTGACGAACCGACGAAGTCGATCGGCCGCATCGTGCTCGACGCGTCGTTCTCGCCTGTGCGCCGCGTGAGCTACACCGTCGAAAGCGCGCGTGTCGAACAGCGTACCGACCTGGACAAGCTCGTGATGGAGATC
This sequence comes from uncultured Burkholderiales bacterium, assembly GCA_965650765.1. Taxonomy (GTDB): domain Bacteria; phylum Pseudomonadota; class Gammaproteobacteria; order Burkholderiales; family Burkholderiaceae_C; genus Caldimonas. Next base: position 3,366 of record CBFGPV010000172.1, read on the forward strand.
GAAACCAACGGTGCGATCTCTCCCGAGGAAGCCATTCGTGCGTCGGCCAAGATCCTGGTCGAGCAGCTCGCCGTGTTCGCGCAGCTCGAGGGCAGCGAGATCGCCGCCTTCGACCAGCCGGCCCAGCGCTCGCAGCAGTTCGACCCGATCCTGCTGCGTCCGGTCGACGAGCTCGAGTTGACGGTGCGTTCGGCCAACTGCCTGAAGGCCGAGAACATCTACTACATCGGCGACCTGATCCAACGCACCGAAACCGAGCTGCTCAAGACCCCGAATCTGGGTCGCAAGTCGCTCAACGAAATCAAGGAAGTGCTGGCTTCGCGCGGGCTCACCCTCGGGGTGCGCCTGGAGAACTGGCCTCCCTCCGGCCTCGACAAGCGCTGATCCCGGCGCCTGTGGCCTCTGGCCACGCCCTCGAGGGGGCAACGCAGGCGAGCCGGCACCAGCCACGCTCGCCGCGTCTTTGAGAGTAAGTCGGGCATTGCCCAGTGCAACCCCCGGTACCTGATCCGGCCGGGGTTCAATAAAGAAAGGAAAGCACCATGCGCCACCGTCACGGCCTTCGCAAGCTGAACCGTACCTCCGAGCACCGCCTTGCGATGCTCCGCAACATGGCCAACTCGCTCATCGAGCACGAGGCCATCAAGACCACGCTGCCCAAGGCCAAGGAACTGCGCCGTGTGGTCGAGCCGCTGATCACCCTGGGCAAGGAGCCCACCGTTGCGAACCGCCGCCTGGCTTTTGCCCGCCTGCGTGACCGCGACAACGTGACCAAGCTGTTCGACGTGCTGGGCCCGCGCTTCAAGGCTCGCCCGGGTGGTTACACCCGCATCCTGAAGATGGGCTTCCGCGTGGGCGACAACGCCCCCATGGCCTATGTCGAGCTCGTGGATCGTCCCGAGCCCACCGAAGCCGAAGTCACCGCCGACAAGGCCGAGTGACCTGCGTCGTTCGCCCGCCTGCAGGCCGTTGAAGGCGTGCGTGCCGGGACATCGGGCGACACCCGGTCAGGCAAGAAGGCCAGCCACCAGGCTGGCCTTTTTTCATGGTCGCGCGAATCGAGGTCACGTCGAAACACGGGCCCGCGGTGGTTTTGGCACACTTGCCCCATGGCGCCCCTCCTCCATGTGCATCAACTCGTCAAGTGCTTCAATGGCAACCGTGTGGTCGACGCACTGTCCTTCGACATCCAGCCAGGTGAATGCCTGGGCGTGATCGGTCCGAATGGAGCGGGCAAGACCACCACGATACGCATGTGCCTGGGTCTGACCGGTGCCGATGCCGGCACCATCGAGGCCTTCGGCCTGCCCATTCCGACCCAGGTGCGCGAGGCCAAGAAGCGCATCGGCGTGGTCACGCAGTTCGACAGCCTCGACCCCGACTTCACCTGCAGCGAGAACCTGTACGTCTACGCGCGCTATTTCGGCCTGGGCCGTGAGGTGATGGATGAACGCGTGCCCAAGCTGCTCGAGTTTGCGGCGCTGCAGTCCAAGGCACATGCAAAACCAGGTGAACTGTCAGGCGGGATGCGCCGCCGCCTCAGCCTGGCAAGAGCGCTGGTCAACGACCCCGACCTGCTGCTGCTCGACGAGCCGACGACCGGTCTGGACCCTCAGGCGCGCCACCTGATGTGGGAGCGCCTCAAGCTGCTGCTGCAGCAAGGCAAGTCCATCCTGCTGACCACCCACTTCATGGACGAGGCCGAGCGCCTGTGCGACCGTCTGCTGGTTCTCGATCATGGCCGCAAGATTGCCGAAGGTACACCGCGCGACCTGATCCGTCAGCACCTGGAGAGCGACGTCGTCGAGGTCTATGGCGATGGGGCGCCGGACGCCGCACGCACCCTGACGGCGCTGGCCGACCGCACCGAGATCAGTGGCGAGACCGTCTTCTTCTACCTGCGATCACCCAAGGCGCTGCTCGACGCGCTGGGCCAGCAGGCCGGCGTGCGCTACCTGCATCGCCCCGCCAACCTCGAAGACCTGTTCATCAAGCTCACCGGCCGCGCCATCCGCGACGAAGCCTGAGCGAACTGCACGGAGATCGCATGCTTGCCTCCCACTATGCGCCGCCCCGGCTGTCGGCCCGCCTCTGGCCGGTCGTGCAGCGCAACCTGCTGGTCTGGCGCAAGCTCGCCATCCCCAGCCTGATCGGCAACATCGCCGAGCCGCTGATCATCCTCGTGGCATTCGGCTACGGCCTGGGCTCCCTGGTGGGGTCGGTCCAGGGACTCCCCTACATCGTGTTTCTCGCGTCGGGCAGCATCTGCATGAGTGCCATGTACGCCGCGTCTTTCGAGGCCTTGTACTCGGCCTTTTCACGCATGCATGTCCAGAAGACCTGGGACGGCATCATGAACGCCCCGGTCTCGCTCGACGACATCGTCTTTGCCGAGATGCTGTGGGCGGCGCTCAAGGCCTTGTTCTCGGTCATCGCCATCGCCGCCGTGCTGATAGCGCTGGGCATCAGCCGCCAGCCTACGCTGCTGATCGCCGTGCCCTTGCTGTTTTTTGTCGGCATCACCTTCTCGTCGATCGCGCTGGTCTTCAATGCGCTGGCCAAGGGCTATGACTTCTTCACCTACTACTTCACCCTGGTGCTCACGCCGATGACCTTTCTGTCGGGCATCTACTTTCCGCTCGACCAGCTGCCGCCATGGCTTCAGGCCATTGCGCAGTGGTTGCCGCTCACGGCAGCCGTCGAACTCATCCGCCCGCTGGTCATCGGGCACTGGCCCCCGGACATGCTCACGCCGATGCTCGTGCTGGCCCTGTATGCCCTTGCGGGCTACTACATCGCCCTGGTGCTGACGCGCCGTCGCTTCTTTGGTTGAGGTCGCCATGCACATTGCCAATGACGTGGTCCTGGCCTTGTCCACCACCGCCGACGAGCCCACGGCCCGGGCCCTCGCCCTGCGTGCGCTCGAAGCAGGGCTCGTCGCCTGCGTCAACATCGTGCCCGGCGTGAGTTCGCTGTACCGATGGCAGGGCCAGATCGAGGAAGCGCGCGAATGGCTGCTGATCATCAAGGCCCCGAGGGCCCGGTGGGAGGACCTCAAGCAGGCCTGGAGCGACTGGCACCCCTACGACGTGCCCGAGCTCATTGCCCTCGACCTTGCCGACGGGCTGGAACCCTATCTGCGCTGGGTGATCACTGAAGGAAGCACCGCGACGGCCCGGCCCCGGCCTTCAGGTGCCATCGAACCATGACCACACCCCACCCGATCCCGGCGCCCGTGGCACGGCTCGGCGCTCTGGCGGCAGCATGCCCCCAACGCCCACGGCCCGTGCTCGCATGGCTGCGGCAGGCGCTGTTGCGCGCTGCCGCGCTCCCGGCGCTTTTGGCAATCCTGGCACTCCTGATGGCCTGGAGCCCGGCCACGCTCGCCAGCCAGGACTTCCTGGATCCTGAAGACGCCTTCCGGCTGTCGGTGCGCACGATCGACGATCACAGCATCGAGCTGCGCTATGACGTCGCGCCAGGCTACTACCTCTATCGCGAACAGTTCCGCTTTGACCTCACCCCCGGCCGCCTGGGCGAAGTGCTGGTCCCGCGCGGGACGATCAAGTTCGATGAAACCTTCCAGAAGGACGTCGAATCCCTGCGCGACGCGGTGGCCATCCGTGTCCCCGTGGTTGAAGCCACGGGGACGCTGCTGCTGAAGGTCACCAGCCAGGGCTGTGCTGACCGGGGCTTGTGCTACCCGCCCGCCGAGCATCAGGTTCGCATCGAACTCGTGGGCTTCGGCGCCGCGGCCAACGTGGCAGAACGCCTCGCCGAAACGCAGACGACCTCCGGTGCGAGCGGGGCTGGCGCGGGCGCCGGCACGTCCCTGTCGCTCAACAGCCTGATCCAGGGCGCCGTGGGGCAGACAGGTGGCACGAAGGCACCCGCGGCACGGCCCGCTGAACCTGCCGCAAAGGGCGAGACCGGCACCGGCACCAGCGATGCGTCCTCGGCCGTGCTGGCCTCCGGGCAATGGGTGCATATCGCACTGGCGTTTCTGGGTGCGGGGCTGCTGCTGTCGTTCACGCCCTGCGTGCTGCCCATGCTGCCCATCCTGTCCTCGCTGATCGCTGGACAAGGCGCGTCGGCGCAGCCCGGCGGGCGGGGGGCGTTTGCCCTGTCGGTGAGTTATTCGTTGGGCATGGCCCTGGTCTACACCGCCCTCGGCATGGCCGCCGGCTGGGTGGGCGAAGGGCTTGCCGCCTGGCTGCAGCACCCCGCCGTGCTCAGCCTGTTCGCCCTCCTGCTGGTCCTGCTGGCGCTGTCGATGTTTGGCCTGTACGAGCTGCAGTTACCCGAGCGGTGGCGCCATGGAGTGGCCGTGCTCTCGGGCCGCATGCGTGGCGGCAGGCACCTGGGCGTGTTTGCGATGGGCGGGCTGTCTGCGCTGATCGTCAGCCCCTGCGTGGCCGCACCCTTGGCCGGGGCCCTGCTCTACATCAGCCAGACCCGAGACATCATCCTGGGCGGAGTGGCCCTGTTTGCCCTGGCCATGGGCATGAGCGTCCCGCTGCTGCTGCTGGGCGCCTCCGCAGGGCGCTGGCTGCCTCGCAGCGGTGCCTGGATGGAACACGTCAAGCATGCCTTTGGTGTGCTGCTGGTGGCCGTTGCGCTGTGGATCATCCAGCCCGTGCTGCAGGCCCAGCTCGTGATGTTGCTGTGGGGCAGCCTGCTGTTGGTGGCGGCCACCTACCTGAGGGTCTTCGAATCGCCCCACGCAGGCGCGCGGGGATGGTCCCGGCTTTTCCGCGGCGTCGGCGCCGTGCTGGCCGTACTCGGAGTGCTGCAGTTCATCGGCGCGGCCTCCGGCGGCAGCAACCCGCTCCAGCCCCTGAGGCACCTGGCCACCACCAGTGCCCGCACCGCGAGCGACGGCGGCGCCCCCCAATTCACAAAGGTGGGCAGCATCGACGAACTCGACCGCATCCTGGCCACCGCCCGCCAGCCCGTCATGCTCGACTTCTATGCCGACTGGTGCGTGTCATGCAAGGAGATGGAGGCCTTCACCTTCAGCGACCCCCGCGTGCGCCAGCGCCTGGACCGCATGCTCCTGCTCAAGGCCGACGTCACAGCCAACACCCCCGAGCATCGCGCCCTGCTCAGACGCTACAGACTCTTCGGCCCCCCCGGCACTCTGTTCTTCGACGCCGCCGGCCAGGAGCTCACCCAGGTCCGCGTGATCGGCTTCCAGTCCGCCGACCGCTTCCTCCAGACCCTGACAGCCGCGGGCATGTGAACAGCCCACGGCACCAGGTTTGCGCACTGCAATATTCCTGTGCTATAGTCTATGTCTCTGCCGCGGGGTGGAGCAGTCTGGTAGCTCGTTGGGCTCATAACCCAAAGGTCGTTGGTTCAAATCCAGCCCCCGCAACCAAAATACACGCGGCTTACGCTGCGAGCAAACGCCAACCTTAGGGTTGGCGTTTTGCTTTTGTGCCCATCCTGTGCCCACGTTGTGCCTTGGCTGTGCCCAGGGTGGATTGGGTGACTTGTGCTTCGACCATTGGGTGCTGTGCCCGCTGCAAAGTCGGGCGAGTCTAGCTTCTGGTTCCGTAGGGTGGCATCGGGCTGGCAGCGGCCGTTCATGCTTGGCATCTCATGTGACAGGTTTCGGCCCTTCGAAAACGTCGGCCCTGCAGAACCCCGCCGACGCGCATGGGCACTACGTTTGGGGGGTGAA
>CBFGPV010000173.1:0-9033 GCA_965650765.1 uncultured Burkholderiales bacterium
TGGCCGTGCCCTCGCCCTTCCCTTCAGGTCATGCCCGCGAAGGCGGGCATCCAGGCGCCGCCGCGATGCGCCAGCGTGGATCCCCGCCTGCGCGGGGATGACCTTGAGGCTGCCCTACTGCTCCAGCACGTCCGCCCCTTTGGGCGGGACGAACTGGAACGTGTCTGGCGGAAAGCTCGCGTTGGCTTCGACCTGACTGAAGCTCAGCACCGACAACTGGCCGAAGCCGTCGAGAATCTCGACCGCCGCGAGGTCGCGGCCCTTGAAGCCCACCTTGACGGAGCGGAACTGGCTGTCCTTGTCCTTCGGGACGGCCTCGGCCCATTGCAGCCCGTTGCGGTCAGGCAGTGCATTCAGACTGAAGTCCTTGTCCAGAGCGCCGCCGGCCAACAGGGCCGCCGGTGTCGCACCCAGGGCCTGATTCATTGCCCGCACGGTGACCTGATTGAGGTCGGGGTCGTACAGCCACACCTTCTGCCCATCGGCAACGATCAACTGAGCCATCGGCTTCGCGTAGTCGAAGCGGAATCGATCGGGGCGGATGAACTCGAACTTGCCCTGGGTGGTGCGCTTGCGCGTGCCGTCGGGTGAAGTCACGACCTGCGTAAAGCTGGCGCGGCCACTCTTGACCTCCTGCACGAAGGCCTTGAGCGTGGCCAGCGAGTCGGCCCAGGCCGGCAGCGCGGCCGCCAGGGCAGCGGCGATCAGCAGCTTTTTCATTCTTCGCGTGCCGGAACGAGGATGTCCCGGTTTCCGTTGGTGGCCATGCCCGATACGACGCCGGACTTTTCCATTTGTTCCAGCAGCCGGGCGGCGCGGTTGTAACCAATTCTCAGGTGGCGCTGCACCAGCGAAATCGAGGCGCGGCGGTGCTGAAGCACCACCTGCACAGCCTGGTCGTACATCGGGTCGGCTTCGCCGTCGCCGCCGCCGGCCCCGACGTCACCCCCCGGCCCGCCCACTTCGCCATCGAGCGTGCCCCCTTCGAGGATGCCTTCGATGTAGTTGGGCTCGCCCTGCGTCTTCAGATATTCGACGACACGGTGCACCTCGTCGTCGCTGACGAAGGCCCCGTGCACCCGCACTGGCAGGCCGGTCCCGGGTGCGAGATAGAGCATGTCGCCCTGCCCCAGCAGCGCTTCGGCACCCATCTGGTCAAGGATGGTGCGGCTGTCGATCTTGCTGCTGACCTGGAAGGCGATGCGGGTCGGAATGTTGGCCTTGATCAGGCCGGTGATGACGTCCACGCTGGGGCGCTGGGTGGCCAGGATCAGATGGATGCCCGCGGCCCGTGCCTTCTGCGCCAGCCGCGCGATCAGCTCCTCGATCTTCTTGCCGACCACCATCATCAGGTCGGCCAGCTCGTCGATCACCACGACGATGTAGGGCAGGCGATCCAGCGGTTCGGGCTCTTCGGGCGTCAGGCTGAAGGGGTTGGGGATCTTGTCGCCTCGTTCGGTGGCCTCGCCGATCTTCTTGTTGTAGCCGGCCAGGTTGCGCACGCCCAGCTTGCTCATCAGCTTGTAGCGCCGCTCCATCTCGCCCACGCACCAGTTGAGCGCGTTGGCGGCCTGCTTCATGTCGGTCACGACCGGCGCCAGCAGGTGCGGGATGCCCTCGTACATCGCCATTTCGAGCATCTTCGGGTCGATCAGGATCAGGCGCACGTCGCGCGCCTCGGCCTTGTACAGCAGCGACAGGATCATCGCGTTGATCCCGACCGACTTGCCCGAGCCGGTGGTGCCGGCCACCAGCAGGTGGGGCATGCGTGCCAGATCGGCCACGATCGGTGCACCGACGATGTCCTTGCCCAGCCCCATCGTGAGGGTGGAGGACGCATCGTTGTACACCTGCGAACCCAGGATCTCGGCCAGGCGGATGCTCTGGCGCTTGCTGTTGGGCAGCTCCAGCGCCATCAGGTTCTTGCCGGGGATGGTCTCGACCACCCGGATGCTCACCAGGCTGAGCGAGCGTGCCAGGTCCTTGGCCAGGTTCACGATCTGGGAGCCCTTCACGCCGGTGGCCGGCTCGATCTCGTAGCGGGTGATCACCGGCCCGGGGGAGGCTGCCACCACCGTCACCTCGACGCCGAAGTCCTTCAGCTTCTTCTCGATCAACCGCGAGGTCATCTCGAGCGTCTCGGGGGTCACGGTCTCGACACGGCCCGGCGCGGAGTCGAGCAGATCGACCTGCGGCAGCTTCGTGTCGGTCATCTCGGTGAACAGCGGCTTCTGCCGCTCCTTGGCCACCCGCTCGGAGCGGGGCACCTCGACGATCTGCGGCTCGATCACGATGGGAATGTGGTCCTCGATGACCTGGCGCTCGACCTCCACGACCTTTTCGCGCTCCTTCAGCGCCTTTTCGCCGAGACGGATGTCTTCCTTGATCTCGCGCCGGACCTCACGCCTGACCCGCAGGCCGTCGATCCAGGCGCCCAGGGATTCCGCCAGGCGCAACCACGAGAACCTGAAGGCCAGCGACACCCCGGCCACGAGCGCGGCAATCCAGAAGACACCTGAGCCGGCAAACCCGAGCAGTTCCATGCTCGGCGGGCCCAGGGTGTAGCCCAGGGCCCCGCCAGCATGTCCGGGCAGGCGGGACTCGAGGTGGTACAGCCGGGTCCATTCGAGCGTGGCGCTGGCCGATGTGAGCAGCACCACCCCGCACCAGAACCAGGCCACCGGCGGTTGCGGTGCGGCCGGGGACGGGCTCTGCTCCGAGCGCAACCAGCGCGCCAGGGCACTGAGCCACGCACGCAGGGCCACCACAGGCAGCCACCAGGCCGAATACCCCAGCGTGAAGTACAGCAGGTCGGCCGTCCAGGCGCCCAGCACACCGGCATGGTTGTGCAGGCCGCTGCCGTCGCCCGAGGTGGACCAGGCGGCGTCGGATGCCGAATGGGAGGCCAGCGCAAGCACGACCAGCACCAGCAGCACCGCACCGATCAGCACGCCGGCCTGGGTGCGCCAGCGCGGCACCGGTGCGGGTGCGGCGGCCTTGGCCTGGTTGCGGGCGGTGCGCTTGTACGCACCACCGCCACTGCGGGACGAGGAAGCGCCGGACGGAGCCGGCGGTGCAGCCGTGGGGGCGGCAGGGGTCACGGGGTCCGTGCCCAGGGATCCGAGAGGGAAAGACATGCCCGGATTGTGAATCAAGCCGGTGGCACTGCCACCTGCCGTTTCATCCGGCCACGAGCCTTTCCTTGATGACGACCGAACCGTCGGGCTGGGTCTCGACGTACTGGCGGTCTTCCAGGTCCTTCATGACGCGGCTGACCATCTCGCGCGAGGCGCCGACGATCTTGGCCAGGTCCTGGCGCGAAACCTTGTTGCGGATCAGCAGGGTGCCGCCGGTTTCCTCGGCCATGTCGAGCAGGGTGCGCGCAACGCGGCCATACACGTCGAGCAGCGCGAGGGATTCGATCTGGCGGTCGGCTGCGCGCAGGCGGGCCACGAGGCCGCGCATGATGGCGTAGGACAGGCTGGAGTTCTCCGGCAGGCAGCGGGCGAATTCGGCCCGACCCAGCACCAGCACGTCGGTCTGCACCTCGGCGCGCACGGTCGCCGAGTGGGGCTCGTTGTCGATCAGGCTCATCTCGCCGACATAGTCGCCGGGGTGCAGCATCGCCAGGATCACCTCGCGACCGCGGGAGTCCGCCGTCAGCACGCGTGCCCGGCCGGTCAGCAGGATGAACAACGCGTTGGACTTGCGCCCCTGCTCGACGATGATCTCGCCGCGCCGGAAACGCCGCTTGACCACACCCTCGGCAACCGCCTCGGCCTGCGTGCTGGTCAGCATCGAAAACAACGGTACCCGCCGAATCAGATCCAGGTTGGACAGCATTGCCATGGATGGCCCCCTTCTTTGTTGCTTGTCAAAGCCCGCGACGATGGCGCGGCCGCGTCGCTTTCCTACAATCGCGGCTTGCGAACGGGGCTTTGGGCCCCACCTGCCAACCACCGAGCATCCGCAAGCCGTGAGCTAAGTCACAGGCCGCACTCTAACCGAAGCCATGGCTTCGTTGCGGACTGACTGGCCGGCGTGCCCACCGAACAACGCTGCATCCGCGTGCCCACGACCCAACCGAAGCGCCCATGACCACCACCCAACACGCCCAAGTCCTCATCCTCGGTTCCGGCCCGGCCGGCTACACCGCGGCCGTCTACGCAGCCCGCGCCAACCTCAAACCCATGCTGATCACCGGCATGGCCCAGGGTGGGCAGCTGATGACCACGACCGAGGTGGACAACTGGCCGGCCGACGTGCACGGCGTGCAGGGGCCCGACCTGATGCAGCGCTTTCTGCAGCATGCCGAGCGCTTCAACACCCAGATCGTGTTCGACCACATCAACGAGGTGAACCTGTCGCAGCGGCCCTTCACCCTCAAGGGCGACTCCGGCACCTACACCTGCGACGCGCTCATCATCGCCACCGGCGCCTCGGCCAAGTACATCGGCCTGCCGTCCGAGGAGGCCTTCATGGGCCGCGGCGTCAGCGGCTGCGCGACCTGCGACGGTTTCTTCTACCGGGACCAGGAGGTCTGCGTGGTCGGCGGCGGCAACACCGCGGTCGAGGAAGCGCTGTACCTGTCGAACATTGCCTCCAAGGTGCACCTGATCCATCGCCGGGACAAGTTCCGCGCCGAAGCGATCCTGGTCGACAAGCTGATGGACAAGGTGGCCACCGGCAAGATGGAACTGCACCTGTTCCAGACGCTCGACGAGGTGCTGGGCGACACCACCGGCGTGACCGGCGTGCGACTGCGCAACGTGCAGGACGGCAGCACCCGCGAGCTGTCGGTCAAGGGATGTTTCATCGCCATCGGCCACCAGCCCAACACCGACATCTTCAAGGGCCAGCTCGAGATGAAGGACGGCTACATCATCACCCGCTCCGGGCTGAACGGCTTTGCCACGCAGACCAGCATCCCGGGTGTGTTTGCCGCCGGTGACGTGCAGGACCACGTCTACCGTCAGGCCATCACCAGCGCAGGCACCGGCTGCATGGCCGCACTGGACGCCCAGCGCTTCCTCGAACAGGCGGCTGGTTGAGCACCACGGCAAACGCGGCTGGTTTCGCGCCAGATTTCTGGCTATAATCGCCGTCTTTGCCGAAAGTGGCTTTGCGTTGCTTCGGCCTGAAACTCCCCGGTTGAACCCGACATGAAGGTTCGATCTGGCCGGTTCAGGTCGGCAAGGGCTGGCGCAAGGACCCTCGAAGGGCGTCCACCAAGCGGCCGGATTCGTGTGCGGGTACCTCCCGCAACTCGGGCCGCCTGCTCTAGACGCCGCATCTTGAACCAAGATCGAAACGGAGAAGCGTCATGGCACGCGTCTGTCAAGTTACGGGCAAGCGCCCGATGGTGGGCAACAATGTGTCCCACGCCAACAACAAAACGAAGCGCCGCTTCCTGCCCAACCTGCAGTACCGTCGCTTCTGGCTCGAGACCGAAAATCGCTGGGTGCGTCTGCGCGTGAGCCAGGCAGCCCTGCGCCTCATCGACAAGGTCGGCATCGACCAGGTCGTCGCCGATCTGCGCGCCAAGGGCGAGCTCTGATCTTCCCGACCCCTTAAGGAGAACACACCATGGCCACCAAAGGCGGACGCGAAAAGATCAAGCTGGAATCCACTGCCGGCACCGGTCACTTCTACACGACCACCAAGAACAAGAAGACCACTCCCGAAAAGATCGAAATCATGAAGTTCGATCCCAAGGCACGCAAGCACGTGTCCTACAAGGAAGTGAAGCTGAAGTGATCTGACGGTCGCAGCCTCGGCCGCGGCAAGCACTCACTGAACAAGGAACCCGCCCGCAGCGATGCCGGCGGGTTTTTTGTTGCCCTGCGCGCCGGCGCAAGCCCCCGTCCCGCGTCGCCCGCCCACGTTGCGGTGCACGGCGCCGCAATTGCACCCCCTCCTCGCAACCGGCCCTGCACGCAGACGGCGCACGGCTGCCGGGATCGCAGGGCCCCCCGGCGTTGGGGCCACAGCATCACGCGGACCCCAACAAAAAAGGGCACCTCCAGGGTGCCCTTTCTTTCAGCCTTGCTTGCCGACCTCATCCGCCCGCCGGGGCGGGATGACGGGGGTGGCTGCCGGTCACCCCGAGGTGGGGTCGCAGGCCACCTGATGCGTCAGGCGTGCGCTGCGCGCAGCTTGACCGCAAACTCCTGCAGCGCGGCAATGCCGCTCTCTTCAGCCTTCTTGCACCAGGCCTGCAGGTCAAGCACCAGTTGCTCGGCCGACACATTGGTGCGGGTCCAGAGCTGACGCAGTTCTTCACGCATGGCGACCAGCTTGGCCAGGGCAGGCGACTGCGCGCAGGCGCTGGCGAGCTGATGGCGCACGTCGGACGGAATGCGGTCGTCGTCGCGATGCAGCCAGCGCTTGGCCAGGCGCAGATCACGCCACTTGGCGCTGTTTTTCGCACCCGACTCCTTCAGCACCTGCAGCTCGGCGTGGCAGGCACGGCGCAGCTCGCGACCATACTTGGCCATCACCTCGTAGCGATTGGCAATGATGGCCTCGAGCGTCTTGGCGTCAGCCACCGGCTTGACGGCGCCCAGCTTGAGCATCGGCGGGGTCTTGCGCACCGTGGCCAGGCCCAGTGCCGACAGGCAGCGGATGTAGAGCCAGCCGATGTCGAACTCATAGGGCTTGACCGACAGCTTGGCCGACGTGGGATAGGTGTGGTGGTTGTTGTGAAGCTCCTCGCCACCGATGATGATGCCCCAGGGCGAGATGTTCGTGGACGCGTCCGGCGCCTCGAAATTGCGATAGCCCCACCAGTGGCCCAGTCCGTTGATGATGCCGGCCGCCGTGATCGGGATCCAGAGCATCTGCACGGCCCAGACGGTCGCGCCGATGGCACCGAACATGAACAGGTTCAGCAGCAGCATCACGCCCACCCCTTGCCAGGAGTAACGGCTGTAGAGATTGCGCTCGATCCAGTCGTCCGGCGTGTTGTGGCCGTACTTGCTCAGGGTTTCGGTGTTCTTGGCCTCGGCCCGGTACAGCTCGCTGCCGGTGAACAGCACGGTCTTGATGCCATGCGCCACCGGGCTGTGCGGGTCGTCCTGCGTCTCGCACTTGGCGTGGTGCTTGCGGTGGATGGCCACCCATTCCTTGGTCACCATGCCGGTGGTGAGCCACAGCCACATGCGGAAGAAATGCGCCACGGCCGGATGCAGGTCGAGCGACCGGTGGGCCTGCGAGCGGTGCAGGAAGATCGTCACGGCGGCGATCGTGATGTGTGTGGCAACCAGTGTGAATGCCAGGATCTGCCACCAGGCAGCGTTCAAGGCACCATTGGCGAGCCATGCCACCAGGCTCTCCCACACGACAAGAATTTCAGACATCAAGTTACACAGCCTTTCCAAAGGTGGCCCGATTGTAGGGGAGCAGGGGCTTGACGGGCCTCCAAAAAAGAGGCTCAACGCCGCTGTTTCGAGCATTGCTCGGCGGATTTGAGCGATCTCAAGGGATAGAGCACCGCCCGATCAGGCGCGTTCCCAGACGGCGGCAAAAAAGCCATCGGTCGCATGCCGATGTGGCCATAGCCTGAGGTAATCGCCAGCAACGAGTTGATCGCCACCTTCAACACGCGCCTGCTCGAGCACCTCGGCCACCGGCACCGCGCGGAAAGCGCCGTGCTGTGCCGAAAACACGTCGACGATGGCCTCGTTCTCGGCCGGCAGCACGCTGCAGGTGGCATACACCAGGCGCCCACCCGGCTTGATCAGCCGGGCGGCGCTGGTCAGGATCGCCGTCTGCTTGATCACCAGCTCCGAGACAGCTTGGGGGCTCTGGCGCCATTTCAAGTCGGGATTGCGCCGCAGGGTGCCCAGGCCGGAACAGGGCGCGTCGACCAGCACACGGTCGATCTTGCCGATGAGCCGCTTGACGCGGTCATCGCGCTCGTGCGCGATCTGGGCCGGGTATACATTCGACAGCCCGCTGCGGGCAAGCCGCGGCTTGAGGTTGTCGAGCCGATGGCCCGAGACGTCGAAGGCATAGAGCCGCCCGGTATTGCGCATCGCCGCGCCCAGCGCCAGCGTCTTGCCACCGGCACCGGCACAGAAATCGACGACCATTTCGCCCCGCCTGGCGCCGGTCAGCAGGGCCAGCAGCTGGCTGCCTTCGTCCTGCACCTCCACATCCCCGCGCGTGAAGACGTCGAGCCGGTTGATGGCCGGCTTGCCGTCGATGCGCAGCCCCCAGGGCGAAAACGGTGTGGGGCGGGCCTCGATGCCGGCCTGAGCCAGCTCGGCCTGCACGTCCTCGCGCCGGGCCTTGAGGATGTTCACACGCAGGTCCAGCGGCGCAGCGATCGACAGGCTGTCGACCAGGGGCCAGAACTCGTCGCCCAGCGTGTCCTTGAGCGACTGGGCCAGCCAGTCCGGCAGGTTGTGCCGCAACTTTTCGGGCAGGCTGCTGCGATCGAGCGCGTCCACCTGAGCCAGCCACTGCTGCTCGTTCGGGCCCAGCGCCCCGCGCAATGCGGCCGGCGTGCCCTGCCAGGCCAGGATGGCCAGGCGCCGCTCCAGCGCGCCGGACCCGGACTGGGCCAGGTGCTGGAACAGCAAGCGTTGCCGCAGCAGGGCATACGTGGTCTCGGCCAGCGCGTGGCGCTCACGCGGGCCCAGGTTGCGGTGCTGCCGGAAAAAGGCCGAAACGACACTGTCGGCCGGGGCGTCGAACTTGAGGGTCTGGCGGATCAGATCGGTCGCCAGATCGAGCAGGGCATGGGGGTGCATGGGCGCGATTATCCCGTGCCGCTAAGCTGTCGCCATGGACACCGACGATCTGCCCGCCCTGCCCGAGACCCCGCTCGGCCGCTATCGCCACTACAAGGGCCTCGACTACGAGGTGCTCGGTGTGGCCCGCCACAGCGAAACCCTGGAACCCCTGGTGGTGTATCGGCCGCTCTACGGCAGCGCCGGGCTGTGGGTGCGGCCGCACGCGATGTTTTTCGAGTGGGTCGAGGTGGACGGCGTGCGCCGGCGGCGGTTCGAGCCGGTGGGGTGATGGTGG
>CBFGPV010000174.1:0-9018 GCA_965650765.1 uncultured Burkholderiales bacterium
GCCGGGTGGACGCAACAGCCCCACCGCGGGTCATGCCCGCGAAGGCGGGCATCCATGCACGCCACCGACTTGAGCCGACGTACCGCGCCAGAACGGCCCCGGCACCCGTGATGGTTCACACGCGCCCCCGACCTGTTCGATATTGTTACTACTTGCCGCCGCCGTCCCGGCCGGACGTCTGCGTGCGCGCAAGGCACAATCCCCCGCTCGACTGGTATCGGATCGATCTTTGCTGCACGAGTCAACGCTGAAGAACTGGGGGCCCACACTGACCCGGTTGCTCAAGGACACCATGGGTCTGGACGGCCCGGGTGATCTGGCAACCTGGCTGCTGGCGGCCGCCCAGGCCGAGCCGCCGCAGCGGGCTCAGGCGTGCGCTCGTCTGTGCGAATGGCTCGACCGGGTCGATGCACACATCCGCGATGAAGCCCTGGCGGCCGAGCTTGCCCAGGCCCGCCTGATCGAGGGCGATCGCCTGCGTCTGGCCATGGAAAGCGTCCAGGACGCACTGTGGGACTGGCGCATGACGGACAACCAGGTGTTCTTCAGCACCCGTCTGTACGAGATCCTCGGCTACGCCCAAGGCGAGATCGACATGACGCTCGAACGCTGGCGCGAGCACATGCACCCGGACGACCGGGCCGACACCCGAGAGCGGCTCAACGCCCACATGCTCGGGCAGACGCCGAGCTATGAGAGCGAGTTCCGCGTGCGCCACCGGCTGGGCCACTGGCTGTGGATCAACTCGCGCGGGCGCATCGTCGAGCGCGATGCGCTGGGGCAGCCGCTGCGCATGGTGGGTACCCATTCCGACATCACCCAACGGCGCGCCGCTGAAGAAGAAGTGCTGCACCAGCTGCGCTTCATCGAAGAGCTGGTCGAGATCATTCCCAACCCGGTCTACTTCAAGGACCGGCTCGGCCGCTACATCGGCTGCAACCGGGCCTGCGAGCAACTGTTCGGGCTGCGCCGCGAGGACTGGCTGGGGCGCACGGTGCGCGACCTCGCGCCGCACGAGATGGCGCGCGAGGAGGACGACCGCGACGAGGCCCTGTACGAGTCCGGCGGCATCCAGACCTACGAGACGCAGGTGCAGCTCGCGTCCGGCGAGATGCGCGACGTGCTGTTCAGCAAGACGCTGTTCACCGGCGCGCAGGGCAGTGTGGGCGGCATCCTGGGCGTGATCACCGACATCACCGAACAGAAGCGCGGCGAGGCCGTGCTGCGCGAGGCCAAGACGGCCGCCGAAGCCGCCAGCCGCGCCAAGAGCGAGTTCCTGGCCAACATGAGCCACGAGATCCGCACCCCGATGAACGGCATCATGGGGCTGGTCGACCTCACGCTGGAGACACCGCTCAACGACAACCAGCGGCGTTATCTGTCGCTCGTGAAGTCCTCGGCCACCTCGCTGCTGAACATCATCAACGACATCCTGGACCTGTCGCGCATCGAGGCCGGGCGCATGAGCGTCGAGCAGCTCGCCTTCGATGTGCGCACGGTGCTGCAGGAAGCCACCGCGCCGCTGGAGCTGCGTGCACGTGAAAAGGGCCTGTCACTGCAGTGCACCGTGGCGCCCGACGTGCCCGCCCAGCTGCTGAGCGACCCGCTGCGGCTGCGCCAGATCCTGGTCAACCTGGTCGGCAACGCGATCAAGTTCACTCGGCAGGGCCGCATCGATGTGTCAGCCTGGCCGGAAGGGCAGGGCCATGGTGCCGTGCTGCACCTGTGCGTGGCCGACACCGGCGTGGGCATTGCGCCCGACAAGCTCGAGCGCATCTTCGAGTCCTTCACCCAGGCCGACAACTCCACCACGCGCGAATTCGGTGGCACCGGGCTGGGCCTGACGATCTCGCGGCGGCTGGCGCAGGCACTCGGCGGGCGGCTCTGGGCCGAAAGTGAACCGGGGCGCGGCAGCCGTTTTCACCTGAGTCTGCCGCTGCTGCAACCCGAAGCCAGCGTGGTGCCTCCGGCTTCCACACGCGAGTGGGTGGCCGCGGCGGCGCTGAACACCAATGTGTCGCGCGACAAGGCGCGCAGCCGTTTCGAGACCACGGCCTACCGCGGGCTGGACGAGCTCGAGGCTCCCTTCGACGACGACGGTGAACACGGCCTCGACGTGCTGCTGATCGACGACCATGCGGTCAACCGCTTCATCGCCACCAGCCTGATCCGGCGGTTCGGCCACCGGGTCACCAGCGCCGTGACGGCCGACGAGGCGCTGGCGCTGTGCGCGTCGCGCCCCTTCGACCTGATCTTCATGGACATCCAGATTCCCGGCATGAGCGGGGTGGAATTGACCCACCGCATCCGCGCACTGGAAGCCCAGCACGGCACGAGCTGCCCGATCGTTGCCCTCACGGCGCACGCCATGCCGCTCGACCGTACGCGCTGCATCGAGGCCGGCATGGATGACTACCTGACCAAGCCACTCGAACAGGAGCGGCTGCAAAGCGTGCTGCGTCTGGTGGAACGCGCCCGCGGCCAGCGCTGACGCGGTTCAGCCCGGCGAGGCGCCGCGCCGGGCGGCCATTTCCGCGCCCATCGTGCGCAGCGTCTCGGGCGGCGTGAGCGCCTGCGCCGCCGGGTAGACCTGCGCTTCTTCGAGCGCGATGTGCTCTGAATAGAGCGCGGCAAACCCCTGCCAGACCGTCAGGCTGCCATCGGCCAGGCGGGTCGATCCGTCCCGGTCGTCAGCGATACGTTCCAGATCGCCGCGCACGGCCTGCCATTGCGCCTCCATCGTGGCATGGTCGGCCTGCAGGCGCGTGATGGTGGCCACCAGCGCCACGTCACCAGCCGCGAGCACCCGCGGAAACACATGCTGCTCTTCATCTTGATGGTGCAGCGGCGCTGCGCGGTCGAAGTAGCGCAGCACGTCCCGCGCAGCCTGGCGCGCGGGCTCGTCGCAGGCGTGGGCCTGCAGGTGCTCGCCCAGCCGCAGCAGCAGCCTGAGACTGCGCTGCACACGCTCGTGGCAGGACACGAGCATCTCGAAAGGGCTGTCGAAACCGGCAGCGGGGCTGGTGAATCCGGGGAGCATGGGGCAGGTCGCAAGGCTGTGGCGCGTGCCCGATTGTGGCGGCAGGGCCAGCGGCGGCGCCCTGATGAATGTCAAGCCCCCACCAAGCTCATCGAACTTGAGGCAGCGCAAAACCTCCAGGCGGCTTCGCTGCGAGAGTAAGCCATCTCCAGTGGAGGACTAACGTTGTGAGTACGGTCATGGACAGACTCTCCCCGTCGGCGTCCCTGTCGGGCTTGCGCACTCGAGGCATACCGATGGATGCACGAACGGCCTTGCTGCAGGCTGCCCTGGGCCCGATGCGGGTGCCGCGCGAGGCTGCGCAGGCACTTGCCGGCCTGCTCGGCGAGCATGTTTTTCGTTCGGGCGAGGCCTTGACCGATCGCAATCAGCCGGCCGACCGCCTGTGGCTGCTTGTGTCGGGCCAGGTGGCGCTGGGCACCATGGAGCGCGGCCGCCTGGCGCACCAGACGCGCCTGGTCGAGCCGGGCGCCTGGATCGACGCCACCAGTGCCTGGCTGGGCGGCAACTACCTCGAAGATGCCTGCACGCAGCACGAAGCGCTGGTGTGGACCTTCCCGATCGATCAGGTACGCGCCTGTGGCCACAGCCATCCGATGATCCTCGATGCGCTGCTGCGCGTTCAGGCCCAACGGGTGAAGGATCTCACCGAAGGGCATCTGGGCCTGTTGCTGAATGATGCGCAGACCCGTTGTGCAAACTGGCTGCAGCGCCACATGCAGCATCTGCCGGTGGGCGACGGACGCAGCTCGGCCGTGGTGGCCCTGCGAGAGCGCAAGCGGGCCATCGCCTCGCAGTTGGGCGTGACCCCGGAGACCTTCTCACGCATCCTGCGCCAGTTCCAGGACCGCGGCGTGATCGACGTGACGGGCTACACCGTGCGTGTGCTCGACCCCGAAGCGCTCAGCCGCGCCGCCGGCCAGGACCCCGCGCGGCATCACCCCACGATGTAACCAACTGCTGCGCCCGTCAGTGGGCGCTGACATCCGTTTCGAGCCGGGGCCGACAGTCCCGGCCCACCCCCTTGCCTACAGTTGACCTCAACCGATCCGGTTCGATCGGCAGGCGTGCCGACCCGGCCTCAGGGGCGGGTGGGCACATGAACGCCGCAGATGCGGCGGCATCCATGCAAGGAGAAACCGATGAAGAAGATGATGTTGGCCGGCAGTGTGCTGGCGGCGCTGGCGATGGTGGGCTGTGGCAAGACCGATGACACCCAGACGGCCGGCGAAAAGGTCGACACCGTGATCGCCCAGAGCGAACAGAAGGCGGCCGAAATGCGCGACGCCACCAGCCAGGGCATGGCAGACGCCAAGGAGGCCGTGGGCACCCAGGTCGAGCGCGCTGCCAACGCCGTGGGCGACGCGGCCATCACGACTGCGGTCAATGCCGAACTGGCCAAGGACAGCGATCTGAGCGCGTTCAAGATCGATGTGGACACCAGCAGCGGCCGGGTGGTGCTCAATGGCACGGCACCGAGCGAACAGGCGCGTGATCGCGCCACGCAGCTGGCGGCCGGTGTGCAGGGTGTGGTGAGCGTGGACAACATGCTCACCATCGAGCCGCGCAAGCAGTGATGACCGGGGCGTCACGCCCGATGCATGGGCATCTGACGCGTGACGAGCCCCAGGGTCGGGCCCGTGCAGTTGCACGGCGCCCGGCGCCCGGCGCTCAGGCGTCCTCGGCGACCTTGAGCACCAGCTTGCCGAAGTTTTCGCCCGAAAAGAGCTTCAGCAGAGCCTCCGGGAAGGTCTCCAGCCCCTCGACGACGTCCTCGCGTGACTGCATGCGCCCGTCCTTGAGGTAGCCCGCCATCTCGGCGACGGCCAGGTGGTAGCGGTCGGCATAGTCGAAGACGACGATGCCTTCCATGCGGGCACGGTTGACCAGCAGTGACAGGTAGTTTTTCGGCCCCTGCACCGGGGTGGTGTTGTTGTACTGGCTGATCGCGCCGCAGATGATGATGCGCGCCTTGCGGTTGATGCGGGTGAGCACGGTGTCCAGGATCTCGCCGCCGACATTGTCGAAGTAGATATCCACACCGTCCGGGCAATGCTCCTTCAGGCCGGCGCGCACGTCGCCCTGCTTGTAGTCGATGCAGGCGTCGAAACCGAGTTCCTTGACGACCCATTCGCATTTGGCCGGACCGCCGGCGATGCCCACCACACGGCAGCCCTTGAGTTTGGCGATCTGGCCGACCGTCTGCCCCACGGCACCGGCGGCACCGGAGATCACGACGGTTTCACCGGCCTTGGGCTGGCCGACGTCCATCAGGCCGAAGTACCCGGTCATGCCCGGCATGCCCAGCACGTTGAGCCACTGGGTCAGGCTGCCCAGACGGGTGTCGATGACCGTGAGCCCGCTGCGACGGACCTGATCACCCGGCACCAGGCAGTATTCCTGAACGCCCAGGCTGCCGCTCACATGGTCGCCCACCTTGAAGTTCGGGTTGCGCGACGCGATCACGCGACCGACACCGCCGGCGCGCATCACCTCGCCGATGCCCACCGGCGGGATGTAGGACTTGCCTTCGTTCATCCAGCCGCGCATGGCCGGGTCGAGCGACAGCATCAGCACCTTCACCAGCACGCCGCCCTCGTCGGGCTCGGCCAGGCTCTCGGTGGTGAATTGCCAGTTGGCGCGAGTGGGCGTGCCCACGGGGCGGGCGGCCAGGCGCACCTGGTGGTTGACGGTCGCGGTCGTGGTGGTCATGAGGGTCTCGGTGTTGGCGTGAAGATGCGCGATGAAAACACGAGACCGGCACCCCTGCCGTCACTTAGGTGACTCGGACGCGGGAACCGTGTTTTCGGCGGGGGAGAGTCGCACGGGCGCACGCGGCTCGCGGCGGTCGGCATTGTCCGGATCATCCAGACGCTTGAGCGCAGAAGTCCGGGCCACTTCGAGGAAGTCCAGCATCACCGGCGAGCTGTCGACCAGCGAGCGCCGGTCGTGGTGGAACTCGGGGTGCCACTGCAGGCCCCGGGCGTACCCGCCGCCGGTCCAGCGGATGGCCTCGATGACACCGTCAGCGGTGGAGACGGCCTCGACCACCACGTGCTTGCCGATCTGGTCGATCGCCTGGTGGTGGATGCTGGTCACCCGCAACTGGGAGCCCGGGGGGTACAGCCGTGCCAGATCCGAGTCCTCGACCAGCGAGATGTCGTGCTCGAGCTCGTCATACAGGTCCGGGTCGACGTGGGGCCGGGTGTCGGGCCGCTGGGTACGAAGGTCCTGGTAGAGCGTGCCGCCGAAGGCCACATTGAGCAGCTGGCAACCGCGGCACACACCGATCACCGGCTTGCGCTGGACCAGCATGGCCCGAAGCAGGGCCAGTTCATAGCGGTCGCGGATCGGGTCACCGCTCCAGCGGGGGTCCAGCGGCTCCTGGCCGTAGCTCTGGGGCGAGACGTCGGCACCGCCCTGGAGCACCAACCCGTCCAGGTCGAGTGCGAATTCGTCGATGGACAGATGCTTCACGGCCTGGCGGCTGTCTTCGGCAACGGCCGGCACCATGAAGGCGATGGCACCATGCTCCATGATCCAGTGCGCCAGCGACTGCTCCAGGTATTGCAGCGTCTTGTTGCGAAAGCCGAGTTCGCTCGGCACATGGTGCAG
Source organism: uncultured Burkholderiales bacterium (assembly GCA_965650765.1). Lineage (GTDB taxonomy): Bacteria > Pseudomonadota > Gammaproteobacteria > Burkholderiales > Burkholderiaceae_C > Caldimonas. The sequence continues at coordinate 6,656 of CBFGPV010000174.1, forward strand.
CAGGCGCGCCGAGATGCCGATGCGCAAGGGGCGGGTGGCCGGTTTTTTTCTTGCCATGGCGGCATTGTCGCGCGCTGCACCGCACCGCAGCAATGCCCTGCTGTCGGATCCGGCGCACAAGTCGTGTTCCGCTTGTCCTACCTGGCTGGCAGGCACGATGCGGCGCTGCGGTGGCACCATGCTTCTGGCCAAGGCGAAAAAAAACCGCAGCCGAGGCTGCGGTTCTTGTTCCAACAACGCCGCGCGAGCGGCGTGCCGCCATTACAGCGGGCGGATGTTGGCAGCTTGCAGGCCCTTCTGGCCCTGCTTCACTTCGAATTCGACGCGCTGGTTTTCCTGCAGGGTCTTGAACCCGTTGCCCTGGATGTCGCGGAAATGGGCGAAGAGGTCGGCGCCGCCAGCGTCCTGGGCGATGAAGCCATAGCCCTTGCTTTCGTTGAACCACTTGACGGTACCGGTTTGCGTGCTCACGTAGATCTTCCAATCAAAAAATGTATAACTAAAAAGCATGCACAACAGACGCCGCGCATGCGCTGAAGACACTCTAGAAACGTGACCCGGGGGATTCAAACGATGCCGGTCGGGCGGGTGCCCGGGCTGGCAGAGAAAGACCTCGAAGACCGACGGTCCGGTGTGTACCTCAAGGCGCAATGTACACCACTTTGTGTCTTTGCAACTGGGGCAACCTCCCTTATTGCAGAAATGATCACCGCGGGGGAAACCCTGGAGACGCCGCGCGCGGGTCGCCGCTACGCTGGATGTTCCCCATCCAGAAGGACGCTTCGACATGTTCGAGACATCGATCGCAGGCAGCCTGCCCAAGCCGGGCTGGCTGGCCGAAACCGGCAAGCTGTGGCCTCGCTGGCGCGCGCAGGGCGCCGAACTCAGGCAGGCCAAGCTCGATGCCACCCTGTTGTGGATCAAGGCCCAGGAGGACGCCGGCCTGGACATCGTCACCGACGGCGAGCAGTCGCGCCAGCATTTCGTGCACGGGTTTCTGGAGTGTGTCGAGGGCATCGACTTCGAGCACAAGGTCGAGATGGGCATCCGGGCCGACCGCTACAAGGCCATGGTGCCGCAGGTGGTCGGTCCGCTGCGGCTCAAGGGCCGCGTGCATGCCGACGAAGCGCGCTTCGCGCGGGCCCATACCCGCCGCAAGCTCAAGTTCACGCTGCCCGGCCCGATGACCATCGTCGACACCGTGGCCGATCGGCACTATGGCGACCGCGTGGCCATGGCCATGGCCTTTGCGGACCTGCTGAACGCCGAAGCGCGGGCACTGGAGGCCGACGGGGTGGACATCATCCAGTTCGACGAGCCGGCGTTCAACGTGTACATGGCCGAGGCCGCCGACTGGGGCGTGCAGGCCCTGGAACGCGCGGCGCAGGGCCTGAACTGCACGACCGCGGTGCACATCTGCTATGGCTACGGCATCGAGGCCAACGTGGCATGGAAGGCCACCCTGGGCGAGCAATGGCGCCAGTATGAGCAGATCTTTCCGGCCCTGGCGCGAAGCAGCATCGACCAGGTCAGCCTGGAGTGCCACCATTCGCATGTGCCCCCGGACCTGATGGGCCTGCTCACCGGCAAGGACGTGATGGTGGGTGTGATCGACGTGGCCAGCGATCAGGTCGAGACACCCGAGGAAGTGGCCGACACCATCGGCCGCGCGCTGCAGTTCGTGCCGCGCGAGCGGCTGTTTCCGTGCACCAACTGCGGTCTTGCGCCGATGGACCGTGAAATCGCCCTGAAAAAGCTGCAGGCGCTGGGCCTGGGCGCGGCGCTGGCCCGGGAGCGGCTGCGGTGAGCGCGCCGTCGCTGCCGGTCGACGATGTGGCCGTGCTCGGCCTGCACGCGGGCCGCCTGGGCAATCTGCGTGAGGCCATGGGGCAGGCGGTGGAGCGAGGGCGGCTGCCCGGTGCTGTGATGCTGGTGGCGCGTCACGGCCGCCTGGCACTGTTCGAGGCCATCGGACGGGTCGATCCGGCCGGCACGACGCCCATGCCGCTGGATGCGATCTTCCGCATCTATTCGATGACCAAACCCCTGGTGTCGGTGGCGGTGATGCAGCTCGTGGAGCAGGGGCGGGTGATGCTGAACCACCCGGCGTCGCGCTATCTGCCCGCGATGGGGCGGCTGCGGGTGGCGCGCGACCCCGATGCCGGGCTGGACACGGTGCCGCTGGACCGCGAACCGACCGTGCAGGACCTGCTGCGTCACACCTCCGGGCTGACCTATGAATTCATCGGCAACAACGCCGTGCAACGCGAGTATGACCGCGTGCTGAAGGGGCTGCGCGGGCTGACCAATGCGCAGTTCCTGGAGCGGCTGGTCGAGGTGCCGCTGAAGCTGCAGCCAGGCAC
>CBFGPV010000175.1:0-8904 GCA_965650765.1 uncultured Burkholderiales bacterium
GACCGGACTGCCCCGACCGGACTGCCCTGCACGCGTGAGGGTGAAGGCGGGCTGGCTACCATCGCCCCCGGAGGTCTTGCCGCATGCCCCGCCCGTTCCGCCTGCCCGCCTTGCCGCCCCGTCCTGCCACGGGTGTGCGGGGCGACCGTCGCCGCCTGCTGGCGGCCGCACTCGCCGCACCCTGGGCCACGTCCGTGGCCGCACCCACGCCCACGCCCACGCCGCTGCTCACGCGGGCCGTGCCCTCCAGTGGCGAGGCCCTGCCGGTCATCGGGCTGGGCAGCTGGATCACCTTCAATGTCGGCAACGACCCGCAGGCGCGCGCCGCCTGCACCGAGGTGATGCGGGCGTTTTTCGAGGCCGGCGGGCGGCTGATCGATTCATCGCCGATGTACGGCTCGTCGCAGGCCGTGATCGGCGAGGCGCTGGCCAGGCTGGGCCGCACCTCGGCGGTGTTTTCGGCCGACAAGGTCTGGGTGTCGCCGGGCACGCGTGGGCCCGGCCAGATCGAGGCCTCACGCGCGCTGTGGGGGGTGCCGCGCTTCGACCTGCTGCAGGTCCACAACCTGCTGGCCTGGGAGGCCCATCTGCCGCTGCTGTTCGAGATGAAGCGCGCAGGGCGCCTGCGCCATGTGGGCATCACCACCTCGGAAGGCCGCCGCCATGCCGAGATCGAACAGATCATGCGCACCCACCCGATCGACTTCGTGCAGCTGAGCTACAACCTGCTCGACCGTGAGGTCGAGCAGCGCCTGCTGCCGCTGGCCCAGGACCGCGGCATCGCGGTGCTGGTCAACCGGCCTTTCCGCCAGGGCGACCTGCTGCAAGCCCTGCGCCGGCATCCGCTGCCGGGCTGGGCGAGCGAGCTGGGCTGCCGGCACTGGTCGCAGGTGGCGCTGAAGTTTGTCGTGTCCCACCCGGCCGTCACCTGCGCCATTCCCGCCACCAGCCGGGTCGATCACCTGCGCGAGAACATGGCCGCGGGACTCGGCCCGATGCCCGATGCCGCGCTGAGGCGCCGCATGGCGGCCGATGTCGAGGCGCTCTGATGTCCTCGCTGATGTCCGAATGGTGGACCTACCGCCTGTCGGACTTCCTGATGTTTGCACCGCGCACCTACTACCGGCTGCACGAACTCCACAACCAGGCCCTGTGGCCGGCGCAGGTCGTCGCGCTGCTGGCGGCGCTGGTGCTCGTGCGTGCGGTATGGCGCGGGCGCATGCGCCTGGCCTGGCTGGTGCTGGCGTCGGGTGCGGCGGCCGTGGCTGGCGGGTTCATGCTGCAGCGCCTGGCCAGCATCCACTGGGCCGGCACCGGGTGGGCGGTGGTGTTTGCTGCACAGGCGCTGCTGCTCGTGTGGCTGGCCTGGGCCCACCCTGCGGGTGGGCCGGCCGGTGACCGGGGGCCAGTACGCGGCGCGGTGCTGCTGCTGGTGTTCACCGTCCTGGGGGCGCTGGTCGAGCCGCTGGCCCTGGGGCGTGACTGGCGGCAGGCGGCGGTGGTCGGGCTGGCACCCGATCCGACCGCGATGGGCGTGCTGGCCGTGCTGACCGTGGGCGCACCGCTGACGCGCGGGGGGCGCTGGCTGCAGGCGCTGGCCTGGGTCGTGCCGCTGGGCTGGTGCCTGTTCAGTGCCGCCACGCTGTGGAGCATGAAGGCGCCCGAGGCCGTGGGGCGGGTGCTGCTGCCCGCCTGTGCGCTGGCGCTGATGATGCACACACGCCGGAGCAGACGCCGGTCGTGCGGGTAGATTCGCGGCTGCTGCATCCCGTTCAGACAAGTTCAGACAAAGGAGTCTTTTTGGACCGTCACCTGGCCATCCAGTGTTTTTGCCGTGTGGTCGAGACCGGCAGCTTCGCGGCCGCGGCCCGCGACCTCGACTGCTCGCGTTCGGCCGTCACCAAGTATGTGCAGTTCCTGGAAGACTGGACGGCCAGCCGCCTGCTCGAGCGCACCACGCGGGCCATGCAGCTGACCGAAGCCGGCGAGCGCTTCTACGCCTACTGCCGCCGCGTGCTGGCCGACACCGAGCAGACCCTCACCGCCATCGCGGCCGACCGGGCCGAGGTGTCCGGCCGCCTGGTGGTGGCCGCACCCGTGTCGATGACCCTGGCCTGCCTGGCCGAGCACCTGCAGGCCTTCATGCAGGCCTATCCTGCCGTGCAGCTCGACGTGCGACTGAGTGACGAGGTGGTCGACCTCATCCGCGAGGGCGTGGACGTGGCGCTGCGCGGCCAGGCCCAGCTCGATGATTCGTCGCTGGTGGCCGTGCCGGTGATGCAGTTCGAGCGCATGGTGTGTGCCTCACCGGCCTACTGGCAGGCCCATGGCCACCCCGAACGACCGGGCGACCTGGTGCAACACAACTGCCTGTCCTACCTGCTGGCGGGCGATGCCACCCGGTGGCAGTTCTTCGGCGCCGACGGCTCGCATGAGGTGCCGGTGCAGGGCAACTTCCGCGCTGACAACAGCCTGCTGCTGGTCGACGCGATGTGCCGCGGGCTGGGGGTGGGCCTGGTGCCTGCGGTGATGATGCGCCGCGAACTGCAGGCCGGCTTGCTGGTCCCGACACTGACGGCATACCGGCTCGAGCCGCGCCAGCTCTTTGCGGTGTACCCCAGCCGCGACCACCTGCCCGAGCGGGTGCGCGCGTTCGTGCGCTTCCTGAAGGCGCGGTTGTCAGGGGCGGGCCACTGACACCGGCGCTGCCAGCCGGGCGCGGTGCATCAGCCACAGCGCCGCGACCGTCAGCGCCAGCGCGGGCAGCGTGCCGCCTGGCAGGGGCTCGCCAAGCAGCCCGGTGCCGGCCACCACGCCGGTCAGTGTGATCACGTAGCCCATCAGGCTGAAGGTGACGGGTTCGGCGCGCCGCTGCAGCACGAAGTACAGCGTGAAGCCGGCCACCATGGCCAGCGCCTGCACCGCGAGCCAGCCCCAGGCCATCGCCGTGGCGGGGACAACGGCCAGTCCGGTGGGCGTGGCGACCGCGGCCAGGCAGATTGACGACGCGCCGAGCATCATCGCGGCCAGCCACTCGCCGGGCATGCCATGCGGCAGCTTCAGGGCGCGGTACACATTGCCCGCGCCGATGAAGGCGGGCACCGCCAGCAGCAACACCACGGCCAGGGCCGAGGCGCTGGCGGCGGCACCGCGCCCGGCCACCAGCAACAAGGCGCCGCACAGGCCGACCAGCACGGCGGCCAGCCGCAGCCAGTGGAAGCGTTCCAGGCGCAGCCCCAGGCTGAACATCAGCGTGAAGATCGGCGGCAGCGTGAAGGCCAGCGCCGAGTAGCCTGCCCCCGCATGGGCCGACAGCCAGAACACCGTGGTCATCGGCAAGGTGTGGCCCAGCACGCCGGCGGTGAAGGCATAACGCAGCACGGCCCCGTCCAAGCGCGGCCGGCCGTGGCGCCAGGCGGCCAGCAGGGCCAGCACCAGCGAAGCGCAGGCGGTGGGCCACAAGGCAAAGCCCAGGGCCGACACACCGGCGGCCGCGGCGGCCTTGGCCACCGGCACGCCGAGGCCGAGGAAAAAGCCGGTGCCGATCAGCACGGGCCAGACGGAAGGGGTGGACATTCAGCACTCCGTGAAAGACGCCCCCAGTCTAGGAAGGCGCCCGCCGCCGGCATAGGCCGCAGCCGTCACATCACTGTTCACGCCGGGTGCGCAATGCGGGCCGTGGCCGACAGCCCCGATGCGAAAATGCGGCATGTCCTCCGATGCCCCCATCGCCCGCCGCACACGCCGCAGCAGCGGCGCCGTCACGCTGCACGACGTGGCCAAACTGGCCGGTGTGGCGCCGATCACGGCCTCGCGGGCGCTGAACACGCCCGAGCAGGTTTCGGCCGATGTCCTGCGGCGCGTCACCGAAGCGGTATCGCGCACCGGCTATGTGCCCAACCGCCTGGCCGGCGGGCTGGCGTCCACTCGCAGCCGGCTGGTCGCGGCCCTGGTGCCCACGATCTCCGGGCCGGTGTTCCTGGCCACGGTGCAGGCCCTGACCGAAACCCTGGCGGCGCACGGCTATCAGCTGATGCTGGGCCAGTCCGGTTACGGCGGCAGCCGCGAGGACGCGCTGCTCGAGGCCATCATCGGGCGCCGCCCCGACGGCATCGTGCTCACCGGCATCCTGCACTCGGCCGAAGGCCGCCGGCGCCTGCTGGCCTCGGGCATTCCGGTGGTCGAGACCTGGGACCTCACCCCCACACCGATCGACATGCTGGTGGGTTTTTCGCATGTCGACGTCGGCCGCGCGGTTGCTGAGTTCCTGACGCGCCGGGGCCGGGTGCGGCTGGCCGCCGTCTCGGGCGATGACGAGCGCGCCCGTCGCCGCCTCGACGCCTTCTGCGCAGCCGTGCGCGACGGCGGCCACACGGCCGTCGAGGTCGAGATCGTGCCGGCGCCCACCACACTGCGCAGCGGGCGCGATGCGCTGGTTCAATTGCTGCAACGCGCCCCGGGCATCGACGCCGTGTTCTGCAGCTCCGACCTGCTGGCCCTGGGCGTGATGACCGAAGCGCAGGCGCGCGGCCTGGCCGTGCCGCAACAGCTCGCCATCGTCGGTTTCGGTGACCTCGACTTTGCGGCCGACCTGCACCCGGCACTCACCACGGTGCACATCAACGGCGCGGCCATCGGCCGCCAGGCGGCACGTTTCATCATCGACCGCGCCGAAGGGCGCGAGGTCGACTCGTCCCTGGTCGACATCGGCTTTTCCATCGTCGAGCGACACAGCGCCTGACCCGGGTTTACCCCAGGCGCGGGATCCTTGTGATTTCAAGACGGTAGCGCTACCATTCATCTCATGTTGGTAGCGCTACCGTCTGGCTTTGACGGGGATCCCACCCAGGCCAGACCGCCGCGCCGCCCCTGCATCACCGGCCCCGGGGCTGACCGCACACTCATCACGACGGAGACACCTGACCATGAAAAAACTGCTGACCTCGATCGCCCTCGGCCTGCTGGCCGCAGGTGCCGCACAGGCCCAGGCCTGGCCGGCCGCCAAGCCGGTGACCTTGCTGGTGCCGTTCCCGCCCGGCGGGTCCACCGACGTGATCGCCCGCACGCTGGCACCAAAGCTCCAGGAGCGCCTGGGCAGCACCTTTGTGGTCGAGAACAAGGCGGGTGCTGGCGGCACGGTCGGCGCCACGCAGGCCAAACGCTCGGCACCGGACGGCTACACCATCTTCGTGTCGTCGCTGGGCCCCTTCGTGATCGGCCCGCACCTGATCAAGAACGTGGCCTATGACGCCCTCAACGACTTCGACTACATCACGGTGGCCGTGCAGGCTCCGAACGTGCTGGCCGTGCCGGCGGCCTCGCCCCACAAGACCCTGGCCGACGTGCTGGCCTACAAGCGAGCGAACCCCGGCAAGATGACCATGGCCTCGTCCGGCAATGGCAGCAGCGACCACCTGACGGCCGAGCTTTTCTGGCAGGAAACCGGCACCTCCGGTGTGCACGTGCCCTACAAGGGCGGGGCCCCGGCCATGGCCGACCTGCTGGGCGGCCAGGTGGACGCCACCTTCATGAACATCAACACCGGCCTGGCCAACATCAAGGCCGGCAAGCTGCGCGCCCTGGCCATCACCAGCACAAAACGCTCACCGCTGCTGCCGGACGTGCCGACCATGGAAGAGCTCGGCCTCAAGGGCGTGAACGTGTATTCGTGGCAGGCGTTTGCCGCGCCCAAGGGGCTGCCGGCCGACATCAAGAATCGCCTGCGTGACGCGCTGGTCGCCGGCCTGAACGACCCGCAGGTCAAGCCCAAGCTGCTTGAACTGGGCTTCGAGATCGTCGGCAACACGCCCGAGCAGTTCACCGCCTTCCAGGCCGCGGAATTCGCGCGCTGGAAGAAGGTGATCGAAGTGGGCAAGATCACGGCCGACTGAGCCTTCGCAACTGCATCACCCGCGAGGCTGGCGTGACTGCCGCCCGCGGCCGACCCTGACCACCGACCTTTGCCCATGACCCTCTCGACTCTCCCCGTGATCACCGCGCTGCGGGTGATCCCCGTGGCCGGGCGCGACAGCATGCTGCTCAACCTGAGCGGCGCGCATGCGCCGTTTTTCACCCGCAACCTGCTGATCCTGACCGACAGTGCCGGACGCACCGGTGTGGGTGAGGTGCCGGGGGGCGAGAAGATCCGCCAGACCCTGGAGGATGCGCGGGCGCTGGTGGTGGGGCAGCCGCTGGGTGCCCACCACCGGGTGCTGCAGCAGGTGCAGCAGCAGTTTGCCGACCGCGATGCCGGCGGGCGTGGCCTGCAGACCTTTGACCTGCGCACCACCATCCATGCGGTGACCGCCATCGAATCGGCCCTGCTCGACCTGCTGGGCCAGCACCTGGGCGTGCCGGTGGCGGCGCTGCTGGGCGAGGGCCAGCAGCGCGATGAAGTCGAGATGCTCGGCTACCTGTTTTTCGTCGGTGACACCGCCCGCACCGACCTGCCCTACACCCGCGAGCCGCAGGCCGACAACACCTGGTTCAGGCGCCGCCACGAGCCGGCGCTGGACCCGCAGGCCATCGTGCGCCTGGCCGAGGCCGCCCATGAACGTTATGGCTTCAATGACTTCAAGCTCAAGGGCGGCGTGCTGCGCGGTGACGACGAGGTGCAGTGCATCCTGGCCCTGCACGAGCGCTTTCCGCAGGCCCGGGTCACGCTCGACCCCAACGGCGGCTGGCGACTGAAGGACGCGATCCGCCTGCTGCGCGACCTGCGCGGCGTGCTGGCCTATGCGGAAGACCCCTGCGGCGCCGAAGACGGCTATTCGGGCCGCGAGGTGATGGCCGAGTTCCGCCGCGCCACCGGCCTGCCCACGGCCACCAACATGGTCGCCACCGACTGGCGCCAGATGAGCCATGCCCTGGCATTGCAGAGTGTGGACATCCCGCTGGCCGACCCTCACTTCTGGACGCTCGCCGGCTCGGTGCGCGTGGCCCAGACCTGCCGCGACTGGGGCCTGACCTGGGGCTCGCATTCGAACAACCACTTCGACGTGTCACTGGCGATGTTCACCCACGTCGGCGCGGCCGCGCCCGGTCGCGTGACCGCCATCGACACCCACTGGATCTGGCAGGACGGCCAGCGCCTGACCCGCGAGCCCCTGCAGATCGTCAACGGCCGCGTGCGTGTGCCCGAGCGGCCGGGCCTGGGCGTCGAGCTCGACATGGCCGAGGTCGACAAGGCCCACCAGCTCTACCTGCAGCACGGCCTGGGTGCGCGCGACGATGCCGTTGCGATGCAGTGCCTGATCCCCGGCTGGACCTTCGACCCCAAGCGCCCCGCGCTCGACCGCTGAGCCCACCACCATGACCGAGCGCTCGCCCTTGACCATCCGCATGCATGCGCATGACAACGTGGCCATCGTCGCCAATGACGGCGGTCTTGCGGCGGGCGCGGTCCTGCCCGATGGCCTGGTCCTGCGCGAGCGTGTGCCGCAGGGGCACAAGGTGGCGCTGGTTGACATCCCGGCCGATGCGCCCGTGCTGCGCTACGGCATTCCGATCGGCCACGCCACACGGCCGATCGCGGCCGGCAGCTGGGTGCATGAGCGGCTGCTGGCCATGCCCGAGGCCCGCTCGCTCGACCAGCTCCCCAAGGCCACGGTGCCGGCACCGGCCCTGCCGCCCCTGGAGGGCTACACCTTCGAGGGCTACCGCAATGCCGACGGCTCGGTGGGCACACGCAACATCCTGGCCATCACCCAGACCGTGCAGTGCGTGGCCGGCGTGACCGACTTTGCCGTGCGCCGCATCAAGGCCGAGCTGCTGCCGCGCTACCCCCACGTGGACGACGTCGTGGCCCTGGAGCACGGCTATGGCTGCGGCGTGGCCATCGACGCGCCCGACGCGGTGGTGCCCATCCGCACACTGCGCAACATCAGCCTCAACCCGAACTTCGGCGGTGAGGTGATGGTCGTGAGCCTGGGCTGCGAGAAGCTGCAGCCCGACCGTCTGCTGCCGCCGGGCAGCATCACGCTCGTGGACCAACGCCAGGACACCGCCGCACTCGACGTCGTCTGCCTGCAGGACAACGCCCACGTCGGTTTCATGTCCATGGTCGAGTCCATCCTGCGCCAGGCCGAGGTGCACCTCGAACGCCTGAACCGGCGGCGACGCGAGACCGTGCCCGCCAGCGAGCTGGTGGTCGGCGTGCAATGCGGCGGCAGCGATGCGTTCTCGGGCGTCACCGCCAACCCCGCAGTGGGCTACTGCACCGACCTGCTGGTGCGGGCCGGTGCCAGCGTGATGTTCTCGGAGGTGACCGAGGTGCGCGACGGCATCGACCAGCTCACCTCACGCGCGGCCACGCCCGAGGTGGCCGAGGCCATGATCCGCGAGATGGCCTGGTACGACGCCTACCTGAAGCGTGGCCATGCCGACCGCAGTGCCAACACCACGCCCGGCAACAAGCAGGGGGGCTTGTCCAACATCGTCGAGAAGGCCATGGGGTCGATCGTCAAGTCGGGCACGGCGCCGATCTCGGGCGTGCTGTCGCCGGGCGACAAGCTGCGCACACGCGGCCTCACCTATGCCGCCACGCCGGCCAGCGACTTCATCTGCGGCACGCTGCAGCTGGCTGCCGGCATGAACCTGCATGTCTTCACCACCGGCCGCGGCACACCGTATGGCCTGGCCGCGGTGCCGGTCATCAAGGTGGCCACCCGCACCGAGCTGGCGCGCCGCTGGCACGACCTGATGGACGTGAATGCCGGCACCATCGCCGACGGCACGGCCACCATCGAACAGGTGGGCTGGGAGCTGTTCCACCTGATGCTCGACGTGGCCAGTGGCCGCAAGCAGACCTGGGCCGAACGCTGGAAGCTGCACAACGCCCTGGTGCTGTTCAACCCGGCCCCGGTGACCTGAGGGCCCGGCAGCTCTCAAGGAAACGCCGGGCCG
>CBFGPV010000176.1:0-8848 GCA_965650765.1 uncultured Burkholderiales bacterium
GTGCGACGAGCCCGGGCTGCAGCCACAGGACGTGGTGCTGGCCATCACGACCCTCTCCTTCGACATCGCCGGCCTCGAACTGTGGCTGCCGCTGTGCGTGGGCGCGCGGGTGCATGTGGCCCCGGCCGGCGCCGGCCGGGACCCCCAGCTGCTGCAGACCCTGCTCGGCCACACCCGGGCCACGCTGCTGCAGGCCACGCCCTCGACCTGGCGGCTGCTGGTCGAATCGGGCTGGCCGGGTGACCCGGCGCTGGTGGCCTTGTGCGGTGGCGAGGCCCTGCCCGAGTCGCTGGCCGCGGCGCTGGTGTCCCGCGTGGGCAGGCTGTGGAACATGTACGGCCCCACCGAAACCACGATCTGGTCGGCGGTGCACCGTGTCCAGCCGGGCGAACCGGTGGTGCTGGGGCGGCCGCTGCGCAACACCTGCTTCCATGTGCGCGACGCCCGCGGCGGCCTGCTGCCCGACGGCCTGGCCGGCGAGCTGTGGATCGGCGGGCACGGCCTGGCGCGCGGCTACCACGGCCGGCCCGACCTGAGCAGCGAGCGCTTCCGCCCCGACCCGTTCGAGCCCGCACCCGGCGCCCGCCTGTACCGCACCGGGGACCGTGTGCGGCGCCGGCGCGACGGCACGCTGGTCTACCTCGGCCGGCTCGACCACCAGGTCAAGCTGCGCGGCTACCGCATCGAGCCGGGCGAGATCGAGAACCTGCTGCAGCAGCAGCCGGACGTGCGCGAGGCCCTGGTCATCGTGCGCGAGGACACCCCGGGCGACCAGCAGCTTGTGGCCTACGTGACCCCCGTTGGCGCGGCCCTGCTCGACCCCGGCGCGCTGAAGGACACGCTGCGCCGCAGCCTGCCCGACTACATGGTGCCGGCTGCCATCGTGGTGCTGCCGGCCCTGCCGCTCACGCCCAATGGCAAGGTCGACCGGGCCGCGCTGCCCGCGCCGCAGGGGGCGGCAGGCGTCGCAGGGCCGGCCGACACCGGTCTGCGCTCGCCGACCGAAGAGGCGCTGGCCGCCATCTGGTGCGACGTGCTGCACGTGGCCGAGGTCGGCCATGCCGACGACTTCTTCGACCTCGGCGGGCATTCACTGCTGGCCACCCAGGTGGCTTCGCGCATCCGGCTGGCCTTCGAGGTCGAGCTGCCGCTGGCGGTGCTGTTCGAGGCCCGCACGCTGGAAGGCCTGGCACACCGCATCGACGATGCCGTGCGCCACGCGCGCCATGCCGAGCTGTTGCCGCGCATCCCGCCCTCGCGCGACGACGGGCCGGTGCGGCTGTCGTTCTCGCAGGAGCGCATGTGGGTGATCCACCAGCTCGCCCCCGGCAACCTGGCCTACAACATGGCCGTGGCGGTGCGCCTGCGTGGTCCGCTGGACGTGACCGCACTGGCCGACGCCCTGGACGGCCTGCGCGAGCGCCATGAACCGCTGCGCAGCATCTACCGCCTGGACGACGGCGTGCCGGTGCAGGAGGTGCTGCCCTGGCAGCCCGGGGCGCTGCCGCTCACCGACCTGACCGGGCAGGGCGAGGCGGCCGTGGACCAGGCCCTCGACCAGGCCCGGTCCCTGGCCCGCCAGCCCTTCGACCTGGCGCACGGGCCGGTGCTGCGGCTGGGGTTGTGGCGCCTGTCCGGGGAGGACCACCTGCTTGCCATCGTGCTGCACCACATTGCCGGTGACCACTGGTCGTTTTCGGTGATGGCGGCCGAAGTCGGCCACGCCTATGCCGCACGGCGGGCCGGCCACAGCAGCGCCCGGCCGCCACTGCCCATCCGTTACCGCGACTACGCCCGCTGGCAGCGTGACTGGCTGCAGGGCGAGGTGCTGGAGCGCCAGATGGCCTACTGGCGCGAGCAGCTCGACGGCCTGGCGCCACTGTCGCTGCCCTTCGACCGGCCCTTCCCCGACGCCCCCAGCTTTGTCGGCGGCCGGCATGAGATCGCGCTGCCCGAGGGCCTGCTGCCGCGCCTGGAGGCCCTGGCCCGGCGCGAAGGCGCCACCTTGTTCATGACCAGCTTTGCCGCCTTTGTGGCGCTGCTGCACCGGGTCAACGGGCAGGACGACCTGGCCGTGGGCGTGCCGATCGCCAACCGCACCCAGGCCGACACCGAAGGGCTGGTGGGCACCTTCGTCAACACGCTGGTGATGCGGGTGGGACTGGGCGGGGTGAACGGTTTCACCGAGCTGCTGCGCCGCGTGCGCGGTGTGGCGCTGGACGCCTACGCCCACCAGGACATGCCGTTCGAGAAGCTTGTCGAGGCACTGGTGCGCCAGCGCGACGCGCAGCGTGCCCCACTGGTGCAGGTGCTGTTCAACGTGCAGAACGCGCCCTTGCGCACCGTGCAGATCGACGAGCTGCTGTGGGAGCCGGTGTCCCTGCACCGGGGCGCGGCGCAGTTCGAGCTGAGCGTGGCGCTGAGCCCGCGTGACGGCGGGCGGCTGATGATCGAATACAGCGCCCAGCTGTTCGATCACGCCACGGTGGCGCAGCTCACCGACAGCTACCTCGAGGTGCTGCAGGCCGTGGCGGCGGACCCGGCCGTGCCGGTGGCGGCGCTGCCGGTGCTGTCGGCGCCCCAGCGTGCGCAGCTCGACACCTGGAACCGCACCGAGACGCCGCTGCCGCCGCCGGGGCTGGCCCTTCGGCAGCTGCAGGCGCAAGCGCGCCTGGAGCCCGATCGGCGGGTGGCCACCTGTGGCGCAGAGCACCTGAGCCTGGGTCAGCTCGTTGCGCGGGCCACCGCCCTGGCGCAGCACCTGCGCGCGCTGGGGGTGGCCCCGGGCGTGCTCGTGGGCGTGTGCCTGCCGCGCTCGCTCGACATGCTGGTGGCCCTGCTGGCCGTGCAGCAGTCCGGCGGCGCCTATGTGCCGCTGGACCCGGGGTTCCCGGAGGATCGGCTGTCGTACATGCTGGCCGACAGCGGCGCTGCGGTGCTGCTCACCTGGGGCGACACCGCACAGGGCGTCGAGCTGCCGGCCGGTGTGCAGGTGGTCGACCTGGCGCAGCCGCTGCCGCCTGCTGCGGCCGATGCTGCGGGCGACACCACCGTGCCCGCGCCGCCGGCACCCCAGGACCCCGCCTACGTGATCTACACCTCGGGGTCGACCGGCAAGCCCAAGGGTGTGGCGGTGCCGCACGGTGCACTGGCGAACTTCCTGGCCTCGATGGCACGTGAACCAGGCCTGCAGGCCAGCGACGTGCTGGCCGCGGTGACGACGATCTCCTTCGACATCGCCGCCCTGGAGCTGTACCTGCCGCTGGTGGTGGGGGCCCGGGTGGACATCATCCCGCGCGAGACGGCCGTCGACGGCCCGGCCCTGGCGCAGCGCCTGGCCGAGACCGGCGCCACGGTGCTGCAGGCCACCCCGGCCACCTGGCGGCTGCTGATCGAGGCCGGCTGGCGGCCCACCAGCGGCTTCAAGGCCCTGTGCGGGGGGGAAGGCCTGCCCCGCGACCTGGCTGACGCGCTGCTGGAGCGGGTGAGCGAACTCTGGAACCTCTACGGCCCCACCGAAACCACCGTCTGGTCGACCACCGAGCGGGTGCTGCCCGGGACCGGGCCGGTGTCCATCGGCCGGCCGATCGCCAACACCCAGGTGCATGTGCTCGACCGCCACGGCCAGCCGCTGCCGGCCGGCCTGCCCGGTGAACTGTGGATCGGTGGTGCCGGTGTGGCGCTGGGTTACCACCGCCGCCCCGAACTCACGGCCGAACGTTTCGTGCCCGATCCGTTCGACCCCTCGGGCGGCGGCCGGCTCTACCGCACCGGTGACCTCGGGCGCTGGCGCCACGACGGTCGCCTCGAACACCTGGGCCGGCTCGACCACCAGGTCAAGGTGCGCGGTTTCCGCATCGAGCTGGGCGAGATCGAGGTGGCGCTGCAGGCCCACGAGCAGGTCCAGCAGGCGGTCGTCGTGGCGCGCGAGGCCGCGCCCGGCGACCTGCGGCTGGTGGCCTATGTGCTGTTCCAGCCCGGCGGCGACCTCACCGCCAGCGAGGTGCGTCGCCACCTGCGCCGTGACCTGCCCGACTACATGGTGCCGTCGGTCGTGGTGACGCTCGACCAGGTGCCGCTCACGCCCAACGGCAAGGTCGACCGGCTGGCCTTGCCCGACCCGTTCAAGGGTGCAGGCGCCGTGCGCCGCGAGCACGAGGCGCCGGCGCCGGGGCTGGAGCAGCGACTGGCCGAGATCTGGCGCGGCATCCTGCAGGTCGAGCGGGTCGGTGCGGGCGACAACTTCTTCGAGCTCGGCGGGCATTCGCTGCTGTCGCTGCGGGTGGTGGCCACCGTCGAACGTGAGCTCGGCTGGCGCATGGACCCGCGCACGCTGTTCTTCCAGACGCTGCGTGAGGTGGCGGCCACCGGCGCACGGGTACTGGCCGAGCGCACGCCCGACCCGGCGGGGGTGGCATCGCC
Organism: uncultured Burkholderiales bacterium; assembly: GCA_965650765.1. Classification (GTDB taxonomy): domain Bacteria; phylum Pseudomonadota; class Gammaproteobacteria; order Burkholderiales; family Burkholderiaceae_C; genus Caldimonas. The sequence continues at coordinate 4,423 of CBFGPV010000176.1, forward strand.
ATGACACCCTTCCACTTCGGCAGCGGCGCGCGGCGGCTGTTCGGGCTCTACACCCCGGCCCATTCGGGGGCGGCCAGCACCCGCGCCGCCTTGCTGTGTGCCCCCTGGGGGCAGGAGTACCTGCGCTCGCACCGCTCGATGCGCCTGCTGGGCCGGCAGCTGGCCGCGCAGGGCTGGCATGTGCTGCGCTTCGACTACTTCGGTACCGGTGACTCCGCGGGCGAGTTCGACGAGGCCGACCTGCCCGGCTGGGAGGCCGACATCGAGCAGGCGCTGGACGAACTGCTCGACATGGCCGGCGCACGCAAGGTGGCCCTGGTGGGGCTGCGTCTGGGCGCCACGCTGGCGGCCAGGGTGGCCGCGCGACGCCGGCGCGAGGTTGATGCGCTGGCGCTGTGGGACCCGGTCCTCGACGGGCCGGCGTATCTCGACGAACTCTGGCGCCACTTCGGCCCGCGCGGGGTGGCGCAGCCGCCGGCCGAGGGCTACTGCGTCGACGGCTTCTGGCTCACGCCGACGATGGCCGCGCAGATCGCCGGCCTCGAGCTGCTGCCCGGTGTGACCCACTGGCCGGCACGCAGCCTGGTGATGTGGTCCGCGCCGCCCCAGCTCCCTGCCGCCTGGGACCAGGCCTTCCAGGCGCACGGCCAGTTGACGCAGGAGCATGTGGCCAGCCCGCCGGCCTGGCTGGAGGACCGTGACCTCGGCGCCGGTGCCGTCCCGGCGCCGCTGCTGCAGCGCGTGGCGCAATGGGTGGGGTCATGACGGTGGCACCGCGCGAACAGACGCTGCTGCTGGGCGAGCGCAAGGCGCTGGTCGGTGTGATCACCCAGCCCGCCGCCACGAACCCGTCGCCGGCCGAGCGGCCGACCGTGGTGATGCTGAACTCCGGCATCATCCACCGTGTCGGCGCGAACCGCATGAACGTGAGCCTGGCCCGCCGGCTTGCCCAGGCCGGGTTCACCGTGGTGCGTTTCGACCTGTCCGGCATCGGCGACAGCGAACCCCGCAACGACGGGCTCAGCCCCATCGAGGCGGTGCTGGCCGACATCCGCGAGGTGCTCGACACACTGCAGGCCTCGCGTGGGGCCACCCGCTTCATCCTGATGGGCCTGTGCTCGGGCGCCGACCATGCGGTGGTCTATGCCCCCGGCGACCCGCGCGTCGTGGGCATCGTGCAGCTCGACCCGACCATCCCGCACACGCGCCGCTACTGGCTGAATCTCTACGGCCGGCGGGCCCTGCGGCCGCGCCTGTGGTGGCGCATGCTGAGCGGGCGCTATCACGTGTGGCGCAGCGTGCGGCAGGCCGTGCAGCGGCGGCTGCAGCGCACCGCGCCGCGGCCGGTGGCCGAACCGGACGGCACCCGCCGGCCCCCCACCCGTGAAGAAGCCTTTGCCTATCTGGAGGGGGCCTACCGGCAGGCGGTGCTGTCCGGCGTGCAGTTCTTCAGCGTCTTCACGCCCGACCTGCCGCGCCAGCACAACTACCGCGAGCAGATCCTGGACGCCTTTCCCGAGGTGCCGTTCGGCGCGCAGCTGCGGCTGGCCTTCCATGCCGAGGCCGACCACACCTTTGCCGCACCGGCCTGCCGCGAGCGGGTGATCAGCGAGATCGTGGACTGGGCCTGCGGCACCACCTTTGTGGTGCGCTGAACCGCCACGCGGGCGGCTCAGCCGCGGCGGTCGATGCCGGCGTCGGCGTAGGGTGCAAACCGGCGCACGTTCTCGTTGATGCCCAGGCGCCGTCCCAGCGCCGGGAAGGCACGCTGGGCGCAATGCTCGCGGTCGCACACCTTGCAGCCCGCGCCGATGGGCGTGGCCGCCTCGGGATCGCTCAGGTCCAGGCCCTTGGCATAGACCAGGCGCTCCGCATGCTTGACGTCACACCCCAGCGCCACCGCAAAGCTGCGGCGCGGCGCACCGTGGCCGCCACGCTGGTGCGTGACCGTGCGTGCCACCCACAGGTAGGTGCGCCCGTCGGGCATGCGCGAGAGCTGGGTGATCACCCGGTCGGGCTGGCTGAAGGCCTCGTACACGTTCCACAGCGGGCAGGTGCCGCCGGTGCGCGAGAAGTGGAAATCGGCCGACGACTGGCGCTTGGAGACATTGCCCGCACGGTCCACCCGCACGAAAAAGAACGGAATGGTGCGGGCGTCCAGGCGCTGCATCGTCGACAGCCGGTGGCACACCGTCTCGAAGCTCACGCCAAAGCGCTGGGCCAGCAGGTCGATGTCGTAGCGCAGCTCCTCGGCGGCAGCCTGGAAGCGCCGGCACGGCAGCAGCAGCGCGCCGGCAAAGTGATTGGCAAAACCGATGCGCGCCAGCGCCCGCGCCTCGCTGGTCGAGAAGGCATCGGCCCGCGCGAACGAGTCGATCAGCTCGCCCATTTCCAGGAAGGCGAGCTGGATGCCGATCTGGAAGGCGCGCTGCCCCGGGTCGAGCGACTGTGACAGGGTCAGCACGCGGCTGGCCGGGTCGTAGCTGCGCAGGGCCGGGTCCAGGCCCGCATCGGCCTGGCGACGGGTGCGGATGCCATGCTGGCGCAGCAGGTATTGCTCCAGCATCGGCGCGAGGTTGCCTTCGCCGCCTTCGGCATGGGCCTGGCGGGCCTCGCTGCCCAGGCGCTCGAACAGCTCCTCGGCGCGCTCGTCGAGCACGGCCATGTGGTTGTGGCGCGCATAGAAGAACTCGCGCACCTCTTCATAGGGTTGCACCGGCGCGGCCACGTCCTCGGCAAAACGATCGCCGTCGGCGCCGGCGGCCAGCGAGTTCAGGCGGTCCTCGGCCGCCCGGTAGCGGCGGTGCAAATTCAGCAAAGCCCTGGCCATGGCGGGGGTCTGCTGAGCCACCGCCCGCACCTCGGCCAGCGGCACCGCATCGGGCCCGGCCGCATCGGCGGTGATCTCGCGCAGCTCCGAGATCAGGCGGGCCTCCTCGTCCTCGGAGAACAGCTGCAGGTCCACCCCGAAGGCCGCCTGCAGGCGCAGCAGCACCGGCACCGTCAGCGGGCGCTGGTTGTTCTCGATCTGGTTCAGGTAGCTCGGCGACAGCTTCAGCGCTTCGGCCAGTGCTGCCTGGGTGAGCCCGCGGTGTTCGCGCAGCGCCTTGAGGCGCACGCCCATGAAGGTCTTGTGCATGCTGGGGTGGGATGATGACGCCTGCAGTTCAGGAACGGTGCAGAAAATTCGCAAACTTCGCAAATTCACACACCGACTTTGCAATTGTTCGCTTTGTTAGTGGTTGTGTAAAGGCTGTGATGTTGCGAGGATTGCGAATCCACCAACGGTGGCGGCCTGCGGGCCGCCTTGCAGCGGAACCGAGCACATGGCACAAGACACCTCTTCGGGCAGTGATGCCCTCGACGCATGGCGCAAGGCTGCGGCCAGGTCCGCACCGGGCGGCAACCTCGACGCGCTGAACTGGATCACGCCCGAAGGCCTGACGGTCAAGCCGCTCTACACCGCGGCCGACCTGCACGGCCTGCCGCACGCCGACACCCTGCCCGGTTTTGCGCCTTTCGTGCGCGGCCCGCAGGCCACGATGTATGCGGTGCGCCCCTGGACGATCCGCCAGTACGCCGGTTTTTCCACGGCCGAGGAGTCCAACGCCTTCTATCGCAAGGCCCTGGCCGCCGGCGCACAGGGCGTGAGCGTGGCCTTCGACCTGGCCACCCATCGCGGCTACGACAGCGACCACCCGCGCGTGACCGGTGACGTCGGCAAGGCCGGTGTCGCGATCGATTCGGTCGAGGACATGAAGATCCTGTTCGACGGCATTCCGCTCGACCAGGTCTCGGTGTCGATGACGATGAACGGCGCGGTGCTGCCGGTGCTGGCCGGCTACGTGGTGGCCGCCGAAGAGCAGGGCGTGGCGCAGGACCAGCTCAGCGGGACCATCCAGAACGACATCCTCAAGGAGTTCATGGTCCGCAACACCTACATCTACCCGCCCGAGCCGTCGATGCGCATCATCGCGGACATCATCGAGTACACGGCACAGAAGATGCCGAAGTTCAACTCGATCTCGATCTCCGGCTACCACATGCAGGAAGCGGGCGCGAACCAGGCGCTGGAGCTGGCCTTCACGCTGGCCGACGGCAAGGAGTACGTCAAGACGGCACTGGCCAAGGGCCTGGACGTCGACGCCTTTGCCGGGCGGCTGTCGTTCTTCTGGGCGATCGGGATGAACTTCTATCTCGAGATCGCGAAGATGCGTGCGGCCCGCCTTCTGTGGTGCCGCATCATGCAGGGCTTCGGTGCGAAGAACCCCAAGAGCCTGATGCTGCGCACCCATTGCCAGACCAGCGGCTGGAGCCTGACCGAGCAGGACCCGTACAACAACATCGTGCGCACCACCATCGAGGCGATGGCGGCGGTGTTCGGCGGCACGCAGAGCCTGCACACCAACAGCTTCGACGAAGCCAT
>CBFGPV010000177.1:0-8824 GCA_965650765.1 uncultured Burkholderiales bacterium
TCCCAGCCCAGGCCCCAGGCGCCCAGCGTGGGGTTCTCCCAGTCGTCCTCGACAAACCGGATGTCGTTCTGCTTCAGATCGAAACCGACCGCTTCGAGCGAGCCGAGGTACAGCTCGAGGATGTTGGCCGGCGCAGGCTTGAGCACCACCTGGTACTGGTAGTAGTGCTGCATGCGGTTGGGATTCTGGCCGTAGCGGCCGTCCTTGGGCCGGCGGCTGGGCTGGACGTAGGCCGCCTTCCAGGGCTCCGGGCCGATGGCGCGCAGGAAGGTGGCGGTATGGCTGGTCCCGGCGCCGACCTCCATGTCATAGGGTTGCAGCAGCGCACAGCCCTGGTCGGCCCAGTAAGACTGCAGGCGCAGGATGAGTTGCTGGAAGGTCAGCATGGTGTCTTTTCTCGGAAGGGGAAAGGGCCCGTGCGCGCGGCTGCGCAAGACGAACCCGCCATTTTACGGGCGCCGGCGCGCCGGCAGCAGCACCAGCACCAGGCCGAGCCCGATCAGCGGAGCCAGCCCGAGGGCAGCAACCCAGCGCGCATACGGCGTGCTGCCGCTGCGGCCCTGCACCTCACCCTGCAGCACGCCGCGGGTGTGTGGCGCCAGCGCTGCGGTGACCCGGCCGCGGTGATCGATGATGGCGGTGGCACCGGTGTTGGTGGCACGCACCAGCGGCCGCTCGAACTCCAGCGTGCGCATGCGCGAGATCTGCAGATGCTGGTCGATGGCTTCCGTGTCGCCGAACCAGCCGATGTTGCTGACGTTGGCCAGGATGGTCGCCTGGGCGGTGCCGACGAAGTTGGCGGCCAGTTCCTCGCCGAACAGATCCTCGTAGCAGATGGTCGGACGCACCCGGTTGCCGTCGACCACAAACGGTTCGATGCTCTGCCCCCGGGCGAAATCGCCCAGCGGCATGTTCATCATGTCGACGAACCAGCGAAAGCCCGGCGGGATGAACTCGCCGAACGGCACCAGGTGATGCTTGTCATAGCGGTAGGTCTGCGTGCGCCCGGGGTGGATGCCCACCACCGAATTGGTGTAGCCGCGCTCGAAGTCACCGAGCGGCACCCCGATCAGTGCCGCAGTGCGGCCTGCGCGCAGCCGGCCGGTGAGCTCATCCCAGTAGCCGGGCGGCAGTTGCGGGGGCAGCAGCGGAATCGCCGTCTCGGGCGCGATGACCAGCTGCCCGGGCGCCTGCAGCAGCTCGCGGGCATGCCAGGCCAGCACGTCCGGCAGATGATCGGCCGAGAACTTCTCGTCCTGGGGCACGTTGCCCTGCAGCAGGCTGACCTTCAACGTGGGCTGCGGCTCGGTGAAGCTGGACGGCAGGGCCCAGGCCAGCGCAACGACCCCCAGCGCAGGCGCCACCGCCAGCAGCGTGCCAGCCGTGCGCCGGACCAGCACCAGCGCCACCCCCGCCGCCAGCCAGGCGCCGACAAAGCCGATGCCGTACACCCCCACCCAGGGCGCCAGCGGCGCCAGTGGCCCGTCGGTGTGGGCATACCCTGCCGCGACCCAGGGGAAGCCGGTGAACAGCAGCCCGCGCGCGAGTTCGGCCAGCAGCCAGGCTGCGGCAAAGGTCAGGGCCGCCTGCCAGGCCGGCAAGGCCCGACGGCGCGCCACGGCCGCCATCGCAAGCGCCAGGTAGATCGACAGGAAGCCGGCCAGCAGCAGCACGGCCAGCGCCGCCAGCCAGGCCGGCAGACCGCCATAGCGGTGCATGCTGATGAACAGCCACCACACACCGCCCGCCAGCCAGGCCGTACCGAACGCCCAGCCCAGCCAGGCCGCTCGCCATGCGGTCGGCGCGGCAGCCACCCGCCAGGCCAGCACCGCCACCATCAGCAACTGCAGCCACCAGCCCTCGCGCGGCGCAAACGCCAGCGCATGCGCCCCTCCAGCCGCCAGTGCCAGCAGCAGGTCGGCCCACAACGGCATCAGGATTCGACCGCCGGGGTGTCGGCCGGCCGCGGCGCGCGCGTGACCTTGAACCAGCGCACGGCGCCGGCCCGGGTCAGCATGACCGAAAAGCGCAGCGGCCCCACGTCGACCGTCTCGCCACGGCGCGGCACATGGCCCAGCTCGTGGGCGACCAGGCCGCCGATGGTGTCGAAGTCGTCTTCGGGGAGTTCGGTGGCAAAGAAGCTGTTCACCGCCTCGATGTCGGCATCACCCGCCACGCGGTGGCTGCCGTCGGCCAGCGTGTAGATGCCGGTGGGGGCATCGTCGTCGTCGAACTCGTCCTCGATCTCGCCGACGATCTCTTCGAGCACATCCTCGATGGTGATCAGCCCGGCGGTGCGACCGAACTCGTCGACCACCAGCGCCAGGTGGTTGCGGTTCGAGCGGAAGTCGCGCAGCAGTTCGTTCAGCCGCTTGGACTCCGGCACGAACACGGCCGGACGCAGCAGGGTGCGCAGGTTCAGCTCGGGCGCGCGCTGGAGCTTGAGCAGATCCTTGGCCAGCAGGATGCCGATGAGGTTGTCGCGCTCACCCTCATAGACCGGAAAGCGCGAGTGCGCGGTGTCGATCACGACGGCCAGCAACTGCTCGTAGGGCGCATTGATGTCGAGCAGGTCCATGCGGGGCGCAGCCACCATCACGTCGCCGGCCGTCATGTCGGCCATGCGCAGGACACCCTCCAGCATGAGCCGGGACTCGGGCTCGATCAGCTCGCGGTCCTCGGCGTCGGCCAGGGTTTCCATCAGCTCGGCCTTGGAATCGGGGCCGGGCGACAGGAACTCGACCAGGCGTTCGAACAGGCTGCGACGGTCGCCGCCGGGACGTGCCGGTCGAGCAGGATGTGGATCGGACATCGCTTGCGCGAGGAGTTGGGGAGCCCCGAGGATACCCCAGCGCCGTGACGGGCGGCACAGCAGCGCCGGCCCCACGCGCTGCAGGCCTTGACAGCCTCGCTACACTGCACAAAAGCACCTTGAGACGGTGCGCCCTGCCCTCACCTACCGGGCCAAGATTTCTGCTGGAACGACCATGAGCCTCATCCCCGCCACCATCCTGACCGGCTTTCTCGGCAGCGGCAAGACCACCCTGCTCAAGCGCGTGCTGAGCGAAGCACACGGCCAGAAGATCGCCGTGATCGAGAACGAGTTCGGCGAAGAGAACATCGACAACGACATCCTGGTGGCCGAAACCCAGGAGCAGATCATCCAGATGAGCAACGGCTGCATCTGCTGCACGATCCGTGAAGACCTGCGCTCCACGCTGAGCGACCTGGCCGCACGCAAGCGCCGCGGCGAACTGGACTTCGAACGGGTGGTGATCGAGACCACCGGCCTGGCCGACCCGGGGCCGGTGGCCCAGACCTTCTTCATGGACGACGAGATCGCCGAGAGCTTCCTGCTCGACTCGGTGCTGACCCTGGTCGACGCCAAACACGCCAGCCAGCAGCTCGACGACCGCCAGGAAGCACGCCGCCAGATCGGCTTTGCCGACCAGATCTTCATCAGCAAGACCGACCTGGTGTCGGCCGACGACGTCGACGCGCTGTCCCACCGCATCAAGCACATGAATCCGCGGGCGCCGCAGCGCCGGGTGCATTTTGGCGAGGTGCCGTTGTCCGAGGTGTTCGATCTGCGGGGCTTCAACCTGAATGCCAAGCTCGACATCGACCCGGACTTCCTGAAGGCCGACGACCACGACCATGCGCATCATGACCATGATCACGAGCACGGCGAGCACTGCAACCACCCGTCGCACGCCCACCATCACCACCACGATGACGATGTGAAATCATTCGTGTTCCGCGCCGACCGCCCCTTCAATCCGGCCAAGCTCGAGGACTTCCTGGGTGCAATCGTGCAGATCTACGGGCCGCGCATGCTGCGCTACAAGGGGGTGCTGAACATGAACGGCACCGACCGCAAGGTGATCTTCCAGGGGGTGCACCAGCTGATGGGCAGCGATCTGGGCCCCAAATGGGCCGAAGGTGAGCCCAAGACCAGCAAGATGGTGTTCATCGGCCTCGATCTTCCGAAGGACATCTTCCTGCAGGGGCTGGAGCAATGTCTCGCCTGACCCACATCGGACCGACCCCCGGGAAAACTCTCGGTCAGGGCGTGTGCGGATCGCTACAATCCGCGGCGCCCTTGGGTGCTGCGCTGCAGTCGCAAGGTTTTACTACCCGATTCTGACAAGAGCAGGTATATAACTGCCACTGCGAGGAGACGGAAAGTGAGCAAGACCCCGGCCCAGCGAACCAGCACCAGCCAGCCAGCGGCAAAAAAGGCCGCGGCCAAGGCTGTCACGACGCCCAAGGCCAGTGCGGCCAAGGCCAGCGCCACGGCAGTGAAGGAACCCACGGCCAGCCGCGCTGCCGCGAAGCCGCCGAAGACCCAGGAGGGCGCGGTGGCCGTGAAGGCCCCGGCCCACCCCGCCCCGGAGCGCGAAAGCGCACCGGTCACGTCATCGGGCCCCACCAAGGCGCTGTCCGGTGACCGCCGCCCAGGACACCCGTCTTCTTCGATTGAAACCATGAGCAAAACCACCGCCACCGCCGTCCTGGACCACCCCAGGGCCGCCACCCCCGTCGACCCCAAGCTGGCCAACGCCTGGAAGACCAAGGCGGGTCGGGAACTGACCGACGCCGAAGTGCTGGCCATGCCCGACAGCGAGTACATGAGCGACAAGCAGATCGAGTTCTTCAAGTTCAAGCTTGAATCGCTCAAGGAAGACCTGCTGAGCAACGCGGGCGAGACCACAGAACACCTGCGTGAAGACACTTCCATCGTGCCCGATCCCGCGGACCGCGCCACCATCGAAGAAGAACACGCCCTGGAGCTGCGCACCCGCGACCGCGAACGCAAGCTGCTGAAGAAGATCTCCCAGGCCCTGGCCCGGCTGGAAGCCGGTGACTATGGCTACTGCGACGAAACCGGCGAACCCATCGGCCTCGGTCGCCTGATCGCCCGGCCCACGGCCACACTGTCGCTCGAAGCCCAGCAGCGCCGCGAGCTCAAGCAGAAGCTGTTCGGGGATTGAGATGGCGCTGGTCCGACACGTTTCTTGTGCCCGCTCGAGGGCGGATCACCGGGCCTGCGGCACAGGCTGCCGCGCGGTGACGCCCGCAGCCATGGAAATCTGACATGTCGGACCCCAAGAACAACGAGAGTTTCCTGCGCAAGGTCGTGCGCTTCGTGGCCAACCCCACGACGGACTGGGCCGACCTGAGTTCCAACACGCCGGAGTCGCGCGAGAGCGAATACGCCAAGTCCGAACTCAAGGCGATGATCGAGCGCAAGCGGCGCAACGATTTCGTGCGCAAGCGCGAATTCGACATGCTGCGCAAGGTGCGTCGTGAAGGCCTGACCGAAGCCACGGTGGGCATGCTCGAGGCCACGTCCAACCTCGATGACGACGGCCGCCCGGATCTGGCACACCGTTCCAACATCGACGGCGTGAAGGCCAAGATCGACGAGATCGAGCAGCAGATGGTCGGCGAGACCGGCGGCATGCGGCGTTCGGCGTCGTTCTTCAATGCGCCCACCCAGCCGGCTGGCCTGGCCGATGCCCCGACCCAGCCTGCCGGCATGCCGCCGCGCCCGGCCGGCGCCGAACCGCCCGCCGTGGTGACGCCCGCACCGGCGGCCTCCCCGCGGCCTGCCGCTGCAGCGCCCGCAGCGGCGGCGGCAGCCCCGCGACCGGCCGTCAATCCGCTGTCGCCGCTGGCGGCCGGCAGTGGCAGCGCGAGCGATTTTTCCGATGCCTTTGCGGTCGAGGTCAGCGAAGTTGCGCACGACCCCGAACTCGACGAAGCCGTCATTGCCTTCGCCAACGCCGACTTCGACGCCTGTGAACAGTCGCTGGGCGCGCTGATCCAGCCGGGGGCCAGCCGCTCGCAGCACGCCGAAACATGGATGGTGCTGTTCGACCTGTACCGTGCCACCGGCCAGCAGTCGAAGTTCGAGAGCCTGGCGATTGACTACGTGCACCAGTTCGGCTGGTCCGCGCCGCAGTGGTTCTCGCTGCCGCGTCTGGTGGCCGAGGCCCAGGTCGAAGAGGCCCCGCCCACGGCTGCAGGCAAGCTCGAAGGCCAGATCGGCTGGGTCTGCCCGGAGATCCTCGACGTCGACGCCGTCACCGCCCTGCGATCGCAGACGCTGCAGATGCCGCTGCCGTGGATCCTCGACTGGGCTCCGCTGCGCAGCGTCGACGCGGAGGCCGCCTCCCACCTGAGCGACGTCTTCCGTGGCTGGGCCAAGGAAACCCTCGAGATGCGCTGGCTGGCCGGCGACCGCCTGATGCAGGCCCTCCAGGATGCCGCACCGACCGGTGTCAAGGACGCCGACCCGGCCTTCTGGCTGCTGCGCCTGGATGCGCTGCGGCTGGCCAACCGGCCGGACCAGTTCGACGAGATCGCGATCGACTACTGCGTCACCTACGAGGTGTCGCCCCCGTCCTGGGAGCCGGCCCGGTGCCTGGTCAAGCTCGGCGGCGGCGGCTCATCGACATCGTCGGCACAACTGTCGGTCGTGAGCGATGTCTCGACGACCTTCGTCGAGTCGCAGATCATGGACGACAACGGCGTGATCGAAGTGGCCTCGCTGGAACTGTCGGGTCAGCTGGTCGGCGACATCTCCGACACGCTCAAGGTCCTCGACAAGGGCCTGGGCAAGGCGGCGATCGTCAACGTGGCCTGCACAAGGCTGATCCGTGTCGACTTCATTGCCGCCGGCGACCTGCTCAACTGGGTGCTGAATCGCCGCAGCGAGAACCGCACCATCGTGTTTGACGAATCTCACCGGCTCGTGGCCCTGTTCTTCGGCGCCATGGGCATCACCGAACACGCTCGCGTGAAGGTGCGCAACATCTGAAGCGCAGTCGCCCGGGTGCTGCGCCCGGGCCTGCATTCACGGTTTGTATCCTCCCCCGGCTTGAAGCCAGGGACTGCGCCCCCAAGTCTGACCATCTATGGAACCCTATCACGGCACCACCATTCTCAGCGTGCGCCGCGGCCAGACCGTGGCCCTTGGCGGAGACGGACAGGTCACGCTCGGCTCGATCGTGGTCAAGGCCTCGGCCCGCAAGGTGCGCAAGCTCTACCGCGACCAGGTGCTGGCCGGGTTTGCCGGCGCCACGGCCGATGCCTTCACCCTGTTCGAACGCTTCGAGTCCAAGCTCGAGAAGCACCAGGGACACCTGGTTCGCGCGGCCATCGAGCTGACACGCGACTGGCGCACCGACCGGGTGCTGCGCCGCCTCGAGGCCATGCTGGCCGTGGCCGACAAGGACGCCTCACTCATCATCACCGGCAACGGGGACGTGCTCGAGCCGGAGCACGGCATCGTGGCGATCGGCTCCGGCGGCGCCTATGCACAGGCGGCCGCACGCGCCCTTGTGGACCACACCGATCTGCCCCCCAAGGACATCGTCAAGCGATCGCTCGAAATCGCGGGCGACCTGTGCATCTACACCAATCACCATCACACGATCGAAACCCTGGGCTGAACCGGCGATCCACCACGTGCCGTCCAGGCAGTGTGGCGCGCCCTCCCCGCCGATCACCGTCACTGTCACTGTCACCACGACATCACGAAAGGCATCCACATGAGTGCGATGACCCCGCAGGAAATCGTCTCCGAACTCGACCGCCACATCGTTGGCCAGACCCAGGCCAAGCGCGCGGTGGCCATTGCGATGCGAAATCGCTGGCGTCGCCAGCAGGTCGATGAACGCCTGCGCCCTGAGATCACCCCGAAGAACATCCTGATGATCGGCCCGACCGGTGTCGGAAAGACGGAGATCGCGCGCCGGCTTGCCCGGCTGGCCGATGCGCCGTTCATCAAGGTCGAGGCCACCAAGTTCACTGAAGTGGGCTACGTCGGCAAGGACGTCGACTCCATCATCCGTGACCTCGTGGACATGGCAGTCAAGCAGACCCGTGAGAGCGAGATGCGCAAGGTGCGCACGCGTGCCGAGGACGCCGCCGAGGAACGGGTGCTGGATGCGCTGGTGCCGCCCCCGCGCAGCGACTTCGGCCTGACGCCATCGAGCCAGGGCGACAACACCGCCCGCCAGACCATGCGCAAGCGGTTGCGCGAAGGCACACTCGACGACAAGGAAATCGAGATCGACGTGGCCGACGTCAAGCCCGCCCTCGAAATCATGGGGCCGGCCGGGATGGAGGAGATGGCCGAACAGCTGCGCGGCATGTTCGCCAACATGGGTGGCGGCAAGCGCAAGACGCGCAAGCTCAAGATCGCCGAAGCGATGAAGCTGCTGGTCGACGAAGAAGCCGCCAAGTTGCTGAATGAAGACGAGGTCAAGACGCAGGCACTGATGAATGCCGAACAGAACGGCATCGTGTTCATCGACGAGATCGACAAGGTGGCTTCACGTTCCGACGTAGGCGGCGCCGACGTGTCGCGCCAGGGCGTGCAGCGCGACCTGCTCCCGCTGGTGGAGGGCACGACCGTCAACACCAAGTACGGCATGGTCAAGACCGACCACATCCTGTTCATCGCGTCGGGCGCCTTCCACCTCAGCCGCCCCAGCGATCTGATTCCCGAGTTGCAGGGGCGGTTTCCGATCCGGGTCGAACTGGGCTCGCTGTCGGTCGAAGACTTCGAGGCCATCCTGACGCAGACCCATGCGAGCCTGGTCAAACAGTACCAGGCCTTGCTCGCCACCGAAGGGGTCCAGCTGGAGTTCACGCCCGACGGCATTCGCCGCCTCGCGCAGATTGCGTGCGACGTCAACGAGCGCACCGAAAACATCGGTGCGCGCCGCCTGTCGACGGTGCTGGAACGCCTGCTCGACGAAGTGTCGTTCGACGCCACACGGCTCAGCGGAGAGACGGTGACGATCGATGC
>CBFGPV010000178.1:0-8671 GCA_965650765.1 uncultured Burkholderiales bacterium
TCGCGGGCATGACGATGCGTGGATGCCCGCCTTCGCGGGCATGACGATGGCGGAACAACGGTCCCGCGCACACCATCCGCTTCCGCGCCTCAGAGCTCATCCCCCCTCATGCCACCTCCCCGCGCCTCATCCCCGCCATGTCGCGCGACGGCGGCGCACCAAACAGGCGCCGATACTCCCGGCTGAACTGCGACGGGCTTTCGTAGCCCACCCGGAAGGCCGCGGTCGACGCATCCAGGCGTTCGGACAGCATCAGCCGGCGTGCCTCGGTCAGGCGCAACTGCTTCTGATATTGCAGCGGGCTCATCGCCGTGAGCGACTTGAAGTGGTGGTGGAAGGTGGTCAGGCTCATGCCCACCTCGCGGGCCAGTGACTCCACCCGAAGCGGCTCGGCAAAACGGTCATTGAGGTTGGCGATCGCTCGCGCCACCTGGTGGCTGTGGGTATCGACCGTGGCGATCTGCCGCAGGCGCCAGCCGGCCTCGCCGGTGAGCAGCCGGTAGTGGATCTCGCGGCGGATCAGCGGCGCCAGCGTGCGGATGTCGTCGGGCTGGTCCAGCAGGGCGAGCAGGCGCTCGAAGGCCTGCAGCAGCGGCGCCGTCAGCAGGCCCGTCGTCATGGCATGGCCGTCGCTCTCGACCTTGCGGCTGCTGCCGGCGGGCAGCTCCAGCATCAACGAGGCAATCTCGCGCCAGTCCAGCCGGAGCGCCAGCGCCAGGTAGGGGCGCTCGGGGCGGGCCTCCATCAGCGCGGTCTTCACCGGCAGGTCCATCGATGCGATCAGGTAGCGGTCTTCACCGTAGCTCAGGCTCTGATCGCCCAGCATCACCCGCTTGCTGCCTTGCACGATGACCGCCACACACGGCTCGTAGACGCTGCAGTTGTTCACCGCCGGTTGATCCATCCGCATGATCATCAGCCCGGGGATCTCGGGTACCTGCAGCAGGTCACCGTCGCGCGTCCGGTTCAGGATGCGCCCGGCCAGTGCGGCGCGTGGCGAATGCAGGGCATCAGCGGTGGAAGGATCGGGCATGGCGATGCGTCGAAAAGTTGCTGCATCGCATGGTATCGGGAGCGCACGGCTTGTGCCGGGCCGCCGCAGGATTGGGCAAGCATGGCGCAGGTTCTGGCTAACGTGCATTTGAGGATCGGTCCGAAACTCCGCCCTGCCAGATGCCTTGACCCACAACACCTCACGGAGAACCCATGATCAAGCTGCAAGTCAACGGTCATGCCCAGTCGCTGGACATCGAGCCTTCCACCCCCGTGCTCTGGGCCCTGCGTGACACGCTGGGCCTGACCGGCACCAAGTTCGGCTGCGGCGCGGCCCTGTGCGGCGCCTGCACCGTCCATGTGGACGGCCAGGCCATCCGCTCGTGCGTCACACCGGTCAGCAGCGTCGAAGGCCGCCAGGTCACCACCATCGAAGCCGTCACCGCCGGGGACGACCGCGTGGGCCGTGCCGTGCGTGACGCCTGGGTGAAACACGACGTCGCGCAGTGCGGCTACTGCCAGAGCGGCCAGATCATGAGCGCCACGGCCTTCCTGAAATCGCTGCCCAAGGGCACCCAGCCGAGCGCCGCCGACATCGACAGTGCGATGGCCGGCAATGTCTGCCGCTGCGGCACCTACACACGCATCCGCGCCGCGGTGGCAGATGCAGCACGGGCCCTGGCCTGAAGGAGACATCACCATGCTCAGCCATGCCATGCAAGACCTCCCGCAAGCCCTTCAGCACCTGCTGGCCCGAACCGGCGATCCGCGCGGTGCAGCCGATCTGCCGCGGCGCAGCTTCCTCAAGCTGGGTGCCGCCAGCGGCTTTGCCCTTGGCGTGTTCCCGCTGCTGTCGCAGGCGCAGGGGGCAGCCGCCGGCAGCGCGCCTGCCGAACTGAAGCCGACACAGTTGCCCGCCGCGTTTGTCGCGATCGCGAAGGACGGCACGGTGACCGTCACGGTGAACCGTCTCGAGTTCGGCCAAGGCGTGCAGACCGCGCTGCCGATGATCCTGGCCGAAGAGCTGGATGCCGACTGGTCCAAGGTGCGCAGCCAGCTCGGCACCAACGACATGGCCTACGCCGATCCGCTGTACGGCATGCACCTGACCGGGGGCTCCAATTCCATCAAGAACAGCTTCACCCAGTACCGCGAACTGGGTGCCCGCGCCCGCGCGATGCTGCTGCAGGCTGCGGCCGCGCGCTGGGGGGTGGACGCAGCCAGCCTGCGCACCGAGGCCGGTGTGGTCCTGGGTGCCGGTGGACGACGTGCGAACTACGGTGAACTGGCCGAAGCCGCGATGGCCCTGCCCGTGCCGGCCCAGGTCACGCTGAAGGACCCGAAGCAGTTTCGCCTGATCGGGCAGCCGACCACCCGGCTGGATGCCGCCGCCAAGAGCAGCGGCCGGCAGGACTTCGGCATCGACGTGCGCCGCCCCGGTCAGCTCACGGCCGTCATCGCGCGCCCGCCGGTATTTGGTGCAAGGCTGAAGTCGGTGGATGACACCGCCGCGCGCGCCGTGCGCGGCGTGAAGGCCGTCGTGCGGGTGCCGCTGGATCGCGGTGCCGAGGGGGTCGCGATCATCGCCGACGGCTACTGGCCGGCCAAGACCGCACGCGATGCGCTGAAGCTGCAATGGGACAGCAGCGCCGTCGAGAAGGTCGACAGCGCCGCCCAACTGGCACAGTACCGCGCGCTGGCCACCCAGCCCGGCCCCCGGCACTTCGATGCGGACATGGCACCGCTGGCCGGCGCGCCCCGGCGCATCGAGGCCGAGTTCGTGTTTCCCTACCTGGCCCATGCGCCGATGGAGCCGCTGAACTGCACGGTGGAATACACCGGCCAGGCGGCCACGCTGTGGGTGGGTTCGCAGATGGCCGGGCTGGACGGCCTGGCCGCGGCGCGGGTGCTGGGCCTGCCGCCAGAGAAGGTGCAGGTGCTGGTGCAGTCGGCCGGTGGCGGCTTCGGCCGCCGCGCGATACCCACCAGCGAGTACGTGGCCGAGGCCTGCACCATTGCCAAGGCCGCCCACCAGGCGGGTGTGCGCGCGCCGATCCGCACGCTGTGGAGCCGAGAGGACGACATCAAGGGCGGCTACTACCGCCCGATGCACCTGCACCGTGCGCAGATCGGTTTCGACGCCACCGGTCAGGTGCTGGCCTGGGACCATGTCATCGTTGGCCAGTCGATCGTGACCGGCTCGCCCTTCGAGGGCATGATGGTCAAGAACGGCGTCGACATCACCGCCGTGGAAGGCATGCGTGCGCCCTACCCGCTGCCCATGCGGCTGACCGTGCACCATCCCAAGGTGAACGTGCCGGTGCTGTGGTGGCGCAGCGTGGGCAGCACACACACGGCCTTTGTGATGGAAACGCTGATCGACCAGATCGCGCGCGAGACGCAGCAGGACCCGGTGGCCTACCGGATGAAGCTGTTCGGTGCCGGACACCCGCGTCATCGCGCTGCCCTGCAGCTCGCGGTCGATCGCAGCGGCTACGGCAGCAAGCGCCTGGCCGCCGGCCGGGCCTGGGGCGTGGCGGTGCACGAGTCGTTCAATTCGGTGGTGGCGTATGTGGTCGAGGCGTCAGTCACGGACGGCCGGCCGGTGCTGCATCAGGTCACGGCCGGCGTGCACTGCAACCTGGCGATCAATCCGCGCACCGTGGAAGCCCAGGTCCAGGGTGCGGCCCTGATGGGCCTGGGCATGTGCCTGCCGGGTGCGGCCATCACGCTCAAGGACGGTGTGGTGGAACAGCAGAACTTCGGCGACTACACCGTGGCGCGCATCACCGACATGCCGGCGTTCAGCGTGCACATCGTGCCGAGCGCCGAAGCCCCCACCGGCATGGGCGAACCCGGCCTGCCGCCACTGGCGCCGGCCTTTGCCAATGCCGTGGCCCAGCTCACCGGCAAGCCGCTGCGTGAACTGCCGTTCAAGCTGGCCTGACGGGAGCGCCACCATGGAAGACCTGGACACCCAGGTCCTGCGCACCGCGCAGGCCTGGTTTGCCGCGGGGCTGCCGGTCCTGCTGGTGACGGTGACGCGCACCTGGGGTTCGTCACCCCGGCCACCGGGTTCGCTGATGGCCATCAATGGCCGCGGCGAAACGACGGGCTCGGTCTCCGGCGGCTGCATCGAGGACGACCTGATCCGGCGCATGCACGACGAGGGTCTGTCGGCCATCTGCACCGATGGGCGACCGGTGACGCTGCGCTACGGCATCTCGGCCGACCAGGCGCATCGTTTCGGCCTGCCCTGTGGCGGCACGGTGGAGCTGGTGCTGGAGCCGGTGGCCGAACACAGCCGGCTGCCCGAGTTGCTGCAGGCCACGCAGGCTCGGCGCAGCACCGCGCGCCGCCTCGATCTGCACACTGGCGCGGTGACCTTGCAGCCCGGTCGGCGCGACGGCCTGCCGGAACTGGACGACAACGCCCTGGTGACATACTTCGGCCCGCGCCATCGGCTCATCGTCATCGGCGCCGGGGATCTGTCGCGCTTCCTGTGCCAGATGGCGCTGGGCTTGAATTTCGAGGTCATCGTGTGCGACCCGCGCAGTGAACACAGCGCCCACTGGGCCCTGGAGGGGGTGCTGCTGAGCCACGAGATGCCCGATGACCTGATCCTGCGCCTGCAACCGGATGCGCGCACGGCCGTGGTCGCACTGACACACGACCCCAAGCTCGACGACCTGGCGCTGATCGACGCCTTGCAGTCGGAAGCCTTTTATGTGGGCGCCATCGGCTCGCGTCGCCATACCTCGCTGCGCCGAACGCGCCTGCGCGAGCATTTTGGTCTGGGCGAGGCCGAGCTGAATGCGCTGCACGGCCCGGCCGGGCTTTACATCGCCAGCAAGACGCCGGCGGAAATCGCCCTGTCGATCATGGCCGAAGTGGTTGCCGTGAAGAACGGCGTCGATTTTCCCCAGCCGATGCCGGTGGCCGAGGGCAAGGCGGCCCACACGGGTGAGGACGAGCCGCCGGCATTGCTGCCGGCCAGCTGCGCGGTCTGAGCACAGGCGCCAGCCGGCGCTCAGCCCTCCGACACCTTGCGCGCCAGGTAGGCCAGGGCTTCCTCGACCTGGTCCACCAGGATCAGGCAGAGGTCGCCCGGGCGCAACGCGGCAAGCGCATGGTCGATCGCGACGAATTCACCGTGGATCTCGTCGACCTGGGTCGTGCGTGTGGCACCCTCCAGCCCCTGGCGCAGCAGCGCCAGCACCTCACCGTCGGCACGGCCGCGCTGGCATTGGTCCTGATAGAGGATGACGTGCTCGAAGGCGTGCCCCAGGATGCGGGTCTGCTCCCGGATGTCCTCGTCGCGGCGGTCGCCTGCACCGCTGATGACAACCAGGCGGCGTTCGGCCGGCATGGACTGGACCGCACCCACCAGCGCGATCATCGCGTCGGGGTTGTGGCCGTAGTCGGCGATCACCGTGGCGCCGCGGTAGCTGAAGAGGTTGAAGCGCCCGGGGGCGTTGTCGGCATCGCTCTCGAAGGTGAGCAGCCCCGTGCGGATGGCGTCCCAGCTCGCCCCGGCGGCCCAGGCGGCGGCCGTGGCCGCCATCGCGTTCTCGACCTGGAAGCCGATCGTGCCGTTGCGCGTGATCGGCACTTCGGCCAGCGGGATGCGGTGCTTGACGCCCGCTTCTTCGCCGACGATGGCCTCGCGGTCCACATAGACCACACGGCGCCCCTGCACCCGGTGTGCCGCCATGATGGGATGGTGCCGGTCAGCCGCGAAAAACGTCACCTGCCCCGGGCAGTTCTCGGCCATCTTCGCCACGATCGGGTCGGCGGCATTCAGCACGGCCATGCCGGTGGGTGACACGTTCTGCACGATCACACGCTTGAGCACCGCCAGGTCCTCGACCGTGGTGATGTAGTTCAGGCCCAGGTGGTCGCCCATGCCGATGTTGGTCACCACCGCCACCTGGCAGCGGTCGAAGGCCAGCCCCTCACGCAGCACACCGCCGCGTGCCGTCTCGAACACGGCGGCATCGACGTCGGGGTGCATCAGCACGTTGCGCGCACTGCGCGGGCCGCTGCAGTCGCCGGTGTCGATGCGGCGTCCGTTGACGTACACGCCATCGGTGTTGGTCATGCCTACGCGCAGTCCGCTGCGCGCCAGGATGTGCGCGGTCAGGCGCACCGTGGTGGTCTTGCCGTTGGTGCCGGTCACCGCGACGACGGGAATGCGCCCATCGTTGCCCGGCTCGAACATGTCGTCGATCACCGCATCACCCACCGCACGGCCCTTGCCGTACGACGGGCTCAGGTGCATGCGCAGCCCCGGTGCGGCATTGACCTCGACCACACCCCCGCCCTGCTCCTCCAGCGGCTGCAGCACGCTTTCACAGACGACGTCGACGCCGCAGATGTCCAGGCCGATCATGCGGGCCGCCGCGACGGCGCGGGCCGCCACCTCCGGGTGCACATCGTCGGTCACATCGGTGGCCGTGCCGCCCGTGCTGAGGTTGGCGTTGTTGCGCAGCACCACACGGCGCCCCTTGGGCGGCACGTCGTCCGGCGCAAAGCCCTGCAGCGCCAGGCGCGCGATCGCGATGTCGTCGATGCGCATCTTGGTCAGGGACGTGGCATGCCCGTCGCCCCGGCGCGGGTCGAGGTTGACCTCGTCGACCAGCTCGCGCACCGTGTGCACGCCGTCGCCGATCACATGCGGCGGGTCTCGCCGGGCGGCAGCCACCAGGCGGTCGCCCACGACCAGCAGCCGGAAGTCATAGCCCGGGATGAAGCGCTCGACCAGCACCTCGTCGCTGATCGCAACCGCCGCGTCATAGGCGATCTTCAGGTGTTCATTGCTGACGATGTTCACCGTCACGCCCTTGCCCTGGTTGCCGTCCTGGGGCTTGACCACCACGGGCCAGCCGATTTCCTGAACGGCCGCCATGGCGTCTTCATAGCTGGTCACGGGGCGCCCCTCCGGCACCGGCACGCCTGCAGCCAGCAGCAGCTTCTTGGTCAGTTCCTTGTCCTGGGCGACCGACTCGGCAATGGCCGACGTGGCATCGACCTCGGCCGCCTGGATGCGCCGCTGGCGGCTGCCCCAGCCGAACTGCACCAGACTGCCCTGGGTGAGGCGCCGGTACGGAATGCCCCGGGCCACGGCCGCGTGGACGATGGCGCCGGTGCTCGGGCCCAGTCGGACGTCCTCGTCCAGCTCGCGCAGCCGCCCCAGTGCGGCGGGCAGATCGTAGGGGGTGTCGTCGACGGCCGACTGGCACAGCGCCTGCGCCAGCTCCAGGGCAAGCCGCCCGACTTCCTCTTCGCTGTACTCGACGACCACCTGGTACACCCCCGGGTCCAGCGTGGCGGTCGTGCGGCTGAAGGTCACCGGGCAACCCGCCTGGGCCTGCAGACCCAGCGTGGCGAACTCCAGCGCGTCGGCCATCGAGACATCACGGTCCTGGCCGGTCGGCCGCAGCGCCCCGATCTCGGGAAAGCGCGCACGCAGCCGGGCCTCGAAACCCGGCAGGTCACGCAGCGAGCATTCGGCCGGCGTGCAGGTGACGATCGCCTCGACGGCGGTGCGGCGCGTCCACAGGTTGGGGCCACGCAGGGCGCGGATTCTGGAAACTTCCATCGATCTGTCTTTCTTCTGTCGCCCGAATCAGGCGGCGACCAGCGCCGGCGCGCGGGCGGTCGTGCCCATCGACACGGAGGCCTGGTTCTCGAAGGTCTTGATGCCGGCGCGGATCAGGTCGGCCTCCATGCCCAGCGCCCAGGCAGCCGCCGCGGCGGCCATCACGGCGGGCAGCACGGTGTCCGGGGCATACCCCGCCACCTGCGGCAGGCAGCGCATTTCGATCAGCAGGGTTTCCTTGCCACCATGGGCCATCAGCACCCGCTGCCCGCGCAGGAACACAGCCCGCTTGCCGGCCGCCAGGTGCGTTTCGATGACGTCACGCTGCGGGTCATGGCCATAGAAGATCACGTCGCCATCGCACAGCGACGCCATCTGCGCGGCCAGCAGGTCATCGGCGTTGAGCACCGCCACGCCGTCGGGCAGCACCACGTCGACCTGGGTGCGCAGCACGTTGTAGAGCTGCTCGGCGTCATGCACGTGGTAGCCGGCCAGTTGCTCGGAGCCACGCACGTCGGTCACGATGCCCACGTGGCAGCGGTCGTAGGCCAGGCCGTCCTTCAGGATGGCCTCGGCGCCGTTTTCGATCACGGCAGCCTCGACCGCACGATTCATCAGCAGCCGCTGGCCGGCCGCCCAGGTCGCGCGGGGGCCGCGCTCGACCAGGCGACGGTCGAGGTAAAGCCCGTCCGAACAGGCCAGCCCCACATGGTGACCACTGAGGTGCAGCAGCCAGGCGACCATGCGGCCGATCAGCGCCACGCCGTGGGTGCCGGTGACCCCCACGACCGGAATCCGGCCTGACTCGCTTTCAGGGAACAGATGGTTCACGATCGCCTGCCCGACCGGGCGGGGCTGGCCTTCGGCCGGCTTGAGATGCATCAGCAGGCCCGGGCCGGCGTTGACCTCGACCACCGCACCGCGCTGGCCCTCCAGCGGCTGGGAGATGTCGTCGGCCACCACGTCCACGCCGGCGATGTCCAGGCCCACCACGCGGGCGGCCAGCGACACCAGTTCGGCCACGTCCGGGTGCACCCGGTCGGTCACGTCGATGGCCAGATTGCCGTTGCGCTGCAC
>CBFGPV010000179.1:0-8644 GCA_965650765.1 uncultured Burkholderiales bacterium
TTGATGAAGACCTGATCGATGTCCTTGAGGCCGTCGAGCAGGCGGCGCTGCAGCATGCGGATGCGTTCGCTTTCGGTGCCCATCTCGGCCTGAGCGATGCGGAACGCCTCGCCCATGCCGACGATCTGGTGCGTGGGCAGCGTGCCCGAGCGCATGCCGCGCTCATGACCCCCGCCGTGCATTTGCGCCTCCAGCCGGACACGCGGCTTGCGGCGCACGTACAGCGCACCGATGCCCTTGGGGCCATAAGTCTTGTGCGAGGCCAGGCTCATCAGGTCGACAGGCAGCGTGGCCAGATCGATGGCCACCTTGCCGGTGGCCTGCGCCGCATCGACGTGGAAGATGATGCCGCGCTCGCGGCACAGGGTGCCGATGGCAGGAATGTCCTGGATCACGCCGATCTCGTTGTTCACGAACATCACCGAGATCAGGATGGTGTCAGGGCGCACGGCGGCCTTGAGGCGGTCAAGGTCGAGCAGACCGTCTTCCTGCACGTCGAGGTAGGTGACCTCGAAGCCCTGACGCTCCAGTTCACGCATGGTGTCGAGCACGGCCTTGTGCTCGGTCTTCACCGTGATCAGGTGCTTGCCCCGGGTCTTGTAGAAGTGCGCCGCACCCTTGATGGCGAGGTTGTTCGATTCGGTGGCGCCGGAGGTCCAGACGATTTCGCGCGGGTCGGCGCCGATCAGCGAGGCCACCTGCGTGCGCGCCTTCTCGACGGCTTCTTCCGCTTCCCAGCCCCAGGCGTGACTGCGCGATGCCGGGTTGCCGAAGTGCTCGCGCAGCCAGGGGATCATGGCGTCGACGACGCGCGGATCGACCGGCGTCGTGGCGCCGTAGTCCATGTAGATGGGAAAGTGGGGAGTCATGTCGGTAATGCTTGCGTGAACGGGCCGCACGCGGCCCTTGCTGGCATGAGAAGGGCGGACGCGCTGCGGCTTACTTCGAGAAGACGTTGCCCAGGGCGAACACTGAATTCGGTGCGTTCACCTTGATGGGCTTGACCACAGGCTGGCTGGAGATGGCTCGCTTGACCGGCTGCTCCTCGATCGACACGCCACGCGCGAGCTGGTCTTCAACAAGCTTGCGCAGGGTGATGGAGTCGAGGTACTCGATCATCTTGGCATTGAGGCTGGCCCACAGGTCGTGCGTCATGCAACGCCCCTGATCGTCGCCCATGCAGTTTTCCTTGCCGCCGCAGCCGGTGGCGTCGATCGGCTCGTCGACCGCAACGATGATGTCAGCCACGGTGATTTCCTCGGCCTTGCGACCGAGCGAGTAGCCGCCACCGGGGCCACGTGTGCTTTCGACCAGCTCATGGCGACGCAGCTTGCCGAACAGTTGCTCGAGATAGGACAGTGAGATCTGCTGCCGTTGACTGATGGCGGCGAGTGCCACCGGCCCCTGATGCTCGCGCAAGGCGAGATCGATCATGGCAGTGACGGCAAAGCGACCTTTGGTGGTGAGACGCATGGCAAGCTCCTGAAGCTTTCGGCTGGCGCCAAAAGAGTTGACCCAAAAAACCGGCTGACGGCCTGGGTAAACCCTCGGTTTATCCCGAGTGATTTACTCAAATTCTACCTGAAGCCTAGTTTTTTGGTCAAGTTTTACTCCGGAAGTTCCGCGGCATCGTGCGCAATGCGCCGGGCCAGTTCGCTGACCAGTCCGGCACCCGCATCTTCGAGGTAGTCGAGCACCAGTTCGAAGCCGGCCGGCCCACCGTAGTACGGGTCGGGCACCACGTCGCTGTCGATTTCAGTGGCGAACTCCATCATGCGGCGCAGCTTGCCGCGATGGTCTGGCGGGCAGAGCTCTTCGAGCCGTTCCAGATTATCCCAGTCCATGGCGATGATCAGGTCGAAACGCTCGAAATCGTCCTCCGTGACGCGACGAGCTCGCAGTCCCGACAGGTCGTAGCCCCGCCCTGCGGCATGCCGCATTGCTCGCAGGTCGGGGGGATCGCCCAGGTGGTAGGTCGCATGCGTGCCGGCCGAGTCGACCACGACGCGCTCGCCCAGGCCGGCGCGATCGGCCAGGCTGCGTACCACGGCCTGCGCACTGGGCGAGCGGCAGATGTTGCCCATGCAGATGAACAAAATTTGTATCCGTTGTTGCATGACGGAAGTCTAGGCCCTGCGAAACGCCATGCCGCCGCACGGGGATTCGATAATCCGGCCCATTCCCTGTCTCCCACGCATTCCTTCCATGTCCATCACCGGTGACCACCGACTGCTCAAGCGACTCAACCGAGTGGCCATCCTGCGCTGCGTGCGCCAGCGGCCCGAGAGTTCGCGTGCCGATGTGGCGGCCGCCACCGGGCTGACCAAATCGACCGTGAGCCTGTTGAGCCAGGAGCTGATCGACGAGGGCTGGCTGATGGAACTGGACCAGGCCGACACCCCGGGACAGGCGCGCGGCTCGGGACGCCCGCCCACGCCGCTGCGGCTGGACCCGCATCGCCTGGGACTGATCGGTGTGGACATCGGCCTGGGTGTCGTGAAGGCCGTCGGCACCAACCTGCTGGGTGACGTGCTGGTCGAACGCAGTGCGTCGCTGGCCAGCGAAGCCTGCGACGCGGCCTGCACGGTCGCCGCCGGGCTGGTGGCCGACGTGGCAACGTCCCCAGGCTTCGGCCCGCGCGATCTGGTCGGCGTCGGGGTGGCCGTGCCCGGCGCCATGGACGACCGCACCGGCCTGCTGCGTTTTGCACCGAACCTGGGCTGGCGCAACCTGCCGTTGCGGCAGATGCTGCAGACCGCACTGGCTGGCGGCCCCGCGGCCGGCCGCCCGCTGTATGTGCAGAACGACGCCGACGTGGCCGCCCTCGGTGAGTTCGAGTTCGGACTCCAGCCGGTGCCCGAGCCCCTGGTGTTCGTGATGCTGGGCGTGGGTGTGGGTGCCGGCATCGTCGTCAACGACCAACTCCTGACCGGGCTGGGCGGCTTTGCCGGCGAGATCGGACACACGGTGCTGGAGGCTGATGGCCCGCCCTGCCGCTGCGGGCGTCGCGGCTGCGCCGAGGTGTTCGTGGGCCTGCCCGCGCTCGAGCGCGCCGGGCGGCTGGACCAGGCCGGCCGGCAGCTCGGCCTGTTGCTGCAGAACATCTGGGCGGCGCTCGACCCCGCGGTGATCGTGCTCGGGGGCCCCAGTTGTGAACTGGGCGACACCTTCATTGCGCAGGCACGGCTCACGCTGTCGCAGTATGCCCACGCAGCAGGTCTGACGGCGCCGGTGGTGCAGGCGGCCCGGTTCGGCCCGCTGGCCACGCCCGTGGGCGCCGCTGCCACGGTGCTGCACTACCGCCTGCGCCCGCTGCTGGATGCGCGTGTGGCCCAGTCGGTGGACATGACGTCGGCACTCGCCCACGACTGACCCATCGGTTCGGGCCGCGCGGACAGCACGACGTGTGCCGGCTCAGGCAGCCACGTTGTCCACGCCACCCGAGCCGAAGGCCTGCTCCTTGAGCAGCGCGAGCTGGTCGCGCACACGCGCCGCCTTCTCGAACTCGAGGTTGCGGGCGTGTTCGAGCATCTGCTTTTCGAGCTGCTTGATGCGTTTGCCCAGATCCTTCTCGGACAGCACCTCGACCTCGGCCGCCGCCTGAGCGGCCTTCAGGTCATCCTTGCCGGACTTGTCTGAGTAGACGCCGTCGATCAGCTCCTTGACCTGCTTGCGCACGCTGCGCGGCGTGATGCCTTCGGCCTCGTTGTGGGCGAGCTGCTTGTTGCGGCGGCGCTCGGTCTCGCCGATGGCACGCTCCATGGAGTCGGTGATGCGGTCGGCATACAGGATGGCCTTGCCGTTGATGTTGCGCGCCGCCCGGCCGATGGTCTGGATCAGCGAGCGCTCCGACCGCAGGAACCCCTCCTTGTCGGCGTCGAGGATGGCCACCAGCGACACCTCGGGAATGTCCAGCCCTTCACGCAGCAGGTTGATGCCCACCAGCACGTCGAAGGTGCCCAGGCGCAGATCGCGGATGATCTCGACCCGCTCCACCGTGTCCACGTCGGAGTGCAGGTAGCGTACCTTGACCCCGTTTTCGGTCAGGTAGTCGGTGAGCTGCTCGGCCATGCGCTTGGTCAGCGTGGTGATCAGCACGCGCTCGCCCACGGCCACGCGCTCGTGGATCTCCTGCAGCACGTTGTCGACCTGATCCGTGGCCGGACGCACTTCCACGACCGGGTCGACCAGGCCGGTGGGGCGCACCACCTGCTCGACGACCTGCCCCGAGGTACGCTTTTCGTAGTCGGCCGGGGTGGCCGTCACGAACACCACCTGGCGCATCTTCTTCTCGAATTCCTCGAACTTGAGCGGCCGGTTGTCCAGCGCGCTGGGCAGGCGAAAGCCATACTCAACCAGCGTCGTCTTGCGCGCACGGTCACCGTTGTACATGCCGCCGAGCTGGCCGATCAGCACATGGCTTTCGTCCAGGAACATCAGCGCGTCAGGCGGCAGGTAGTCCACCAGCGTGGGCGGCGGGTCCCCGGGTGCCGCACCCGACAGGTGCCTCGTGTAGTTCTCGATGCCCTTGCAGTGGCCGATCTCCTGCAGCATTTCCAGGTCGAAACGCGTGCGCTGCTCCAGCCGCTGCGCCTCAACGAGCTTGCCGGCCTTGACCAGCTCGTCCAGGCGCTGTCGCAGCTCTTCCTTGATCGTCTCGATGGCGGCCAGCACCCGCTCGCGCGGGGTCACGTAGTGGCTGGACGGATAGACGGTGAAGCGGGGGATCTTCTGGCGGATGCGGCCGGTCAGCGGGTCGAACAGCTGCAGCGACTCGACCTCGTCGTCGAACAGCTCGATGCGGATCGCCAGCTCGGAATGCTCGGCCGGAAAGACATCGATCGTGTCGCCGCGCACCCGGAAGGTGCCTCGGCTGAAGTCCGTCTCGTTGCGCTGGTACTGCATGCGGATCAATTGCGCGATCACGTCGCGCTGACCGACCTTGTCATGCACCCGCAGCGTCATCACCATCTGGTGATAGTCGCTCGGGTTGCCGATGCCGTAGATCGCCGACACAGTGGCCACGATGACCACGTCGCGGCGCTCCAGCAGGCTCTTGGTGGCCGACAGCCGCATCTGCTCGATGTGCTCGTTGATCGAGCTGTCCTTCTCGATGAACAGGTCGCGCTGAGGCACATACGCCTCAGGCTGGTAGTAGTCGTAGTAGCTGACAAAATACTCCACCGCGTTCTTGGGGAAGAACTCGCGGAACTCGCTGTAGAGCTGCGCGGCGAGCGTCTTGTTCGGCGCGAAGACGATGGCCGGCCGGCCCAGGCGCGCAATGACGTTGGCCATCGTGTAGGTCTTGCCCGAGCCGGTCACGCCCAGCAGCGTCTGGAAGCTCAGGCCGTCCTCGATGCCTTCGATCAGCGCGGCGATGGCCGCCGGCTGGTCGCCGGCCGGCAGGTAGGGTTGGTACAGCCGGAAGGGTGAATCCGGAAAGCTGACGAACTTGCTTTCGTCGATGGTTGCAACTTCGGCAAGAGCTTCGGTCATGGGCAGCCTAAAATACGGGTTTCCCCTGGCGCGCATGGGCCCGATCCATCGGGCGCGCGGGGCAGGCAAAACGCTGAGACTAGCCCAATTCCCGGTTTCCCACTACTGACAAGGACTGACCATGGCATCGCTTTTTGCCGCCGTCGACATGGCCCCGCGTGACCCGATCCTGGGTCTGAACGAACAGTTCAACGCCGACCCGAACCCCGCCAAGGTGAACCTGGGCGTGGGGGTCTACTATGACGACAACGGCAAGCTTCCCCTGCTGCAGTGCGTTGCGGCTGCCGAGAAGCAGATGATGGAAGCCCCCAAGGCCCGCGGCTACCTGCCGATCGACGGCATCGCGGCCTATGACAAGGCGGTGCAGGGTCTGGTGTTCGGCGCCGACAGCGCTGCGGTGCGTGAAGGCCGCATCGCCACCGTTCAGGGTCTGGGCGGAACCGGCGGCCTGAAGATCGGCGCCGACTTCCTCAAGCGCCTGAACCCGCAGGCCCAGGTGCTGATCAGCGACCCGAGCTGGGAGAACCACCGTGCGCTGTTCGAAACCGCCGGGTTCCCGGTGGCCACCTACCCCTACTACGATGCGGCCAAGCGTGGCGTGAACTTCGAAGGCATGGTGGCGGCCCTGAAGGCGGCGGAGCCCGGCACCATCGTCGTGCTGCACGCCTGCTGCCACAACCCGACCGGCTACGACATCACGCTGGAGCAATGGGCCCAGGTGATCGACGCCGTGAAGTCGCGCGGCCTGGTGCCTTTCCTCGACATGGCCTACCAGGGTTTCGGGGAAGGCATCGCCGAGGACGGCGCAGTGGTCGGCATGTTCATGGACGCCGGCATGAACTTCTTCGTTTCGACCTCGTTCTCGAAGAGCTTCTCGCTGTACGGCGAGCGGGTGGGCGCGCTGAGCGTGGTGGCCCAGAGCAAGGAAGAGGCCGACCGCGTGCTGTCCCAGCTCAAGCGCGTGATCCGCACCAACTACTCCAACCCGCCCATCCACGGCGCCCAGGTCGTCGCGATGGTGCTGACCACGCCCGAGCTGCGCAAGCTCTGGGAAGACGAGCTGGCCGGCATGCGCGTGCGCATCAAGGAGATGCGCACCGCCCTGGTGGCCAAGCTCAAGGCGGCGGGGGTGGCCCAGGACGTGGGTTTCATCACGCAGCAAAAGGGCATGTTCAGCTACTCCGGCCTGAGCAAGGAGCAGATGCAGCGCCTGCGCACCGAATTCGGCGTGTACGGTGTCGACTCCGGCCGGATCTGCGTGGCCGCCCTCAACAGCAAGAACATCGACTACGTGGTCAATGCCATCGCCAAGGTGATGTAAACGACTGGCAAACCAGTGCAAGGGGTGCTTCGGCACCCCTTTTTTGTGTCACCAAGGTGACAAATCAACGGTTTCTGCGCTGAATTGACCCACAAAGGTCGTACTTTTGCGGATTACGAGTTGTCACGACGTCAGGCACGATGGTTCGCATATGCCTAGAATGGTGCGGTGCAGCAATCCGGCTGCACCACCGGTCCGGTTTCGAGTCGTTACCCACGAAGGTTCAACATGCTGTATCAGCTTTACGAAACCCAACGCGCCCTGCTGAGCCCGTTCTCCGAGTTCGCCAGCGCTGCCTCCAAGCTCTACAGTCATCCCCTGTCGCCCTTCACCCACACCCCGCTGGCCCAGCGCGTGTCGGCCGGGCTGGATCTTGTGCACCGACTGTCCAAGGAGTACGAGAAGCCCGAGTTCGGCATCACCAAGGCCGTGGTCGACGGCGTGGAAGTGGCCGTGCAGGAGCAGGTGCCGGTGTCCAAGCCGTTCTGCCGGCTGGTGCGGTTCAAGCGCTTCACCGATGAAGGCGACCTGCTGACCAAGATGAAGGGCCAGCCGTCCGTGCTGGTCGTGGCCCCGCTGTCCGGCCACCACGCCACGCTGCTGCGCGACACCGTGCGCACCCTGCTGCAGGGCCACAAGGTCTACATCACCGACTGGATCGACGCCCGCATGGTGCCGCTTGAAGCCGGTCCGTTCCATCTGGACGACTACGTCGAATACGTCCAGGAGTTCATCCGTCACATCGGCCCGGACGTGCATGTGATCTCGGTGTGCCAGCCGACCGTACCGGTGCTGGCCGCCATCTCGCTGATGGCCAGCCGGGGCGAGCCCACGCCGCGCACGATGACGATGATGGGCGGCCCGATCGACGCCCGCAAGTCGCCCACCGCGGTGAACAACCTGGCGATGAACAAGAGCTACGAGTGGTTCGAGCACAACGTGATCTACCGTGTGCCGCCGAACTACCCGGGGGCCGGCCGTCGCGTGTACCCCGGCTTCCTGCAGCACACCGGCTTTGTCGCGATGAACCCGGACCGCCACCTCAGCTCGCACTACGACTACTTCATGGACCTGGTGCGCGGTGACGACGACAGCGTCGATGCCCACCGCTCGTTCTATGACGAGTACAACGCCGTGCTCGACATGCCGGCCGACTACTACCTCGACACCATCAAGACCGTCTTCCAGGATTTCGCGCTGGTCAACGGCACCTGGGAAGTGCGCGGCGAACTGGTGCGTCCGCAGGACATCACCACCACCGCCCTGCTCACGATCGAGGGTGAACTCGACGACATCTCCGGCGCCGGGCAGACTCAGGCCGCGCACGACCTGTGTACCGGCATTCCGAAGCAGGAACAGCCGCACTACATCGTGCAGGGGGCGGGTCACTACGGCATCTTCTCGGGTCGCCGCTGGCGCGAGAAGGTCTACCCGGTGGTGAGCGAGTTCATTGCGCGCCATGAAGCCCAGGACCAGGCACAGGCCGCTGCGCCGGCCGCGCGTGCGCGTGCTGCCAGCAAGGCGGTGCGCCGCGTGAAGTGAGCGTCACCGCCGAGGCGATCGACGCCCTGCTGCCGCAGACGCAATGCACGCGCTGCGGCTACCCTGACTGCCGCAGCTATGCCCAGGCCATCGCCGCGGGCGAGGCCGCCATCAACCGTTGCCCGCCCGGCGGCGCCGAGGGCATCGCACGCCTGGCCTCGCTGACAGGCCAGGCGGCCACACCGCTCGACCCGGCCCACGGCCAGGAGGGGCCCCGCACACTGGCGATCATCGACGAAGCCTGGTGCATCGGCTGCACGCTGTGCATCAAGGCCTGCCCGGTCG
>CBFGPV010000180.1:0-8506 GCA_965650765.1 uncultured Burkholderiales bacterium
TAGCTGATGCCCACCTGGGCCGCCAGGCCGATCGAGTCCTTGAGCTTGATCGTGGTCGGCCCGCCGCTGGCGGCCTCGCCCGAAGCCGTGCTGCGCCCGCCGGTGAAGTGGGTGTAGTTGATGCCCACCCCCACGAAGGGACGCCACTTGTCGCCGGCCTGGCCGAAACGGTAGTTGGCAAACACGGTGGGGGCCACCTGCTTGACCGAAGCGACCTGGCCGAAGGGCTTGAGGAAGTCCTTGCCATACACCTTGTGCCGCGGCGGCAGGCCGAGGGCAAAGTCGACGCCCCAGTTGTCGGTGAAGTAGCGCTTGTAGCCGAACACCAGGGTGCGCGCATCGTCGACGTCGATGTTGGCGCCCGGCGGCGGCAGCGGGGCGCCCCCCTTGAGTGCCGGCGATTGCGAGTCCACTTTGATGAAGGCCCCGCCGAAGTAGATCGACTGATCCTGGGCCTGGGCGCCGACGCAGGCGACAAGGCCCAGTGCGCCCAGCAGGGCCGGGAGGGAAAGACGGGTCATGGTCGTGTCCTTGCCTGTGTGGGGGTGTGCCACGGGGGCGTTCACTGGCCGCTGGCCAGCACCTGCTGGAAGAAGCCGCGGATCAGGGCCGAGCAGAACGGGGGCACCAGCCCGCCGTGATAGCTCGCCACGGCATTGGCGCCTGCGGCGGCCTTGGCCTGCTGGAAGCCGCCGTAGATCAGGTCGCCGGCCGGGCCGGCCGGCAGCGTGGCGCGGCTCTCCAGGTCGAAGGCCGGCACCAGGGCACCCCGCGAGGCGAAGTCGGCCTGCGCATCCTGCTGGTTGAAGATGAACACCGTCGGGTCATTCGCGCCCGAGCACATGGCCATCGGCCGCGTCGGCGTCCAGCCCAGCAGCGTGTTGCGCTCCATCGCCTTGCGGAAGCCGTTCTCGGGGTTGTTGGCGTAGTCCAGGCGCGCACTGTCGGCGATCAGGCCGCCCGGGCCGAACAGCTTGGCAGTGAAGGTCGGGTCGGCCGGCAGCTTGCCCTGCGCCACCAGCTGGGCCACGGGCACCGAACTCGGGAACAGCGTGGGGGCGGTGGTGTCGTACGGCGCCTGGTACATCTCGGAAGGCCGGGTGTAGAGGTTGCCGTAGGACTGCTGGTAGCTCGTGATCAGCATCGGCGTGAAGATCACCGCACCCGCATTGACCTGCAGGTCGCGGTTGATCGCCAGGCCGAACTTGCCCAGGTTGTACGGCCCGGCCATCGGGCCCGAGGCCGTCACCGTGAACTCGCTGGCATGGTCACGCTGCAGCACCTTGTGCGTGGCCATCGCCACATGGCCGCCTTGCGAATAGCCCGAGACGAACAGCTTGTTCGACGGCTTCACGCTGCTGGCGGCCGCCAGATGGGCGCGTGCGGCGCGCAGCCCGTCGATCATGTCGACCGCCTGCGCCTCGGCGTTCAGGTAGGGGTGGTAGTCGAGGCTGGAGCGGTCATAGCCCAGGTAGTTGGGCGCCACCACGATGAAACCCTGCGCGGCAAACATCGCCATCACGAGCTTGGCCTCACCGTCGTTGACGATGTCGGCCATGTTCTTGGCGCGGTTGGTGTCGGTGCCGTGTGCATACAGCAGCACCGGACGCTCGCCGCTGCACTGCGCGCCGGTGCCCGAGGGCACCAGCACACCGGTCGAGGCCGTGGCCGGTTCGCCGCGCGGGTCACGCGTCATGTAGAGCACGTAACGCACCTCCACACCGCAGGCGGCCGGCCCGGACAGCGCCTGCAGGCCCGAGGCGGCGGTGCCGGCGTCGATCTGCGCGGCCGTGGCCTGGCCGGCCACCTGGGCCGTGATGATGGTGGCGCGCGCCGGCGGGGCATCGTCGCCACCGCCGCCACAGGCGGCAAGCGTCAGGCTGGCCAGGGCGGCCAGCGCCCAAGTGCGGGTGTGGAGCATGCGGGACCTCTTCGTGTTGGCGTTGAAAAACGAACGACCGTTCGTGTTCGTTGCCGCACTATAGGAATCGCCGCTGCCCGCCGGTCAGCGGGGAAACCCGGGAGGGCCCTGGGTTTGGGGGGGAGACTCTAGAGGCCGGGTGTGAGCGAGGCAGGCTCCCGGCCTGCGCGACTGCAGTCGCGCTGCCCGACATGCTAGGAGGCCGGTGGAACCCAGGGCTTGACGTCCTTCGGTTGCACCAGGTTGGGCGGCATGAGGTAGATGCCCTGGAATCGACCGAGGTAGTAAAGCAGCGTGCTGCCGCGATAGTCGTCCAGGTAGGCGACGGTGGCTTCTTGCGGTTCCAGATCGTCGGGCAGCGGCAATACCAGTGTGGCTTGCTTCAAGCCAGATCGTGGGAGACCCGTGGTCAGTTCGTGCACCAGCGCATGCGAAAGATCCCGGACAAGCCGGTTGGCTTCATCGCGCAGTCGAGAACCTTCTGACCAGCCGCCATCTCCGGTCAGTGCGCGCGACTCGGGGGAATGAGCGATGAAGACCAACCCGATGCCATCAATGGCGGTCTCTCCTTGATGATGGGCATAGAGGATCACCTGCGGACGGAAGTGCGTATCGGACACCCTGGACAGCATCACGGCGGGTGCGATAAGCATGGCGCGTCCCTTGACGCGGTCCACGTACTGGGACGTTCCGAGCGGAAGGTTCTGGCCCTGCTCGCGCGCAGCGTTTGACATGGCTTCTCGCGTGGTCTGGTCCAGGCGGAATCCGAACGCACGCGTGACCTCAGGCGCCAGCGTCGGCTGGTTGGCTGCGTCGACGGCCAGAGCGCCCAGGATTCCGAGCAGTCCGATACCCGTCACTCCTTTCTGTGAAGACAGCACGTAGACCTGCGACTCAGGAATCAGCGCCGCTCCGATGGGTTTGGATAGGAAGGTGAATATCGGATCCGACGAGACATCGATCACCACGCCCGGGGGCGCCGCTTTGTACTTGTGCACGTAGGCGGTCGTGGCCACACACCCCGTCAGCAGGGCAGCACTCAGGGCCATCAGGGTTGTTGCGAGCAGGCGCAGCATGTCGGTGAGGTACGGAGTTGGCGTCGGCGGCCACTGTAAGCGAGCGTGGGCGGCGGTGTGCACTCGCTCGCTTGGGGGATTGCCGTTCAGGCCTTTTGGTGCTGTTGCCTCAGTGGCCAACACCCGTCGCAGCCGCAGGGCCACGGCTTCGTCCGTTTTGCAGCGGACCGACCTACTGTCCCGTCACCACCGGCTCGCGCTCACACTGCTCCGCCTCGGCCTGGCGGAACAGGTCGGCCAGCGTGCGGCCGGGTTCGTCGCGGAAGCGTTCGTCCAGCAGTTGCAGGGTGTCGATGCGGTCGATGCGGAAGCTGCGGAAGTCCTGGCGGTGCTCACACCAGGCGGCCAGGGTCCACACGCGGCCCCAGTAGAAGCAGCCGAGCGGGCGTACCACCCGTTCGCTTTGCCGGTCCTGCAGGTCGGTGTAGAGCATGTGCAGCTTGCGGCGCTGCTCGGCGGCATGCTTGAGCGTGGCGAGGTGATTGCGGGTGGCTTCGGCGATGGCCACGGCCGGGGCGTAGAGCGGCAGGCTTTCGGCGGCCACCCGTTCGGCCGAGGGCAGCACGGCCATGATCTTGCCCAGCGCGTTTTCTGCGCCGGCGGCCAGTTGCGGGGTCATCCAGCCCTGGGCCATGCGCACGGCCGCCACGAGCGACTGGGCCTCGTTGGCGTTGAACATCAGCGGTGGCAGGTCGAAGCCGGCGCGCATGCGGTAGCCCATGCCGGCTTCGCCCTCGATGGGCACGCCCTGGCGCTGCAGGTCGGCCACGTCGCGGTAGATGGTGCGCTCGGACACCTCCAGCCGCGTGGCCAGCCAGGTGGCGGTGCTCAGCCTGCGGCCGCGGATGAGCTGGACGATCTGGAACAGGCGGTCGGCGCGGCGCATGGGCGGGCTTTCGTCAGCGGGGGGCGTGGCCGAGGGCGTCCAGCCGAAGCAGAAGTTCAGTGCGTCGTTCACGCTGGATCTCCCGCCAGTCGCGCCCTTCCTGTGCACCGATCAGCGCATACAGCATGTTGAGGCTGGTGCCGGGCCAGGCCGCGCGCAGGCGCAGGTAGAGCTCGATCGGGTCGCTGTCGCGCAGCGCCTCGGCCGAGGTGACACCCACCCGTGCCAGCATCGCGATGCTGCGCGGGCCCAGCCCCGGCAGGCCGTCGGGCCGGTGGGGACGATCGCGTGAAGCGGTGGGCGCAGGCATGGCGGGAAGGCTCGGCATGGGCTGGGGCAGCGGATGCAGGCAGGGCAGGCGGGGGAGCAGTCGCCACATGCTACGCCAGTGCGTGCAGGCCCACACGATTGCCGTCCGGATCGACCAGATGGGCAATGCAGCCCAGGTCGCCCGGCAGGGCCACGCGCGGCAGGCTCACCTGTCCTCCCGCCGCGTCCACCCGGGCCAGCACCGCGTCGATCGAAGGTGCGGCATTCAGGTACACGAGCGTGCCCTGGTCCGACGGGGCCGAGGCCTCGCCACCGGTGATCAGGCAGCCACCCGTCTGTGCCGGGTCATGCGGGAACAGCGCCAGCGTGTAGGCGCCCATCTGTTCGCGCTGCAGGGGTTGTCCGAGGATGGTTTCGTAGAAGCGCTGCGCGCGCTCCATGTCCTGCACGGGAATCTCGAACCAGTTCACCGCGGGGCCGGACGGCATGCTCATGGGGTCACTCCTGAAGGTCTGTGTGGACCCTCATCGTGCGCGGCGCCTGCTGACAGCGTGGTGGCAGGAGGTGTCGGGAGATGCCGCAAGCCGGGGCGCAATATCCTGTTACTACGAGCTCTGTGATGTGACTAAAGTCACTGTTCCCGCCGGCCATGTGCTGGCGCCTGCCCTTCGCCTGCCACCATGTTGTCCGCTTGTTCCCGCCTGGCGCTTCCCCGCACTGTTGTCCCTCTGGCCCTGGCTGCCGTGCTGGCGGCCTGCAGCAGCATCCCCTCGACCTCGCGCCCGGGCGGGCCCGAGCGCAGCGGCAGCACGGCGTTTCGCGTGCCGCCGGAGCGTGTGCCGCCTCAGGGGCGGTGCGCGATCTGGTACCCGGGCGTGCGGGCCGATCGTCAGCCGCCTGCCATGTCGTGCAACAAGGCCCATGCCGACGCTGAAAGCTGGGGTGGGGTGGTGATCTGGGGCGAATCCGCACGGGCGCGTGCCACCGGGGAGGTCGCGCACATCGACTACGGGCCCCACACCCTGCGCGGCATTCCCGCTGACCGCCTGCCGCCGCCCGGCCGCTGCCGCCTGTGGATCGACGGCATCCCGGCGCATCTGCAGCCGCCGCCGGCACGCTGCGAGCAGGTCGAGGCGCGGCAGCGCGTGGGCGGTGGGCGGGTGCTGTTCATGCCCGCCACCGACATCCGCTGACATCCCGGCGTCTCAGGCCGGCGCCACCCGGAAGGTCGACACCGTCTCGCTCAGCCGGCGCGCCTGCTCACGCAGGCTTTCGGCCGCCGCGGTGCTCTGCTCGACCAGCGCGGCGTTCTGCTGTGTCATGCGGTCGAGCTGCTCCATCGCCTGGCCGATCTGGCCGATGCCGCTTTCCTGTTCGATCGATGCGCGGGTGATCTCGCCCACCAGCGCCGCCACACGGCGCACCTGCTCGACGATCTCGTCCATGGTCTGGCCCGCATCCTGAACCAGCCGGCTGCCGCCCTCGACCTTCTCCACACTGTCGGAGATCAGCGTCTTGATCTCCCGTGCGGCTTCGGCGCTGCGCTGGGCCAGCGTGCGCACTTCACCGGCCACCACCGCAAAGCCGCGGCCCTGCTCGCCGGCGCGGGCAGCCTCGACGGCGGCGTTCAGCGCGAGGATGTTCGTCTGGAACGCAATGCCGTCGATCACGCCGATGATCTCGGTGATCTTGCGGCTCGACCCCTGGATCTCCTCCATGCGCTGCACCACACTGCCCACGGCCTGGCCGCCACGCACCGCCACACCCGAGGCGGCCTCGGCCAGTGCGCTGGCCTGGCGGGCCGATGCACTGTTGTGCTGCACCGTGGTGGTGAGCTGCACCATCGACGAGGTGGTCTGCTGCAGGCTGCTGGCCTGCTGTTCGGTGCGCCCGCTCAGGTCCTGGTTGCCCTGGGCGATCTCGCTGCTGGCGGTGGTGACCGATTCGGCCGCACCCTGGATGTTCTCGATCACTGCGCGCAGGCTGGACTGCATCTCGCGCATCGCGGCCAGCAGGCTGTGCCGGTCGCCCGGGCGCAAGGCGATGGGGGTGCTCAGGTCGCCGGCGGCGATGCGACGGGCCACGGCGCTGGCGTAGTCGGGTTCGCCGCCCATGTCGCGCAGCAGCGAGCGTGTGATGAGCACGGCCAGCGCCGCGCTCAGCAGCACCGCCAGGGCCACGCCGCCCAGCAGCCCGGCGGTGGCGGTGGCATGGCCGGTGTCCACGCGGGCCACGTTGTCCAGGGTGTTGCGCTGCTGCAGTCCGATCAGCGCCTGCATGGCCTCGAACCACTGCGTCTGCGGGCCCTGCACCTGTTCCAGCAGGGTTTCGCCGGCACGCTCCTTCTGGCCCGACAGCGCCTGCTGCAGGGCCTCGTCGTACAGCGGCAGCACCTGGCGGCGCAGCGTCTCGATGCGGGCGTAGGCCTCGCGCTCCTCGTCGCTCACCAGCCTCGTGCCCAGCTCGGCATACAGCGCTTCGAACTGCTTCAACCCCTGGGCGATGGCCTCCTTCTGGCTGGCCTGCACCTCCTGGTTGCGCGAGATGATGGTGTTGCGCACGGCACGTGCCACGCCCTCGAGCTCACCGCGCATCTGCCAGGCCAGCTCGGTCTTGCGGTTGTTTTCCTTGACGATGACGTCCACATCGGACTTCACCGCGGCCAGCACCCACCAGGCCAGGGCCGACACCACCACCATCAGCAGCAGCGCCAGCCCGAAGCCGGCGGCCAGGCGCTGCCCCACCGTGAGCTTGTTGAACCGGTTCATCGATCGCTCCCTCGCGTTCATTCCAGCGTGGCCTGGCGCACCGCGTGTTCCCACTGCGCCATCAGGCCGGCAGCACGGTCGCGCGACATCGTGGGCAGGAAGCGGCGCTCGACCTGCCACTGTGCGCTGAGTTCATCCAGGCTGCTGTACACGCCGCAGCTCAGGCCGGCCAGGTAGGCCGCACCGAGCGCGGTGGTCTCGATCACCTTGGGTCGCACCACCGGGATGCCCAGCAGGTCGGCCTGGAACTGCATCAGCAGGTTGTTCACGCAGGCCCCGCCGTCCACGCGCAGCTCGGCCACTGCCGACCCGCCGGCGGCCTGGGCATCGCGGCTCATGGCCTGCAGCAGCGCGGCGCTCTGGAAGGCGATCGACTCGAGTGCGGCGCGTGCGATGTGTGCCACCGAGCTGCCGCGGGTGAGGCCCACGATGGCACCGCTGGCCTTGGGCTTCCAGTATGGCGCGCCCAGGCCGGTGAAGGCCGGCACGAACATCACGCCGCCCGAATCAGGCACCGACTCGGCCAGTGCCTGCACTTCGCCCGAACCCTTGATGGCACGCAGGCCATCGCGCAGCCACTGCACGACGGCACCACCGATGAACACACTGCCCTCCAGGGCGAATTCCGGCGTGGCGGTGGGCTGCGCGGCCGAGGTCGTGATCAGGCCGTTTTCCGAGGGCTTGCCGCTGGTGCCGGTGTGCATCAGCATGAAGCAGCCCGTGCCGTAGGTGTTTTTCGCCAGACCGGCCTTGAAGCAGGCCTGGCCGAACAGCGCACTTTGCTGGTCGCCGGCCACACCACCGATACGCAGGCTGGCACCCAGCACCGCCGCGTCGGTCTGACCGAAGACATGGGCCGACGGATGCACCTCGGGCAGCATGCTGCGCGGGATGCGCAGGGCGGCGAGCAGGTCGTCGTCCCACTCGTTGCGGTGGATGTTGAACAACATCGTGCGCGAGGCATTGCTCACGTCGGTGACGTGCAGCCGTCCGCCGGTGAGCTGCCAGATCAGCCAGGCATCGACGGTGCCGAAAGCCAGTTCGCCGCGTTCGGCCGCAGCGCGGGCGCCGCTCACGTGGTCCAGGATCCACTGGATCTTGGTGCCCGAGAAGTAGGCATCGATCACGAGCCCGGTGCGTTCGCGCACCATGGGCTCCAGCCCTTGTTCGCGCAGTGCGGCACAGGCGGGTTCGGCG
This sequence comes from uncultured Burkholderiales bacterium, assembly GCA_965650765.1. GTDB lineage: Bacteria > Pseudomonadota > Gammaproteobacteria > Burkholderiales > Burkholderiaceae_C > Caldimonas. The sequence goes on from CBFGPV010000180.1 coordinate 8,119, forward strand.
CGGCGGTCCTGCCAGACGATGGCGTTGTAGACGGGTTCGCCGGTGCGGCGATTCCACACCACGGTGGTCTCGCGCTGGTTGGTGATGCCCAGCGCGGCCATGTCGGCGGCCTTGAGGCCGGCCTTGCCGAACACCTCATGGGCGGTGGCCAGCTGACTGCTCCAGATCTCGCGCGGGTCGTGCTCGACCCAGCCGGGCTGGGGATAGATCTGCTGGAACTCCCGTTGAGCCATCGCGACGACGTTGCCTTGGCCGTCGAAGACGATGCTGCGGGAGCTGGAGGTGCCCTGGTCCAGGGCGAGCAGGTAGGTCATGGCGTGGTCCTTGGCGTCGGGCGCGGGAGGGCTCGAAGGGTGCGTGGGGCGTTCTCCCTCTCCCGCTTGCGGGA
>CBFGPV010000181.1:0-8369 GCA_965650765.1 uncultured Burkholderiales bacterium
TTCCGCTGCGACGCCAACGTGTCGGTGCGCAAGCCGGGGCAGCCGCTGGGCACCCGCCGCGAGATCAAGAACCTCAACAGCTTCCGCTTCCTGCAGCAGGCGATCGACGCCGAGATCAACTGGCAGATCGACGAGCTCGAAGACGGCCGCGCGATCCAGCAGGCCACGGTGCTGTTCAACCCCGACACCGGCGAAACGCGGGCCATGCGCACCAAGGAAGACGCGCACGACTACCGCTACTTCCCCGACCCGGACCTGCCGCCGCTGGTGATCGCCCCCGAGTGGGTCGAGCGGGTGCAGGCCGAGATGCCCGAACTGCCCGCCGTGATGGCCGCACGCTTCCAGCGCGACGACGGCCTGCCGGCCTATGACGCGACCATGATGACCCAGAGCCTGGCGGTGGCCGGCTACTACGAGGCGGCCAAGGCGGCCGGCGCCGCGCCCAAGCTCGTGGCCAACTGGGTGATGGGCGAGATCTCGCGCCGGCTCAATGCCGAAGGGCGCACGATCGAGTCGGCGCCAGTGAGCGCCGACGTGCTGGCCCGGCTGATCGCACGCATCAGCGACGGCACGATCTCGAACAACGGTGCCAAGCAGGTGTTCGAGTCGCTGTGGACGGGCGAGGGCAGCGACGTCGATGCGCTGATCGAGTCCAAGGGCCTGAAGCAGATGAGCGACACCGGCGCGCTCGAGGCCATCCTCGACGAGGTGCTGGCGGCCAATGCGAAATCGGTCGAGGAGTTCCGCGCCGGCAAGGAGAAGGCCTTCAATGCGCTGGTCGGCCAGGCGATGAAGGCGACCAAGGGCAAGGCCAACCCGGCCCAGGTCAACGAGCTGCTGAAGAAGAAGCTCGCCGGCTGAGCATGGGCCCGGGGCGAGGTGTCGGGGCGGGGCCCCGACCGCCTCAGTGCATCGTGTTCGGCGAGTCGCGCAGTACCAGGCCTTCGCGGTCGTTCCACTGCGCGGCCCACTGGGCGAAGGCATCGCCCGGCATCGGGCGGCCGATCAGGTAGCCCTGCGCCAGGTCGCAGTCCAGGCTGCGCAGCGTGCGCCACACCGCCGGGGTTTCCACCCCCTCGGCCACCACCGACAGCCCCAGGTTGTGCGCCAGGTCGATGGTCGAGCGCACGATCTTCGCGTCGTCGCTGTCGCGCGTCATCTGCATCACGAAGGACTTGTCGATCTTCAGCTCGTCCACCGGCAGCCGCTTGAGGTAGGCGAGCGATGAATACCCGGTGCCGAAGTCGTCGATCGACAGGTGGAAGCCCATCGCATTGAGCCGCTCCAGGGTCTGCAGCGCGCGGGCCGGGTCGTCCATGATCGCGCTTTCGGTGATCTCCAGGCACAGGGCTTCGGCCGGCACACCGTGGGCGTCGAGCAGGGCGCCGAATTTCTGCGGCAGGTCCGGGTCCATCAGGTCGCGTGTGGACAGGTTCACCGACAGCGCCAGCGGCAGTCCCATGTCATTCAGCACCCGCCAGGTGCGCAGGCTCTCGGCCGCCACCCAGGCCGTCAGTGTGCGGATGAAGCCCGTCTGCTCGGCAAACGGGATGAACTCCATCGGCGGCACCAGGCCGCGCTTGGGGTGATGCCAGCGCACCAGGGCTTCGGCTCCCACCACACGCGCTTCGTCGAGCGACACCTTGGGTTGCAGGTAGAGGCGCAACTCGCCATGGTCGACAGCCCGGCGCAGGCCGCTGAGCAGCGACAGCGTCTGGGCGCTGCCCGAGTCGATCGACGGGTCGTAGATCAGCACACCGGCCGTGCGCCGCTTGGCGGCATACATGGCCACCTCGGCCCGGCTCATCAGCGCGTCGGCCTCGGTGGCGTGGTCGGGGCTGGTGGCCACGCCGATGCTGGCGCCCAGGTCGACGGTCTGCTCGTCCAGCACCAGCGGCTCGACAAAGGCCGCGGCCATGCGCTCCGCCACGAGCTGGGCGCGGTGGGCATCGGTGTCGGGCAGCAGCACCGCGAACTCGTCGCCACTCAGGCGAGCCACCAGGTCGCCTGCGCGCACCGAGGCGCCGGCCAGCCGCTCGGCCACCTGACGCAGCAGGCGATCGCCGAATTCATAACCCAGCACGTCGTTCACATGCTTGAAGCGGTCGATGTCGAGCATCAGCACCGACACATGGCCGGGCGAGCCGCCCGAGCGCGAGCCGTCGCCCGTGGTCGGGATGCCCAGGCGCCCGCGCGCCGCCTCGATGGCGGCCTGCGTGGCGTCGCGGAACTGCACCCGGTTGGGCAGCCCGGTCAGGGTGTCCCAGTAGGCCAGGCGCACGATCTCGCGCTGCTGCGCGTCCACGTTTTCGCGCATGCGCTCGAAGGCCTGGGCCAGCTCGCCGATCTCGTCGGCACTGCGCACGTCCACCGGGGTGCCGTAGTCGCCCCGGCCCAGCCGGTCGGCGGCCTGGACCAGGGCTCGCACCGGGGTGGTGATGCGTCGGGCCGTGACCACACTGCCGGCGGCAAAGATCGCCACGCCGAGCAGTGTGAGCAGCGCCAGCGCCAGTTGCAACTGGCGGTACGGTGCCACGGCCTCGTCGATCGAGCGCACCAGCACCGCCCGGACGTGGCCGCCCGAGTCCGGGTCGAGCACCAGGCTGCGTGCGCCGTGGTCGTGGCCGGCCAGCTCGATCGTGACGCCCAGGGTGTCGTCGGGCTGCTGCGCGGCCTGCTGCGCCAGCTCGCGCGAGGCCACAGCGTCCAGCGTGCTGGCACCGATGGCCCAGCCCTCGGCCGATTCGGTGTCCACCAGCAGCGTGGCATGCAGGTTGGACACATCGCGCAGATCGTTGACCAGGCGCTCGTCGAGCGGGAAACCCATCACCACCCAGCCGATCACCAGCGGGGCGCGCATCGGCACCATGACCATCTGGTAGGCCCGTCCGCCCAGGGCGACGACCTCGCTGGCCGGGCGTCCGCCGGGCAGGGCTGCATCACTGGAGCGCCGTGCCAGGCGGCGCACTGCAGGCTTGAGGGCCGCGCTGCCGGGCTGGGCCGAGGCACGGATCTCGAAGGCGGTGTCCAGCAGCAGCGTGATCGACGCACCGATGCGTTCACCATGGTTGGCCAGCACTGAGCTGATGGTGTCGATGTCGTCGGAGTTGACGGCCGAGCGGAAGCCGTAGTCGGCCGCCAGCAGGCTGGCGCCGTCGCTCAGCTTCTGCGCGTTCTGGGCCAGCAGCCGGCGAAACACCTGACCACCAACCTTCAGCTCCTTGCCGATCTCGGCCCGGGCGTTGCGGTCGATGCTCGCACGGGTGGCAAAAAAGCTCAGCGCCTGCACCACCAGCAGCAGCGCCAGGAACAGGCCCACGATGCGCCGCCCGAGGCGGTGCCCGAACCAGCGTGGGCTGCCCCAGCGCGGTGCAGGTTCGGCGGTGGGGGCGGCGGGCTGCATCAAGCGACTCAGGGTTGGGCGGCCAGCGGCAGGCGCACGGTCAGCGCGGTGGCGGTGCTGCCGACGCGGACGTCCTGCACGTGCGGCAGCTTGCCGTCAGGCCAGCGCGGATGCCACACCTGCAGCCGGTAGCTGCCGGCCGGCACCTCCGCGACACGGGCCGTGCCGCCGGTGCTGCGGGCGAACCACGGCGTGTCGACCACATGCACCCAGGCCACCATCTGGTCATGGATGTTGCAGCCCAGCACCACGGTCCCGGGCTTGTCGAACACCACCGGCTCGGCCGGGGTGCCGATGTAGAGCTTCAGCTCGAACGCCTTCGCCTGCGAGAACGAATAGACGTGATGGCGCACCGTGTCGCGGTTCGGGAAGCTCACCGCCGTGCCGGTCTGCACCACCGTCACGCGCGGTGCGAACTGGCGCTCACGCTGCTCGATTTCGGCGCTGCTGCCCTTTGCGATGCGCGGGCCGGATTCGGGCACAAAGGCCACCACGGCATCGTCCAGTGGCGTGCCCGCGGCATCGGTCACCGTCACGGTGGCGGGTGCGGCGACCGCCATGGCCGCCTGCGCGGTGGCGGCGAGCACGGCCAGCCGGATCCGGGTACGCATGCGCATCGGCCCGGTCATGGTTCGATGGCCAGCGCGATCACCGGGGTGCCGTCACCGATCACCCCGAGGCGGCGGGCCTGGCCGGTGGCCAGGTCGATCACATGCAGCGTCGAGGCGCGCTCCTGGCCGGCGCTCAGGGCGGCCAGCGCAACGTTGTTGATGTCGGCAATGTCGAAGCTGACCTGGCGCACCGGGCCCAGCCCCAGCGGCCCCACCGTGAACAGCGTGCCGGTGTTGGGCGACACCACCGGCATGCGGCCCTCGACCGAACCCTGGGTCACCAAGGTGCCGAGTGCGGCGTCGATGGCGTAGTTGGTCGTGAGCTTGTCGTTGTCCTTGTTGTAGGTGTAGGCGGCACCCTCGACGCGCGGTGCGCGGCCGGCATGCGGGTCGCCGCTGGCATAGCGCAACGCGCCGTCGGGCTGCAGGCCGGGCTGGTCGGGGGCGGCGTCGACCAGGGCGCCGGTGTCGGGGTGGGCCCGCAGGTTCTGGCCCGCGTCACTGACGATGCGGATGCGGTCGGCGGCGGGGTTGAAGTCAAAGCCGTGCGCCTGCCCCTGCAGCGGCAGCGCGAACGGCGCGTTGCCCAGCGGGGTCACCGCGCCCGTGCCGGTGTTGACCGTGTAGATCCGGCCGCTGCTGCCCAGCGCATGCAGCACGCCGCGCGCGACCCGGTAGTCGATGCCCAGCACCCGCTCGCCGGCAGCCAGGCCGCTGAGCTTCAGGCGGGCCTGTACCACACCCGGCTGGCCGGCACGCAGGCGCAGCAGGTCGTGGCCGCTGGTCACGGCCCAGACGGTTTCGTTGCGCGGCGGGCCTTCGTAGGCCGGCACCGTCGGGACGGTCGGAGGGGAGCTGCAGGCGGCCAGCAGGGCAGCCAGGCCCAGGCCGATCAGGCGGGTCGGAAACAGAGGCATGGTGATCACGCGGGGCCCTTGTGGTGCGCGGTGAGACGTTCCGGCCGCATGCGGCCGGCCGGGCTATCGTTTGTTCTATCGGCTGTAACCAGATGAACTTGAACGCCGGAACCATGCCACAAGTGGCGGCAGCCGGCCTCGGGCTTGATGCAAGGGCCGATACGGACTAGACTATTCGTTATTCGTAAAACGACGAACATTCAGTGGCTTCAGTGACAACCCTGCACCATGACTGACCTGACCTGTCTGCCCGAGTCCACCTGCGCCGCCGCGGCCCCCTCGCCCGCACCGCTGGACATCGAACGCCTGGCCCTGCTGTGCAAGGCACTGGCGCATCCGGCCCGGCTCCAGCTGGTGCGCTACCTCGCGGCACATGGCACCTGTTACTTCGGCAACCTGTCCGATGTGGTCGGACTGGCACCCTCCACCACCTCCCAGCATGTGAAGGTGCTGAAGGAGGCCGGACTGGTCCTGGGCTCGGCGCAGGAGCAGCGCACCTGCTACTGCATCGACCCGGCCCGGCTGGCCGAACTGAAGGCGTTGATCCACGCCCTTTGACCGTTCCATCCGCTTGTCTGCGGATGTTTTGTACCCTATCGTTCGTTCAACGACGAACAACGAATGACCAGGAAAGGACCCGCTTCATGAGCCATCTCCCCACACCCGACCGCCTTCCGGTCGCCATCATCGGTGCCGGGCCGATCGGCCTGGCGGCTGCGGCCCACCTGACGCAGCGCGGCTTGCCCTGGCAGCTGTTCGAGGCAGGCGCCACCGTGGCGTCGCACTGGCAGGGCTTGAGGCACGTTCGGCTGTTCTCGCCATGGCGCTACAACCTGGACCCGGCGGCGGCAGTCCTGCTCGAGGCGTCGGGCTGGCGCCGTCCCGACCCGGACACCCTGCCGCTTGTGGCCAGCCTGCTCGACGACTACCTGCTGCCGCTGGGCGCACTGCCGCAGCTTCGGCCCCACATCCAGTGCGATGCACGGGTCGTGGCCATCGGCCGGCAGGGCCTGGACAAGGTGCGCACCGCCGGCCGCGAGCAGGTGCCGTTCGTGCTGCGTGTGCTGCGTGACGGCCGGGAGCGAGACGTCCTGGCCCGCGCGGTGATCGATGCCACCGGCACCTGGGGGCAGCCGAACCCTGCCGGGGCGGGCGGCCTGCCGGCGCCGGGCGAGGCAGCGGCGGTCGCAAGCGGGCGGCTGCAGTACGGCATGCCCGATGTGCTCGGTGCCGAGCGGCAGCGCTACATCGGCCGGCATGTGCTGGTGGTCGGTGCCGGTCATTCGGCAGCCGGCACGCTGCTGGCGCTGGCCGAGCTGGCCGAGGCCGACAGCCACACCCGCATCAGCTGGGCCGTGCGCGGCACCGACCTGCGCCGGCTGTTCGGCGGCGGCGAGCGCGACGGCCTGCCGGCGCGCGGTGCGCTCGGCCAGCGGCTGCAGTCGCTGGTGACGCAGCAGCGCTTGGCACTGCACATGGGGTTCCAGATCGCGGCCATCGATCACCAGGAGACCACGCTGCGGGTGCAGGCACTGGACAGCACCCGCCCGGCCATCGAGTCGGTCGAGCAGATCGTGGTGGCCACCGGTTCGCGACCGGACCTCACGCTCGGACGTGAGCTGCGCCTGCAACTCGACCCCTGGCTCGAGAGCACACCGGCGCTGGCCCCGCTGATCGACCCCAATGAGCACAGCTGCGGCACCGTGCGCCCGCATGGCCACCGTGAACTGGCACATCCTGAATCGGGCTACTACACCCTCGGTGCCAAGAGTTACGGCCGGGCGCCGAACTTCCTGATGGCCACCGGCTACGAGCAGGCCCGCTCGGTGGTGGCCGCACTGGCCGGCGATCGCGTGGCCGCCGACGCGGTGCAGCTGGATCTGCCCGAGACGGGCGTGTGTTCGGTGGATCTGGCGACCCGCTCCACCGACACCGCCTCGACAGGATGCTGCGGGGGCCCGCCGCCGGTGGCACGCGCAGACAGTGCCTGCTGTGTGGCCGATGCCCGCGCGCAGGACGAGGGCCGGGCCGGATGCGGCTGCTCGAGCGGCGCACCCGTCGTGTCCGCGGCCCCGGCGCAGCAGGCTGAGCGCACGGGCTGCTGCGCAGCATGAGCGCGGTGCCTGCACCGCCGGCCGCCGGCACGGCGGGTGACCCGCAGCGCCTGCGCGTGCTCGTGCCAGCCCTGGGCGTGACGCAGATCGTGTCCTGGGGCAGCCTGCACTACGCCATCGCCGTGCTGGCGGCCCCCATGGCCCGCGACCTGGGCGTGGATGTGGCCCTGGTGCTGGCAGCCTACACCGGCGGCCTGCTGGCGTCCGGCGCCAGTGCCGGGCTGGCGGGCCGCTGGATCGACCGGGTCGGCGGCTCGCGCGTGATGGCGGCCGGTTCGGTGCTGGCCGCAGTGGCCCTGGGCCTGATGGCCGCGTCACCCCATGTCGTGGTGTTTGTGGTGGCCTGGCTGCTGGCGGGCGTGGCGATGTCGGCCACGCTGTACGACCCGGCATTCGCCACGCTGAGCCAGGTGGCCGGTGACCGCTACCGGGGCGCGGTGACCGCGCTCACGCTGTTCGGCGGCCTGGCCAGCACGGCGTTCTGGCCGCTGACCCATCTGCTGAATGAACAGTGGGGATGGCGCGGCACGCTGTGGGCCTATGCCGTTCTTCAGCTTGTCTTGTGCCTGCCGCTGCATGCCCTGCTGCTGCCCGGGCGGCCCGAGCGTCCGCACCTGGCCACGGCCACCGCGGCGCCTGCCGAGGCCGCGCCGCGCAGCCTCGCCGGCCTGTGGTGGCTGGGCCTGTCGTTCGGGCTGGGGGCGATCGTGTTCTCTGCCCTGTCGGTGCATCTGCTGGCCACGCTGCAGTCGCGCGGCCTGACCCCCGGCGAGGCCATTGCCGTGTCCGTGCTGGTCGGCCCGATGCAGGTGCTCGGGCGCATCGTCGAGTTTGCCGGGGCGCGCCAGGTGCGTGCCGTCACGGTCGGTTATGTCGCCATGGCCGTCATGTTGCTGGCGCTGCTGTTGCTGGGCGAGGTGCGAGGGGCGGGTCTGTGGGCCTGGATGTTCGCGGCGCTTTATGGCGCCAGCAACGGGGTGATGACCATTGTGCGAGGCACGGTGCCGGCCGAGCTGTACGGGCGCGAGGGCTATGGCAGCCTGCTGGGCCGACTGGCCGCCCCGGCGTTTGCGGGCAAGGCCCTGGCGCCGGTGGCATTTGCGCTGTTGGCCGACGCGGCGGGTCATGGCGTGGGGGTGTGGGTGCTCGCGGCGATGGCGGGCCTGTCGCTGGTGGCGTATGGGCTGGCGGTGCGCAGCGTCCGGGGCATCGGCGCCAGTGGGCGGTGAGGCGCGGGGACTCGGGGCGTTGCGTTGAAAGCGGGGTTCGCTCCCTCTCCCGCTTGCGGGAGAGGGTTGGGGAGAGGGCGAGCGTTGGCGTGGCG
>CBFGPV010000182.1:0-8360 GCA_965650765.1 uncultured Burkholderiales bacterium
GAGATGTCGACAAAGCCGCCCCAGGCGTACTCAAGCTCGGTGCGCGCGAGCTGCGGGAAAGTGGTGCGCATGCGCTTGTGCATGCTGGCCACCAGGTCGCGTGGCGTGGCGGTGCTGTAGCTCACGCGCCCGCCGTACAGCATGCGGTGGTCTGCCGTGGGGCGGAAGTAGTCGAGCACGAAGTTGGTGTCGCACACTGCCGAGCGGCTGGGAATGAGGGAGTCGCACAGGCCCGGGTCGAGCGGGCGAGAGCACACGATATAGGTGCCCACCGGCATGATGCGCGGCTCGAGCTGCCGGGCCACCCCCTGCAGATAGACATTGCCGGCCAGCAGCACCTGCGATGCCGTCACGCTGCCCGTGGCGGTCTGAAGTCGCACGCGCGCACCGGGGGTCATGCCGGTGACCGCCGTCTCCTCGTGGATGCGCACGCCCAGCCCGGCCGCAGCCCGTGCGAGGCCCAGGCTGTACTTCAGCGGATGCAGGTGACCCGAGCGCGCGTCGTGGACGCCACTGTGGAAACGCGGGCTGTCGATCCAGCGTGGCATGTCCTGAGGGTCGATCCAATCGAGCTCGTAGCCATAGGCATTGACCATGCGCTCATGCCAGGCGCGCAGATCACGCGCCTTGCGCTCATTGACGGCCAGCCCCAGATAACCCGGCTGCCAGTCGCAGTCGATCGCAAACCGCTGGCAACGCTGCACGATCAGGTCGAGTGCCTCGATCGTCATGCCCCACACGCGGCGTGCCTCGTCCAGCCCCAGTTGGCGCTCGATCTCGTCCTGGTCGCAGGCCAGCCCGGCGATGGCCTGGCCGCCATTGCGCCCCGACGCCCCCCAGCCGACCTGGCGCGCTTCCAGCAGCACCACGCTGAAGCCACGATCAGCCAGTTCGATCGCGGCCGACAGGCCGGCCAGCCCACCGCCGACGATGGCCACGTCGGCGTCGGTATCGCCCTGCAGGGAGGGAAAGTGCTGTTCGCGCCGCGCCGTGGCGGCGTAGTAGGAGTTGCGCGTCAGTTCCTGGTCGATGCTCAGAAAGCGCATGGGCGGCCGGGCCGTGGCGTCGCTGGGGTCAGGCCACGCGCTTGATCGCGGTGGCCAGCGTCGTGACGATCTGGTCGATGTGGGACTTCTCGATGATCAACGGCGGCGACAACGCGATGGTGTCGCCGGTGGTGCGGATCAGCAGGCCCTGGTTCCAGCAGTCCAGGAAAACGTCGAACGCACGCTTGGCCGGCTCACCCGGCCGCGGGGCCAGCTCGATGCCGCCGACCAGGCCGATGTTGCGCACGTCGATCACGTTGGGCAGGCCCTTGAGCGAGTGCACCGCATCGGCAAAGTAGCCGGACAGTTCACCCGCCCGGTTCAGCAGGTTGTCGTCGGCGTAGGTGTCCAGCGTGGCCAGCGCGGCCGCGCAGGCCAGCGGGTGCGCCGAGTAGGTGTAGCCGTGGAAGAACTCGATCAGATGCTCCGGACCCTGCATGAAGGTGTCATGGATCGACTGCTTCGCGAACACCGCACCCATCGGCACGCAGCCGTTGGTCAGTCCCTTGGCGACCGTCATCAGGTCGGGCGTGACACCGAAGGTCTGGGCGGCAAAGGCTTGTCCGGTCCGGCCGAAACCGGTGATCACCTCGTCGAAGATCAGCAGGATGCCGTGGCGGTCGCAGATGTCGCGCAGGCGCTGCAGGTAGCCCTTGGGCGGGATCAGCACACCCGTCGACCCGGCCACCGGTTCGACGATCACGGCCGCGATCGTGGATGCGTCGTGCAGGGCCACCAGTCGTTCAAGATCGTCCGCCAGGTCGGCGCCGTGCTCAGGCTGGCCAACCGACCAGGCGTTGCGCGCCGGGTCATGGGTGTGCCGGATGTGGTCGACGCCGGACAGCAGCGTGCCGAACATCTTGCGGTTGGCGACCATGCCGCCGACCGAAATGCCGCCGAAGTTGACGCCGTGGTAGCCGCGCTCGCGACCGATCAGCCGCGTGCGGTGCCCCTCGCCGCGAACCCGGTGGTAGGCCAACGCCATCTTCAGCGCCGTCTCGACCGACTCCGACCCCGAGTTCGTGTAGAAGACCTTGTTCATGCCCGCCGGCGTGAGTTCGACGAGCCGCTGGGCCAGTTCGAAGGCCTGGGGGTGACCCATCTGGAACGGCGGCGCGTAGTCCATCTCGCCGGCCTGGCGACGGATGGCCTCGACGATGCGCGGCCGCCCGTGGCCGGCATTGACACACCACAGCCCGGCCACACCGTCCAGCACCTGCCGCCCCTCGGGCGTCCAGTAATGCATGCCTTCGGCGCGGGCCAGCAGGCGAGGGGCCTGCTTGAACTGGCGGTTGGCCGTGAAGGGCATCCAGTAGGCGTCGAGTTCGGGGTGGATCGTGTCGGGCATCTGAGGTCCTGTGATGGGTTCGGTGCTGGCCGGGCGGCAAGCGGGCATGCGCATCCGCCACCGCACGACCCAGCCTGTGCAATGCAGACAGTCTAGGCTCAGGCCCTCGCAATCGGATTGCGCTTTCGAGCAGGGCGAACCCTTGTTTTTCGCATACGATGCGATGCAATGGGGCTTCATTGAAATTTCATGCGACATCCCGATGCCGAATCGCAATTCGATGCCATCGACCGGGCCATCCTGCGGGAGCTGCAGCACGATGCCAAGCTGTCCAACGTGGAACTGGCGCAACGTGTGCATCTGTCGCCCTCGGCCTGCCTGCGCCGCGTGAAGCAGCTCGAGGACGCCGGGGTGATCGCGCAGTACGTCGCGCTGCTCAATCCGAAGGCCGTGGGCCAGCCCGGCACGTCCTACACCATCGTCAATGTGGAGCGCACCACGCCGGACACCCTGCGCAGCTTCGAGCAGGCCGTGCGCGACGAACCCCAGATACTCGATTGCTTCTACGTGGCCGGCAGCAACGACTACCTGCTGCGCTTCACGTACCGTGACGCCGAAGACCTGGAGGCTTTTCACTCCGACGTGCTGGCGCGGCTGCCCGGGGTGGTCCGCTCGAATTCCATGCTGGTGCTGCGCACCGTCAAGCGCACCACGGCGCTCGAAGTGTGAGCCTGCGGCCGCCGGCGTTCAGGGGCGCTGGCGTGCTATCTGACCGCACAGGTAGGTCCAGGCGAAGTTGGCCGCCGCATAACTGGTCAGGTCGGCATGGTCGTAGGGTGGTGCCACCTCGACGCAGTCCATGCCCACGCAGGGCAGGTCGGACAGCTCCTCCAGCAGGCTGAGCACCTGGTTGGTGCTCATGCCGCCCGGTTCCGGCGTGCCGGTGCCCGGCGCAAAGGCGGGGTCCAGGCAGTCGATGTCCAGGCTCAGATAGACCGGCGGGTGCCCGCTGGCGGCCCAGCGCTCGCGCAGCGGCGCCAGCAGGGGCTTGAGCTGCACGGGCGATTCCAGCCCCCGCAGATCACGCGCGGTGTGGATCATGCCGCCCTGGTCGCGTACATAGTCTCGGGCGGCGCGTTCGCCGGCCGAGCGGATGCCGAACTGGGTGAAGCACTCCTTGACCACCAGGCCTTCCTGAATCGCCTCGTAGACCCAGGTGCCGTGACCGCTGGGTTCACCGAAATGGTCTTTCCAGGTGTCGCAATGCGCGTCGAAATGAATCACGGCCAGCGGGCGACCCAGCCATTCGCGGTAGGCGCGCAGCAGCGGCAGCGTGATCGAGTGATCACCGCCCAGCCACACCATGTGGTGGCGGCGGATCATCTCTCGCACCGCCGGCATCATGGCGGCACGCATGGCTTCGAGGCTGGTATTGGGCAGGGCCAGGTCGCCCAGGTCGGTGAGCTGCGACTCCGGTGTGGTGTCGAAATGCGGGTGGATGCCGTCACAGAGCATGTGGCTGGCCTCGCGGATGGCCCGCGGGCCGAAGCGCGCGCCTGGCCGATTGGTGACACTGCCATCCCAGGCGACGCCGGCCACGGCGTAAGGTCGTGTCGTGTCGTGCGCGGGCACCTTCAGGAAACTGGTGTTCGAAAGAAACGCAAAACTGGTCATGATCGGATCCCGGTAGGCTGCGCCGCAGTGTGGCATCGGCGCCTTGCCCTGCCAATGCCTCGACACCAGGAGCCTCACCGATGAGCCATGACGCCCCCCGAACCGCCGCCGGCCTGGACCGCCGCCGCGTGCAAGAGATCCACCGGGCCGAAACCGAGCGCTACCTGCGCGACCATCCGACGTCCCTGCGCCTGGCTCAGGCCAGCGAGCCGCACTTCCTGTTCGGCCTGCCGATGCACTGGATGGCCGACTGGCCGGTGCCCGTGCCGCTGCATGTACGGCATGCGCAGGGCAGCGAGGTCGTGTGTGCCGACGGATGGCGCCATGTGGATTTCTGCCTGGGCGACACCGCGGCCATGTTCGGCCATTCGCCGCCGCCGGTGGCCCGCGCACTGGCACAGCAGGCGCTGCAAGGCCTGTCCAGCATGCTGCCCTCGATGCTGACCCCCGAAGTCGGGCGCTTGCTCGCTGAGCGTTTTGGCCTGCCGCGCTGGCAGGTGACGCTGAGTGCGTCCGACGCCAATCGCTTCGCGCTGCGTTGGTCCCGTGCGGTCACGGGCCGGCCCAAGGTGCTGGTGTTCGACGGGTGTTACCACGGTACCGTCGATGACACCCTGGTCGATCTGGATGCAGACGGCACAACGGTGCGTCGGGCCAGCCTGCTCGGGCAGGTGCATGCAGCAACGGCGACCACCGTGGCAGTGCCCTTCAACGACATCGACGCCGTGGAGCAGGCACTGGCCGTTGGCGACGTGGCCTGTCTGCTGTGTGAGCCGGCCCTGACCAACTGCGGCCTGGTGCTGCCGCGTCCAGGGTTCATGGAGGCGGTGCAGGCGGCCTGCCGCAGGCACGGGGTGATCTTCATCCTCGACGAGACCCACACGCTCAGCGCCGGTCCGGGGGGCTACGCCCGGCAGTCCGGCCTGGCGCCGGACATGCTGGTGCTGGGCAAGGCGGTCGCCGGCGGCCTGCCTGCGGCGGTCTATGGATTCACCGAGGCGCTGGCGCACCGCATGGAACAGGCCAGACGCGATGCTCCGGCCGGCCATTCAGGCATCGGCACGACTTTGTCAGCCAACATGCTGACCATGGCGGCGCTGGCCGCCAGCCTGGCCGAGGTGATCACACCCGAAGCCTATGAGCGCATGCTCGGCGAAGCCCGGGCGCTGGAGCAGGCACTGCAGGCGCTGGTGCAACGGCATGCGCTGCCATGGTGCGTGACGCGGCTCGGCGCGCGCATGGAGCTGCAGTTCTGCACCCAGCCGCCCGCCAATGCGGCGCAAGCCCGTGCGGCCATGGACGACGAGCTGGAACGCAGCTTGCATCTATATCTGTTGAATCGGCGGGTGCTGATCACGCCGTTTCACAACATGCTGCTGGTTGCGCCAACGACAGGGCCTCGGCATCGCGCAGCGCTGTTGTCTGCGCTGGAAGACTTCATCGTGCAGTGCCGCCAGGCGCGTGCGGCCTTGTGATTTCATCAGCAGAAAAGGCCATTCCACAATGTGGAATATCCGCGTGCTGCAACGCCGCAAAATTTTTCATCGCGGAAAAGCGTTTTCCACATCCCGAAACGTTGTCGACAAGTTGTTGATTTTCAATGATAAAAATCTGAGTCTTATATAAGACATAAGTCTTCCGCTGCTGCGCATCACTTCGTATGCTTGAGCCATCCAAGTCACCCACCCAACGTCTCTCAAACCACTGGAGGTCCACATGACGAACATGACCCGCGAACAGCAAGCCGCCGCCCTCGAAAAGGACTGGGCCGAGAACCCCCGCTGGAAGGGCATCAAGCGCGGCTACACCGCTGCCGATGTGGTGCGCCTGCGCGGTTCCGTCCAGATCGAGCACACGCTGGCCAAGCGTGGTTCGGAAAAGCTCTGGAACCTGGTGAACACCGAGCCCTTCGTCAACGCCCTCGGCGCACTGACCGGCAACCAGGCCATGCAGCAGGTCAAGGCCGGCCTGAAGGCCATCTACCTGTCGGGCTGGCAGGTGGCAGGCGATGCCAACCTGGCCGGCGAGATGTACCCCGACCAGTCGCTGTACCCCGCCAACTCGGTGCCGATGGTGGTCAAGCGCATCAACAACACCTTCCAGCGTGCCGACCAGATCCAGTGGTCCGAAGGCAAGAACGACGTCGACTTCTTCGCGCCGATCGTGGCCGACGCCGAAGCCGGCTTCGGTGGTGTGCTCAACGCCTTCGAGCTGATGAAGTCGATGATCGAAGCCGGTGCGTCCGGTGTTCACTTCGAAGACCAGCTCGCGTCGGTCAAGAAGTGCGGCCACATGGGTGGCAAGGTGCTCGTCCCCACGCGTGAGGCCGTGGCCAAGCTGGTCGCCGCCCGCCTGGCGGCCGACGTGATGGGCACCCCCACCGTGCTGATCGCCCGCACCGATGCCGAGGCCGCCGACCTGGTCACCAGCGACGTGGACGACAACGACAAGCCCTTCTGCACCGGTGAGCGCACCGTCGAAGGCTTCTTCCGCACCAAGCCGGGCCTGGAGCAGGCCATCAGCCGCGGTCTGGCCTACGCACCGTACGCCGACCTGATCTGGTGCGAAACCGGCAAGCCCGATCTGGCCTACGCGAAGAAGTTCGCCGAAGCGATCCACAAGCAGTTCCCGGGCAAGCTGCTGAGCTACAACTGCTCGCCGTCGTTCAACTGGAAGAAGAACCTCGACGACGCGACCATCGCCAAGTTCCAGCGCGAGCTGGGCGCCATGGGCTACAAGTTCCAGTTCATCACGCTGGCCGGCTTCCACAGCCTGAACTACTCGATGTTCAACCTGGCCTACGGCTATGCCCGCAACCAGATGAGCGCGTTTGTCGAACTGCAGGAAGCCGAATTCGCTGCGGCAGAAAAGGGCTTCACCGCCGTCAAGCACCAGCGCGAGGTGGGCACGGGCTACTTCGATGCCGTCACCACGACCATCGAGCGCGATGCCTCGACCGCTGCGCTCAAGGGCTCCACCGAAGACGAGCAGTTCTTCGACCAGAAGCACGGCTGAGCCACGGCGGCCCTGCCGCCAGGTCCAGGTCCGCTGCGGTGATCCGGGCGTGTTGTGCGTCCGGACGGCAGGGGCGGAGTGGGCACCAGGGCCCCGGCCACGCTGCCGGGGCCCTTTTTTCGTCCAGGTTGCCGTGGGAGAGCGCTGGCGTACAATGAGCGCTCCTGCAACCAGCAAGATCGGGAAAGGCACACGGGTTATGACACCGCGAACTTCGACCACCACCACCTTCGAGGTCTAGTCGGTCGGCCGCGGCATTCTTTTGTCATCCTGTTCATGAAGAAGCGCGGCGACCCCCGCGCTTTTTTGCTTTCTGCAGCCCGCCCGAGCACGCCGCGGCTGCCTATTCAGAGGTTCGACATGGTTTCGATTCAGCTTCCCGATGGTTCACGGCGCGAGTTTCCCGGTCCGGTGACCGTGCACGAGGTGGCCGCCTCGATCGGCGCCGGCCTGGCCAAGGCGGCCCTGGCCGGCCGTGTGGGGCAGGGCGCCGACGCCCGCCTCGTCGACACCAGCCACGTGATCGACGCCGACACGGCACTTTCGATCATCACCGAGCGTGACGCTGACGGCCTGGACATCATTCGCCACTCGACGGCGCACTTGCTGGCCTATGCGGTCAAGGAGTTGTTCCCGGAGGCGCAGGTGACGATCGGCCCGACGATCGAGAACGGCTTCTACTACGATTTCTCCTACAAGCGGCCCTTCACGCCGGACGACCTGGCGGCCATCGAGAAGAAGATGGCCGAGCTGGCGAAAAAGGACGAGCGCGTCGAGCGCAAGGTGCTGCCCCGCGACGAAGCGGTGGCCTATTTCAAGCGCATCGGCGAGCACTACAAGGCCGAGATCATTGCGAGCATTCCGGCCAACGAAGACGTCTCGCTCTACAGCGAAGGCGGCTTCACCGATCTGTGTCGGGGCCCGCACGTCCCCAGCACGGGCAAGCTGCGTCATTTCAAGCTGATGAAGGTGGCGGGCGCCTACTGGCGCGGTGATCACCGCAACGAGATGCTGCAGCGTGTCTATGGCACGGCCTGGACGAGCAAGGAAGACCTGCAGAACTACCTGACGATGCTCGAGGAGGCTGAAAAGCGCGATCACCGCAAGCTCGGGCGCGAACTCGACCTTTTCCACATCGACGAGCACTCCCCGGGCACGGTGTTCTGGCACCCCAAGGGTTGGGCGCTGTGGCAGGTGGTCGAGCAGTACATGCGCTCGGTGTACCGTGACAACGGCTACCACGAGGTCAAGGGGCCGCAGATCCTGGACAAGTCGCTCTGGGAAAAGACGGGGCACTGGGACAAGTATCGCGACAACATGTTCACGACCGAGAGCGA
>CBFGPV010000183.1:0-8209 GCA_965650765.1 uncultured Burkholderiales bacterium
GGGGCGAACTCCCGGCTCGCCCCGCCAGGGGCGAAACAACGGCGCCACAAGCCACCTCGCCAGCAACTCGAAGCACCCTCACCTCACCCTACCCAGGCACCCCAACAAAGAGTTGGTTGATATGGGTCGCACGCCATCACGCCCAGAACGCAGCCACACCGCACACTTGTCCACGCAGTTCCTGGCCTCAAGCCGGCAACGCTGGTGCTGCATGGATCTCTCACCGATACCGCTGCTCCAGCGCATCCCATTGCGGCTTGCCCACCAGGCGCTGGCGCTCGGCAAATGGCGTGACCAGGGCCGGGTCTTCGTCGATGCGGCGGGTGTCGCGCAGCACGGTCAGCGCCTTCTGCATGCCGGCCACGGCGCCCTGCAGCGCCGCGTTGGCATACAGGACGATGCCGTAGCCCAGCCCGGCCAGTTCGTCGGCGCCGAAGATCGGGGTGCGTCCGCCGATCACCATGTTCATCAGCTGGGGGCGCTCCAGGCGCTGCGGCAGGGCGCGGATCTCGTCGGCCGTCGTGACCGCCTCGACAAAAAGGATGTCGGCGCCGGCCTCGCTGAAGCGCTGGGCACGTTCGATCGCCGCCTCGAAGCCCAGTGTGGCGGCCGCATCGGTGCGGGCCAGGATCATCAGGTCGGGGTCGGTGCGGGCGTCGACCGCGGCCTTGATCTTGCTCACGGCCTCGTCGGTGGAGATGACCTCCTTGCCCGAGAAATGGCCGCAGCGCTTGGGCGCGACCTGGTCCTCGAGCTGGATGCAGTCGGCCCCGGCGCGCTCGAGCACACGCACGGTGTGGCGCACGTTCAGCGCATTGCCGAAGCCGGTGTCGGCATCGACGATCAGCGGCAGGTTCACCGCATCGCGGATGCGGGCGGTGTGGTCGGCGATCTCGGCCAGGCCCATGAAGCCCTGGTCGGGCAGGCCGAACCACATGTTGGTGACGCCGGCACCGGTGACGTAGAGGGCCTCGAAGCCGAGGTCCTCGATCACCTTGGCCGACAGGGCGTTGAACGCACCGGGCACGAGCACGCCGCGGCGGGCTTCGACCAGGGCCTTGAGGGTCTTGCGGGTGGACATGAAGGTTCCTTGCATCGACGGGATGGCAGCGCCCGTGCGGCGCGCTGCCGGTTCAGAAGCTGTCGCCGGGCACATGCACCCAGCCGTCCATCAGGACACGGGCACTGCGGCTCATCACGGCCTGGGTCACCACCCACTGGCCGTCGACGCTGCGAGCCTGCGCGCCCACGCGCAGCGTGCCCGAGGGGTGACCGAAACACACCTGTGTGCGTTCGCCGCCACCCGCGGCCAGGTTGACCAGCGTGCCGGGGATGGCCGCGGCCGTGCCGATGGCCACGGCCGCCGTGCCCATCATCGCGTGGTGCAGCCGACCCATCGACAGCGCACGCACGAGCAGGTCGATGGCCTGCGGCTCGACCACCTTGCCGCTGGCAGCCCGGTAGCCGGCGGGTGGCGCCACAAACGCCACCTTGGGCGTGTGCTGGCGCAAGGCGGCCTGGGCCATGTCGGCTGCCAGGCCCATGCGCACCGCACCGGCCGTGCGGATGGCCTCGAAGCGTGCCAGCGCCTGGGCGTCGCCGTTGATCTGCTCCTGCAGCTCGGTGCCGTCGTAACCGAGCGCCTGTGCCTCGACAAACACGGTGGGGATGCCGGCGTTGATCAGCGTGGCGCGCAGGCGCCCCACCCCCGGCACGTCGAGGTCGTCGACCACCTGGCCGGTGGGAAACATCGCACCGCCCCCGCCGTCCTCGTCGGCAGCCGGGTCCATGAAGGTCAGCGGCACCTCGGCGGCCGGAAAGGTCACGCCGTCCAGTTCGAAGTCGCCGGTCTCCTGCACCGTGCCGTCACGCATGGGCACCTGGGCCACGATGGTCTTGCCGATGTTGGCCTGCCAGATGCGCACCACACACACCCCATCGGACACCCCCCGCGCGGGATCGACCAGCCCCTGGCGGATGGCAAAGGGCCCGACGGCGGCCGACAGGTTGCCGCAGTTGCCGCTCCAGTCGACCACCGGGCGGTCGATCGCGACCTGGCCGAACAGGTAGTCGACGTCGTGATCGGGTCGCTGGCTGCGCGAGACGATCACGGCCTTGCTGGTGCTGGACGTGGCCCCGCCCATGCCGTCGATCTGCTTGCCGTAGGGGTCGGGGCTGCCGATCACGCGCAGCAGCAGTGCGTCGCGCGCCGGGCCCGGCACACGGGCCGGCTCAGGCAGGTCGTCGAGGCGGAAGAACACGCCCTTGCTGGTGCCGCCGCGCATGTAGGTGGCGGGGATGCGGATCTGCGCTGGGTGCGACATCATGGGTCGTCCGATCAGACGGTGGAGGTAGCGGTGGTGGCGGCGGTGGTGGCCGGGTGCCCGTGCGAGGCCAGGAAGTCGCGTGCAAACCGCTGCAGCACCCCTCCGGCCTCGTGGATGGACACTTCCTCGGCGGTGTCGAGCCGGCAGGTCATCGTCACCTCCTGGCGCTGGCCGTTGCGGCGGTGGATCACCAGCACCAGGTCGGCCCGCGGGGCGGGGGTGCCCAGCACGTCGAAGGTTTCGGTGCCGTCCAGGCCCAGCGTATGGCGATTGACGCCGGGCTTGAACTCCAGCGGCAGCACGCCCATGCCGATCAGGTTGGTGCGGTGGATGCGCTCGAAACCTTCGGCCGCGATCGCCTCCACGCCGGCCAGCCGCACGCCCTTGGCCGCCCAGTCGCGCGACGAGCCCTGACCGTAGTCGGCCCCGGCGATGATGATCAGCGGCTGGCGGCGGGCCATGTAGGTCTCGATCGCCTCCCACATGCGCATGACCTGCCCCTCGGGTTCGACCCGCGCCAGCGAACCGACCCGCACACTGCCGTCCGCGTTGCGCACCATCTCGTTGCGCAGCGTGGGGTTCGCAAAGGTCGCGCGCTGCGCGGTGAGGTGGTCGCCGCGGTGGGTGGCGTAGGAATTGAAGTCTTCCTCGGGCAGGCCCATGCGTGCGAGGTATTCGCCGGCGGCGCTGTCGGCCAGGATCGCGTTCGACGGTGACAGGTGGTCGGTCGTGATGTTGTCGGGCAGCAGCGCCAGCGGCCGCATGCCCTTGAGCGTGCGCTCGCCGGCCAGCGCGCCCTCCCAGTAGGGCGGGCGGCGGATGTAGGTGGATTGGGCGCGCCAGTCGTACAGCGGGCTCACCGCCGCACCATCGTCGGCGCGGATCGCGAACATCGGCTCATAGACCTGGCGGAAGTGCTCGGGCCGCACGCTGTCGCGCACGATGGCGTCGATCTCGGCATCGTCGGGCCACAGGTCGGCCAGGCGGATCTCACGCCCGTCGACCACCGCCAGCACATCGCGCTCGATGTCGAAGCGGATGGTGCCCGCGATCGCATAGGCCACGACCAGCGGCGGCGACGCCAGGAAGGCCTGGGCCGCCCGCGGGTGGATGCGCCCGTCGAAGTTGCGGTTGCCCGACAGCACGGCCGTGGCATAAAGCCCGCGCTCGATGATCTCGCGTTCGATGGCCGGATCGAGTGCGCCGGACATGCCGTTGCACGAGGTGCAGGCATAGGCCACCACACCAAAGCCCAGCCGCTCCAGCTCGGCCATCAGCCCGGCCTGCTGCAGGTACAGCGTGACGGCCTTGGAGCCCGGTGCCAGCGAGGTCTTCACCCAGGGCTTGCGCAGCAGGCCGAGCCGGTTGGCGTTGCGGGCCAGCAGGCCTGCGGCAATGACGTTGCGCGGGTTGCTGGTGTTGGTGCAGCTGGTGATGGCCGCGATGATCACCGCGCCGTCCGGCATCCGCCCGGCTTCGTCCTGCCAGGGGCCGGCAATGCCTCGCGCGGCCAGTTCGGTGGTCGCCACGCGCGCATGCGGGTTGGACGGCCCGGCCAGGTTGCGCACGACGGTGGACAGGTCGAAGCTCAGCACCCGCTCGTAGTCGACGTCCGTCAGCGTGTCGGCCCACAGTCCGGCATGGCGCGCATAGGTCTCGACCAGGCTCACCTGGGTGTCGCTGCGCCCGGTGAGGCGCAGGTAGGCCAGCGTCTGCTCGTCGATGCTGAACATCGCGGCGGTGGCGCCGTACTCGGGCGCCATGTTCGAGATCGTCGCGCGGTCGCCCAGCGTGAGCGCGGCCACCCCCTCACCATGGAACTCGAGGTAGGCGCCCACCACCTTGGCGCGGCGCAGGAACTCGGTGAGCGCCAGCACGATGTCGGTGGCGGTGATGCCGGGCCGGCGCTGCCCGGTCAGGCGCACGCCGACGATGTCGGGCACACGCATCCACGACGCCCGCCCGAGCATCACGCTTTCGGCCTCCAGCCCGCCGACCCCCACGGCGATCACGCCCAGGGCATCGACGTGCGGGGTGTGGCTGTCGGTGCCGACCAGGGTGTCGGGGAATGCGACGCCATCGTGCACCTGGACCACGGGCGACATCCGCTCCAGATTGATCTGGTGCATGATCCCGTTGCCCGGCGGCACCACCTCGACGTTGCGGAAGGCACGCCGCGTCCACTCGATGAAGTGAAAACGGTCTTCGTTGCGGCGATCCTCGATGGCGCGGTTCTTCTCGAAGGCCTGCGGATCGAACCCGCCACACTCGACGGCCGAGGAATGGTCGACGATCAGCTGCACCGGCACGACCGGGTTCACCTGCGACGGGTCGCCCCCTTGTGCGGCGATCGCGTCGCGCAGCCCGGCCAGATCGACCAGGGCGGTCTGGCCCAGGATGTCATGGCACACCACACGCGCCGGGAACCACGGGAAGTCGCGGTCGCGACGGCGTTCGACGATCTGCACGAGGCTGTCGTGCAGCAGGACCGGATCGCAGCGGCGCACCAGGTTCTCGGCATGCACGCGCAGGGTGTAGGGCAGGCGGGCCCAGGCGCCGGGGCGCAGGGCCTCGACCGCCTCGCGGGCATCGAAGTGATCGAGTGAGGTGCCCGGAAGGGGCTTGCGGTAGGCAGTGTTCATGGCAGGTGTGCGGGGCCTTGCGGAGCGTGTGCGTGCTGCGCCTGGGCTCACGCCCGCTCCTGGATGGGCAGAAACTTCAGATCTTCAGGGCCAGTGTAGTTCGCGCTCGGGCGGATGATCTTGTTGTCGGCGCGCTGCTCGATCACATGGGCTGCCCAGCCGCTGGTGCGGGCGATCACGAACAAGGGCGTGAACATGGCCGTGGGCACGCCCATCATGTGATAGCTGACCGCGCTGTACCAGTCGAGGTTGGGGAACATCCGCTTGGCCTCCCACATCACCCGCTCGATCCGTTCGGCGATGTTGAACATGCGCAGGTTGCCGGCTTCTCGCGACAGCGCGTGGGCCACCTGCTTGATCACCTGATTGCGCGGGTCGCTCACCGTGTAGACCGGGTGGCCAAAGCCGATCACGACCTCACGCGCCTCGACGCGGCGACGGATGTCGGCCTCGGCCTCGTCCGGGTTGTCGTAGCGCTTCTGCACCTCGAAGGCCACCTCGTTGGCGCCACCGTGGCGCGGCCCGCGCAGCGCACCGATGGCACCGGCCACACAGGAATGCATGTCGCTGCCGGTGCCGGCAATCACGCGGGCGGTGAAGGTCGAGGCGTTGAATTCGTGCTCGGCATACAGGATCAGCGAGGTGTGCATCGCACGCTCCCAGTCGGGCGGCGGCGCGTGCCCGTGCAGCAGGTGCAGGAAGTGCGCGCCGATCGACGCGTCGTCGGTCTCCACCTCGATGCGCCGGCCGTGTGCCGCCCAGTGGTACCAGTACAGCAGCATGGAACCCAGCGAGGCCATCAGCCGGTCGGCAATGTCGCGGGCCCCCGGAGCGCCGTGGTCGTCCTTTTCGGGCAGCACGCAGCCCAGGGCCGACACGCCGGTGCGCATCACGTCCATCGGGTGGGCGCTGGCCGGCAGCTTCTCGAGCGCCTCCCGCACGCTGGCCGGCAAGCCGCGCCAGGCCTTGAGCCTGGCCTTGTAGGCACGCAGTTCGCTCGCACTGGGCAATTTGCCATGCACCAGCAGGTGGGCCACCTCCTCGAATTCGCAGGCCTGCGCCAGGTCGAGGATGTCGTAGCCGCGGTAGTGCAGGTCATTGCCGGTGCGGCCCACCGTGCACAACGCGGTGTTGCCGGCGGTGACCCCGGACAGCGCGACCGATTTCTTGGGCTTGAAGGTGTGAGCAGGGGTGTCGATCATGGTGGCGCTCCTGGGGCCTGGAGGGGGTTGCATCGAGACGTCGACCGGGTGCTCCGGCGAATGTTTGCAATATTCGCTGACCACCCCATGCCTCACAAGCACTGAATTAGCGAAGAAATGTGTGCGGCACCCTGTCAGGTTGCAAAGTTTGCGAATATTTGCGGGCTCCGAATTCCCGTAACCCGTGGCGGCCGGAACAGCCGCGCAGCGGCGTTAGGATGGCTGCCACGCCATCACAGCCCCACCGGGGTGTCCTGCCATGTCCTATCTGCTCCTGATCCTGGAACCCCCTGGCCAGCGCGCCACGCGCAGTGAGGCGCAGGGCCGCGAGGTGTATGCCCGCATGGTGCAGTTCGGCGAGGCGCTGCAGGCGCAGGGCAAGCTGAAGGCGGTCGAGTCGCTGGCCTCGGACCGTCACGCGGTGCGGGTGCGCAAGGAAGCCGGCCGGGCCATGCTGATGGACGGCCCGTTTGCCGAGGCCAAGGAGATGATCGGCGGCTTCTACCTGCTCGACTGTGATTCGATGGACGAGGCGGTGGCGATTGCCCGCGAATGCCCGGCGGCTGAGTGGGCCACGGTGGAAGTCCGCGCCGTGGGCCCGTGCTACGAGTGAACGACGCAGGGGCGCGCCCGAACCGGGCCACGACCCAGGGTTTCCACCGAGTCGATCCCTGTCGAAAGCGCTCGGGCTGTTTCGTCGTGTGGATGAAGCCCCGGGACAGGGGGCTTCCGGCGAGGCCGGGTGGGTCAACACCCGTTCGCCGATCCCCACACCGAACCAGGAGAGCCGACCATGAACCCCGTTGTCCACTTCGAGATGCCCTTTCACGACCGCGAGCGTGCCGCCGCCTTCTACCGCGCCGCGTTCGACTGGCAGATCGAGCTGCTCGGCCCCGAGATGGGCCACTACATGCTGCTCACCACCGCGGTGAGCGACGCCAAGCCGGGCGCACCGGCCGGCGCCATCGGCGGGGGCATGTACCCGCATCGGCCCGACATGCCGGGCCAGCACCCGAGCGTGGTGATCGCGGTCGACGAAATCCGCGCCGCGATGGCCCGTGTGGGCAGCGCCGGCGGGCAGGTGCTGGGCGAACCGATGGACATCCCCGGCGTGGGTGCCTATGTGGCCTTTGTCGACACCGAGGGCAACCGTCTGAGCATGCTGCAGCCGCTGATGAACAACCAACCCTGCCCCGCAGGAGCATGATGATGCGGTTCATGATCCAGGTGCGTGCCGTGCCGGCCTTCGAGGCCGATCCGGCCCCGATGCCCTCGCAGGCCCTGCTCGACGCGATGGGCGCCTTTCACGAAGAGCTCGCCCGCGCCGGGGTGCTGCTCGACGCTGCCGGCCTGCAGCCCAGCCACAAGGGCTGGCGCGTGCACTACGGCCCCGGCGGGCGCCAGGTGATCGACGGCCCGTTTGCCGAGACCAAGGAGCTGATCGCCGGCTACACGCTGATCCAGGTGCGCTCGCGCGAGGAGGCGCTTGAATGGAGCCGTCGTTACCCCAACCCGGTGGGCGAAGGCTGCGAGGCGGTGATCGAGGTGCGCCAGCTATTCGAGATGGACGACTTCCCGCCACCCTCTGCCTGACACCAGCCAGCCCGCAACCCCTTCCCGAACGAGGCCCCACATGATCCGCCAGCTTTTCGTCAACCTGCCCATTCGCGACATGGCGCGCACCCGCGCCTTCTTCAGCGCCCTGGGCATGGACTTCAACCCCCGCTTCACCAATGAGCAGGGCGCCTGCCTGATCGTGGCCGAGAACATCTCGGTCATGCTGCTGGTCGAGCCCTTTTTCCAGTCCTTCACCAAGCTGCCGGTGTCGGATGCGCGCCAGAGCACCGAAGTGCTGCTGGCCCTGCAGTGTGACAGCCGCGCCGAGGTCGATGCGGTCGTGGCCCGGGCCGTGCAGGCCGGCGCGACCACACCAAACGCCGCCCAGGACATGGGTTTCATGTACCAGCACGGCTTTGCCGACCTGGACGGCCACCAGTGGGAGGTGTTCTGGATGGACGAGGCCGCGGCGCCGCAGCAG
>CBFGPV010000184.1:0-8124 GCA_965650765.1 uncultured Burkholderiales bacterium
GTAGGTGGCCTCCATCGGGTCGTTGGTCAGCGGCTTGTCCTTGTGGCCGGCGATGCCCTTGGCCTTGGCGTAGTCGCTCCACTTCTTGATGAAGGCGGTGTTCTCGGGGCTCTTGATGGACTGGAAGTAGTTCCAGGCGGCCAGGTGGCCCACCAGCGGCTTGGTGTCCACGCCGCGCAGCTCTTCCTCACCCACCGAGAAGGCCACCACCGGCACGTCGGTCGCCTTCAGGCCCTGGTTGCCCAGTTCCTTGTAGAACGGCACGTTGGAGTCACCGTTGATGGTGGACACCACGGCCGTCTTCTTGCCCTCGCTGGAGAACTTCTTGATCTTGCCGATGATGGTCTGGTAGTCGCTGTGACCGAAGGGGGTGTATTCCTCCATGATGTCGCTGTCGGGGATGCCCTTGGACTTCAGGAAGGCGCGCAGGATCTTGTTGGTCGTGCGCGGATACACGTAGTCGGTGCCCAGCAGCACGAAACGCTTGGCCGAGCCGCCGTCCTTGCTCATCAGGTACTCGACCGCGGGGATGGCCTGCTGGTTGGGTGCGGCGCCCGTGTAGAACACGTTCTTCGACAGCTCTTCACCCTCGTACTGCACCGGGTAGAACAGCAGGCTGTTGAGCTCCTCGAAGACCGGCAGCACCGACTTGCGCGACACGCTGGTCCAGCAGCCGAACACCACGGCCACCTTGTCCTGGCCGATGAGCTGCTTGGCCTTTTCGGCAAACAGCGGCCAGTTCGAGGCCGGGTCCACCACCACCGGCTCGAGCTTCTTGCCCATCACGCCGCCCTTGGCGTTGATCTCCTCGATGGTCATCAGCGCCACGTCCTTGAGCACGGTCTCGGAGATGGCCATGGTGCCCGACAGGGAGTGCAGGATGCCGACCTTGATGGTGTCGGCGGCGTAGGCCTGGGGCAGGCCGAGGGCGGCCACGCCCAAGGCCACGGCGGACAGTGACTTGACGACGCTGCGGCGGGTGGATTTCATGTCTGAGGCTCCTGGAAGGTCGAAACGAGCTGAGGAAAGAGGAAATGGCTGGTTCTCGTCCGATGGTCCGCCTGTCTCGAGCAGTGCGTTCATCGGATGCCTTCAGGTTACGGAGCCCCCGCCGGAGCGTGAATACGCCACATGGCGTATGCGCCGACGCGCCCGGCCGTGGTCTATGCTCGCGGATTGACCCGGAATTCCTCACACCCATGCAGATCCTGAGCGCCACGCCCGCCCACGCCACCGCCATTGCCGAGATCTACAACCACGCGGTGGAGCACACCACGGCCATCTGGAACGAGGTGCTGGTCGATGCCGACAACCGGGTGGCCTGGATGGCCCAGCGCCAGGCCGCCGGTTTTCCGGTGTTCGTTGCGCTGGACGAGGACGGCTCGGTGCAGGGTTATGCGTCGTTCGGCGACTTCCGCGCCTTCGACGGCTACCGCCACAGCGTGGAGCACTCGGTGTACGTGCGCCAGGCCGTGCGCGGGCGCGGCGTGGGCCTGAAGCTGATGGAAGCGCTGATCGCCGAGGCGCGCCGCCTGGGCAAGCATGTGATGATCGGTGCGATCGAATCGGGCAACACCGCCTCGATCCGGCTGCATGCGACGCTCGGCTTCGCGGAGGTGGGCCGCATGCCGCAGGTGGGCGCCAAGTTCGGCCGCTGGCTGGACCTCACGCTGATGCAGCTTCAGCTGGACAACCGCCCGGCCCCCTGAAGCAACCCCCGCCCCGGCGGGCGGGCTTCAGACCAGGCCGTTGCGGATGGCGTAGACGGTGAGTTCGGAGTTGTTCGACAAGCCGAGCTTTTCAAGCACCCGCGCCCGGTAGACGCTGACCGTCTTGGGGCTGAGGGTGAGCTCCTCGGCGATGTCGGACAGGCGCTTGCCCGAGGCGATCATGACCAGCGTCTGCAGCTCACGGTCGGACAGCCGCTCGTGGGCTGCCTCGGAACTGGGCGTGGTCAGGCTTTCGACCAGCATCTGCGCCATGTCGGCGGTGACGTACTTGCGGCCCTGGGCCACCATGCGCACGGCCGCAACCAGCTGGGCTGGATCGCCGCCCTTGTTGACGTAACCATAGGCGCCGGCCTTCAGCGCCCGGATGGCGTACTGGTCCTCGGGGTACATCGACACCACCAGCACCCGCACCGGCGAGCCTTCGTCCTTCAGCGCGTGCAGCACGTCCAGCCCGCTGCGCCCGGGCAGGTTGATGTCCAGCACGAGCACGTCGCAGCCGCCCTTGTCGCGCATCAGCGAGCGCAGTTCGGCATAGTCGCCCGCCTCACCGACCACCTCGATGTCGGGCAGGTCGGACAAGGTGTCGCGTATGCCCCGCCGGATCAGCGCGTGGTCGTCACACAGAATGACGCGGATCATAGATCTCCCCAGAACGTCGGATCGTCGTCGGATCTTTTAGCACCGTCCGACCCCTCTTCGCCACCGAATGCACCCTCCCCTTCCGCCTCCAGCGGGACCGAAAGAATCAGCGTCGTCCCGCCCGGCCCGCTGCTGAGGTCGACCCAGCCGCCCACCGTGCCGGCCCGCTCATGCAGGCCGCGGATGCCGAACGAGCGGGCCTTGGCGAGGTCTTCGGCGCTCAGGCCGCGACCGTTGTCGCTGACCTCCAGGGACAGGATACCGCCTGCCAGCGTCAGGTCGACGTTCACCCGGGTGGCCTGCGCATGTTTGGACACGTTGGTGAGCGCCTCCTGGGCGGTGCGGTAGGCCACCAGCGGTACCCCGGCCGGCAGCTGGGGGTGTTCATGGCTGGCCCGGAAGGTGGCCTGGATGCCGGTGCGTCGCTCGAAGCGGCTGGTCATCCATTGCAGCGCGGCCACCAGCCCCTGCTCCAGGATGGCCGGGCGCAGGTTGTGCATGATGCGCTTGCTGGCCTCCAGGGCATAGCTGACGGTTTCGAGTGCCGACTGCACACGCTGCTGCACCGCCTCGTCGCGGGCGTGGCGGGAGATCCACGCCAGGTCGAACTTGAGCGCCGTCAAGGAGCCGCCGACGTCGTCATGGATCTCGCGTGCGATGGCCGCGCGCTCCATCTCGACGCTGGTCTGCAGATGCTGGGCCAGCTCGCGCAGCCGCTCCTTGGACTGCGACAGTGCCCGGTCGGCCAGTTGCTTGGCGCGGATGGCCTGGTGCGCCTCGATCGCATGCAGCGTGGCCGGCACCAGGCGCGCCAGGTTGTTCTTGAGCAGGTAGTCGCTGGCGCCGTTGCGCATGGCCTCCACGGCGACGTCCTCGCCGATCTCGCCGGAGACGATGATGAACGGCAGCACCTGCCCGCTGGATTTGAGCAGTTCAAGCGCCAGCAGGCCCGAAAACCCCGGCAGGTTGAAGTCAGACAAGACCACGTCCCAGGGTTTGCCCTCACAGCCCTGGGCCAGCGCCGCCTCGAAGGCGGCCGCGCTTTCGACGCGCAGGGCCAGCACGTCCAGGCCTGAGCGCTGCAGCTGGGTCATCATCAAGTGATGGTCCAGCTCCGAATCCTCCAGATGCAGGACCCGCAGGGTGCGGTGGGCCGGCGAAGCACTCATGGCAGGTAATAAGTCACGAAAGAAAACCCTTCAGAAGATCCGCGGCCGTGCCGAAAAGGAGTCGATTGCCACTGTTTATGCAGCCTATGACTTCCCTGCCGGCTGTCGAAAATTCTAGCAACCATCAGGTCGAGCGACTTGCCTGTCCGCAAGGAACCACCTGTTCAGTAGCCTTCGCCGTGGAGACCCCATGCTGACGAACGACACTTCCGGCTCGGACCCGGGTTCGCCGATCCCCCTGCTGATGGCCGCCGACCTTCAGGACCACCTGATGACCGCGACCAACGACCTGGAACGGCTGCATGGCCTGCTGGCCGATGCCTGCGACACGCTGATGCTGCGCTTTTCGAGTGCAGTGCAGCAAATGGAGGGCCTGATGCAGGCTGCCACCGACCACCGCATCCAGACCGCTGAGCTCGCCCCGGTGATGCAGAGCCTGGGTGCCGCGGTCACGGCATTGCAGTTCCAGGACATGGCCTCCCAACTGATCGTCCATACCAATCGCCGACTGCGCAACTGCGCCGACCAGCTGGCACGCGACGCGATGGGAGATGACGAGGACGGAGAGGCGGTGGTCGAGACGCCGCCCCTGCGCCCGAATCCGGTGACCCAGTCCGAAATGGACGCCGGGTCCATCGAACTCTTCTAAAGAAGTCTCCCATTCTTCCGATATCCACGAAAAGTCCGGAGAGAGTTATGCATTCAATCCTTGCGGTGGACGATTCCGCCTCCATGCGTCAGATGGTCGCCTTCACCCTGAAGAACGCCGGCTACAACGTTGTTGAAGCCGTCGACGGGCAGGACGCCTTCGAGAAAGCCGGCGGTCGCAGCTTCGATCTGGTGCTCACCGACCAGAACATGCCCCGCATGGACGGCATCAGCCTGACCAAGAAGCTGCGGGAAAACCCGCAGTTCAAGAGCACGCCGATCCTGATCCTGACGACCGAGTCCAGTGACCAGATGAAGCAGGCCGGACGCGCCGCCGGCGCCACCGGCTGGCTGGTCAAGCCGTTCGATCCGACCAAGCTGATCGAAGTCATCCAGAAGGTCATCCGCTGATCGGCGGACAGACCTCACAAGAACGATCCAGGAGTACGCCATGGGCGAAATGTCCTCAGAAGGCTCCCAGCTCAGCGCTGGCATCGACCTCAGCCAGTTCTACCAGGTCTTCTTCGAAGAAGCCGGTGAGAACCTCGACCGGATGGAGCAGCAACTGCTCGAACTGGACATCGAGGCGGCCGACGACGAGGAGCTCAATGCGATCTTTCGCTGCGCGCACTCGATCAAGGGCGGCGCCGCCACCTTCGGTTTTGCCGACGTGGCCGAGCTGACCCACCAGATGGAAACGCTGCTGGACAAGCTGCGCCGCCATGAACTGACTCCGACCGCCTCGATGGTGGACGTGCTGCTGGCCTCCGGCGACGCCCTGAAGGCCCAGCTGGCCCGTCACCAGACCGGCACCGGCGACGTGGTCGACACCACCGAGCTGCTGTTCAACATCCGCGCCATGGTGGCCGGCGAAGTGCCGCCGGCCCCGGTGGCCGCGCCCGTCGTTGCCGCCGTCGCTGCGGCCCCGGTGGCCGCACCTGTGGCCGCCCCCGCACCGGCCGCCGCAACGGCACCCACGGGCGCACGCACGCTGGAGCTGGTCGTCGGCCCGCTGCCCGACCCCTCGCAGGCCGACAACCTGCAGGAGCTGTTCAAGGAAATCGTCGACCTGGGCACGATCGAACCGCTGGACGGCGGCCAGGCCCAGGACGGCATGCGCCGTTTCAAGGTGGTCACCAAGAGCACCGAGGCCGACCTGCTGGATCTGTTCACCTTCCATGTGTCGCGTGAGCAGGTGGTCTTCAAGCCGCTGGATGCCGCGCCGGCCGAGCCTGTCGCCGCACCGGCTGACGAACCCCAGGCATCCGCACCGGCGGCCTCGACGGCGGGCGACCCCGGTTATGGCTTCTTCGACGACGCGCCCGGCGCCCCCGAGCCTGCCCCTGTGCGTGTCGAAGGCGACCCGGGCTACGGATTCTTCGAGAACGCCCCCGGCTCGCCCAACGTCACGCCAGCGCCTGGCGCCCCGGCCGCCAAGCCGGCAGCCGCTGCCAAGCCCGCCGCCCGCGGCGAGGCCAAGGCCGGTGCCGCCCTGGATGCCGCGACCATCCGCGTGGCGGTCGAGAAGGTCGACCAGCTCATCAACCTGGTCGGCGAACTGGTGATCACCCAGGCCATGCTGGCCCAGAACAGCCGCGGCCTCGACCCCGTCGTGCATCAGCAGATGCTGGCCGGCCTGACCGACCTGGACCGCAACACCCGCGACCTGCAGGAAGCGGTGATGTCGATCCGCATGATCCCGATGTCCACAGTGTTCAGCCGCTTCCCGCGCATGCTGCGCGACCTGGCGAACAAGCTGGGCAAGAAGGTCGAGCTGGTCACGCAGGGTGAAGCCACCGAACTGGACAAGGGCCTGGTCGAGAAGATCACCGACCCGCTGACCCACCTGGTGCGCAACTCCTGCGACCACGGCATCGAGATGCCCGACGAGCGCCTGGCCAAGGGCAAGTCGGAGACCGGCACCATCACGCTGTCGGCCTCGCACCAGGGCGGCTCGATCGTCATCGAAGTGCGCGACGACGGCCGTGGCCTGAACCGCGACAAGCTCTTGAAGAAGGCCCGCGAGCGCGGCATCCACGCGCCCGACACCATGACGGACCAGGAGGTCTGGGGCCTGATCTTCGAACCGGGCTTCTCCACCGCCGACCAGGTCACCGACGTCTCCGGCCGAGGCGTGGGCATGGACGTGGTCAAGAAGAACATCGCGTCGCTCAACGGCACGGTCGAGATCGACTCGGCCGAGGGCTACGGCATGCGGGTCTCGGTGCGCCTGCCGCTGACGCTGGCCATCATGGACGGCATGAGCGTGGGGGTGGGCGAAGAGGTCTACATCCTGCCGCTGTCCTCGGTGGTCGAGAGCTTCCAGGTCGAGCCCGAGATGGTCAAGACCATCGGTGGTTCGGGCCGGGTGGTCGAGGTGCGCTCCGAGTACATGCCGGTGGTCGAGCTGGAGCGTGTCTTCGACGTGCCCCGCTTCGACTGGGAAAAGAACAGCTCCATCATGGTGGTGGCCGAGGCCGAAGGCGGCCGGGTGGCCCTGATGGTGGACGAGCTGCTCGGCCAGCAGCAGGTGGTGGTCAAGAACCTCGAGGCCAACTACCGCAAGGTCAGCGACGTCTCGGGCGCCACCATCATGGGTGACGGCCGCGTGGCCCTGATCCTGGACGTGGGCAGCCTGGTGCGGCGCTCGCGCCACTGATCACCGAGCGGCCACGCCGACGCCACACGCAGCACGGGGAACAAGGACATGACCATGGGCAAGATGGACAGCTTCGACAAGAACGCCAAGGCGCGTGCCCGGGAGTACCTCACCTTCCGGCTCGGTGGCGAGGAATACGGCATCGACATCCTGAAGGTTCAGGAAATCCGCGGCTACGAGCAGCCCACCCGCATCGCCAATGCGCCCGACTTCATCAAGGGTGTGGTGAACCTGCGCGGCACCATCGTGCCCATCGTGGACATGCGCATGCGCCTGGGCTGCGAGAAGGTCGAATACAACGGCTTCACGGTGTCGATCATCCTGACGGTGGGCAACCGTGTGGTCGGCACGGTGGTGGACTCGGTCAGCGACGTGCTGGAGATCCCCACCGAGGCGATCAAGCCGGCCCCGGAAATCCAGTCCGCCGTGGACGCACGCTTCATCATCGGCCTGGGCCAGGTGGGCGAGCGCATGCTGATCCTGCTCGACATCGAAGGCATGATCGCCAGCCCCGAACTCGGGCTGATCGACGCCTGAGCTTTCAACTTTTCCTCCACACGATTCCAGGAGACCCGCCATGGGCATGATGGATCCGATCCAGAAGATGGTGCCCGGTGCTGCAGCCCGCAGCGCCGGCGCCAGCAAGACCCTCACGGCCATGCCCAAGGAGTACCTGACCTTCCGTCTGGGTGCCGAGGAGTACGGCATCGACATCCTGAAGGTGCAGGAGATCCGCGGCTACGAGGAACCGACCCACATCGCCAACTCGCCGCCCTACATCAAGGGCGTGGTCAATCTGCGCGGCACCATCGTGCCGATCGTGGACATGCGCATGCGTTTTGCGTGCGAGAAGGTCGAATACAACGGCTTCACCGTGTCGATCATCCTCAACGTGGGCGACCGTGTCGTCGGTGTGGTGGTGGACAGTGTGAGCGACGTGATGGAACTGCCCGCTGACGCCGTCAAGCCCGCGCCCGAGATGGGCTCGGTGATCGACGCACAGTACATCACCGGCCTGGGCCAGGTCGGCGAACGGCTGATGATCCTGCTCGACATCGAGCGACTGATCCTCTCGCCGTCGATGGGCCTGGCCAGCGCCTGACCTCGCGGCCAGTCCGAACGGCCGCCCGCTCCCGCAGAACATTCAACAAGCGCCGCCGGCCAGCCGCCTTCGCAGGGGGCTCCTCCGGCAGGACGTCAACCGGAGACAGAAATGCGCCATCTCGCCAACCTTCGTGTGAGCCACAAGCTCGCCCTGGCCTTCGGCAGCCTCGTGGCC
>CBFGPV010000185.1:0-7996 GCA_965650765.1 uncultured Burkholderiales bacterium
CGCCGGCCAGGATGGCGCTGGCGATCATGAACAGCGCATTGAGGATGTTGTTGGCCGCAATGATGCGGGCGCGGTGGCTGGGCTGGGCGCGCAGCTGGATCAGCGCATACATCGGCACGCTGTACAGGCCGGCGCTCAGGCTGAGCAGCAGCAGGTCGATCATGACCCGCCAGTGGCCGGGCTGGGCCACGAACCCCGACAGCGTCCAGGTCACGCCGCCAGGCAGGCTGCGCGAGGCGAAGTACAGGTCGATCGCGAACACCGACATGCCGAAGGCACCCACTGGCACCAGGCCGATCTCGACATGGCGCCGCGACATGGTCTCGCACAGCAGCGAGCCCACACCGATGCCCACCGAAAACACCACCAGCAGCAGCGAGGCCACCTGCTCGTTGCCGTGCAGCACCTCCTTGGCGAACGACGGGAACTGCGACAGGAAGATCGCGCCGAAGAACCACATCCACGAGATGCCCAGGATGGAGCGGAACACCGCAACGCTTTCACCGGCGAGCTTGAGGTTGCGCCAGGTTTCGGACACCGGGTTCCAGTTGACCTTCAGCCCGGGGTCGGTGGCCGGGGAGCTGGGCACGTAGTGCGCCGTGGCCCGGCCCAGCACGGCCAGGGCCACACAGGCGCCGGCCACCCAGGTGGCGCCGGTCTCGGGGATGTCGATCAGCACACCGCCGGCCACATTGCCCAGCAGGATGGCCACAAAGGTGCCCATCTCGACCATGCCGTTGCCGCCGGTCAGCTCGCGTTCGTTCAGATGCTGCGGCAGGTAGGCGTACTTCACCGGGCCGAACAGCGTGGAATGCAGGCCCATCAGGAACACGCAGCCCAGCAGCACCGGGATCTGCTGGACCATGAAGGCCCAGCTGGCCAGCAGCATGATGGCGATCTCCAGCCACTTCACGAAGCGGATCAGCGTGGCCTTGTCGTACTTGTCGGCCAGCTGGCCGCTGGTGGCCGAAAACAGCAGGAAGGGCAGGATGAAGACCGCACCGATCACCAGGCCGGCCAGCGACGGCGCCATCCAGGCCACCTGCACCTTGTAGGTGACCAGCACCGTGAAGGCGAACTTGAACAGGTTGTCATTGCCGGCACCCAGGAACTGGGTCCAGAAGAAGGGCGCGAAGCGGCGCTGTCCCAGCAGCGCGAACTGGCTCGGATGGCCATGGGGGGTACTGGAACTCACGGTCTCCTCCGTTGCAGATGGGGGTGTCGCATGCCTGCGTTCGTCTTGTGCTGCGCGCCGACTCTACCGGAAGGCAGCGCGGCTGCGTAGGGCGCGCCGGCGTTCAGGCGCTGGATGCGCTGAAGTGCTGCCGGGTCTCGAACACGCAGTTCGCCAGCCCCTGCGTTCCCAGCCGCAGCGAGCGCTTGAGCACGAAGTCGGCCAGCAGCGGGTTGTGCTCGCGCAGGCGGTCGATCAGCGCGGCGGTGGCCGCGTCGAGCAGCCCGGCCTGCACGAGGCGCTGGCTGGAATGCAGCGGCATCACACCGGGCAGCGGATGGTCGCTGCCATGCAGCAGGCGCGGATGCCAGTCGGGCCGGGCCAGCAGCGTGCGCCAGACGGCCGGCGTGCGGTTGGCCTGGAACACCGCGGAGACGTCGCCCAGCAGCAGGGCGGCCCACTCGGGCTCGTCCATCAGGCGCGCCCACAGCGAAAAGGCGCTGCGCCAGGGCTGGCTGCGTTGATCGAGGTCGCGCGCGCGGCCCAGCGACGCGGCGTGCGCCACGATCACCCGCACCCCGTGGCGCAGCGGCTCGCGCACCAGCAGCGGGTTGCCGAACTCGTGCATGCGCGCACCGGGCACGGCCTTCTCTTCGCCGCAGTGCACGATCAGCGGCAGGCCGCTGCGTGCCAGGGCGTCGTAGAACGGCCGGCAGCGGCGTGCCCGCAGGTCGATGTTCATCGCCCCGGGCAGCCACTTGACGGCGACCGCTCCGCCGGCCTGCGCGGTGCTCAGTCGCTGCAGCGCATCGGCGCGATAGGGGTGGATCGACGCGACCCAGGCAAAACGATCCGGCCGCGACTGGGCGATGCGGGCGGCATAGCGATCGGGCACGTGGAAGGTGGTCCAGTCGGGACACTCGCGGGCCTGATCGTCCAGGGCGTGGTCGAAGGCGAACAGGCACCAGCGCGCACCGGCCGGAAAGTCTTCGGTCAGGCGGTGCAGCTGGTCGACGTAGGCGCGGTCGATCGAGGCGCTGTCCGGTGCGACGCAGGCGGCGTTCATGATGGCGTGGCGACGCATCACCTCGCCGGGGTGCCACCATTGATGCATGTGGGCATGCACCGTGCAGCCGGAGCCGCTGTCGCCGGTGCCCAGCAGGTGCGCATGCACGTCCCAGACAGCGGTGGCGTCCAAGCCGTCCCAGGCGGCGCGCACGCGCTCATGCTGAGCCAGCTCGGGCGGCAGCGTGCCGCGACAGGGGTTGCGCAGCCGACCCGCACCGCTCGCCGCGCCCACGGCCGTGAACAGCCCGGCCACGGCCGCGGCGCCGCAGCACAGTGCGCGCCGCCGCGTCCAGCCGATGCCGGCGCTCATCGCACCACCTGCACGCCGGTGCCCAGCCCGCTGGCCGGCAGCCACTGGAAGACCGAGTCGACGGTGACGGTGTCGATGCGGCTGGCAAAGCGCTTCTCGTCGGGGTGATCGTCGAAGCTGATGTTGGCGGCGGTCACGCGTGCGCCCAGCCGTGTCAGCGTCGAGATGCGCAACGTGGTGGGCTGGTAGCCCTTGAGCACCAGCCAGGCCTGGGCCTGCTTGCGGGTGCCGATGGCCGGGTCCATCGCATGGGCCAGGGTTTCGATGGCCCACTGGTTGGACTGCTGGAAGCGCTGCGACCAGGGGTAGGCCACCATGTTGTAAGCCCGGGTGTGCATCACCGCGACGCGGTTGCGGTCGCTCAGCACTTCCAGCAACCGGGCCTGGACCTCGGGCTTGAGCAGCGCGATGCCGGCCTCGTAGGCATGCAGGTCGTCGAGGAAGAACTCGCCCAGGCCCTGACGGTACAGCGCCGCATCGGCGGTGCCGCACTGATTGAGCTTGTGCACCACCCGCCAGACGGTGGGCACCGGCTGATCGTCGCGCCACGGTCCGGGGGCGGTTTCGCGGTAGGCGAAGCCCAGGTGCGAGTAGCGCAGGCCGTAGCGGCTCAGGTCCTGGCCGACACGGGCGAGCACCACGACGTCCTGGTCGAGGCTGTCGAGCCGGCGGGCCACCCGCTCGGCCAGGGTGAAGCCACGTTCCATGGCCTGCACGGTGAGCGGCTTGTGTTCGCAGGTGCGGCCGGCCTGTGCGGTGCCCAGGCTCAGGGCCAGGGCGCAGGCGGCCAGCGTGGATCGTATCCAGGTGTTCATGGTGAGGAAGGCCTCGTTCGCTGGGGTCAGTAGGTCAGGCGTTCGTTGTGCAGCAGGGCGCGCCCGATCTCGCTGGGGATGAAGGCGATGGCCTCGCCGGCGGCCGACAGCACCCAGCCGGCCGACAGCGCGGTCACGACCACCGCCGTGCCCACGCCGACCACCGAGGCTTCGGCCGCGCGGCCGCTGAAGCGCACGACGGCGCGGGTGCCGTCCGAGGCCCGCTCGAGCACCCACACGGTGCCGGTGGCCGAGGCCTCGACGGCGACCACGGTGAGCATCACGCCACCGGACAGCACCATGGCCGGTGCGGCGACCGACACCGCCACCGGCAGCGCAGACAGTGCGCTTGCTTCAGAGGCGGTTGAATGGGCTTGGGCGGTACGCAACGGGGCCAGCAGGGCCGCGGTGGCGGCCACTGCCAGCGCGGCGCCAACACAGAGGCGACGCAGCGCGGCCGACATCGAGGGGGTTGCAGTGGTCATGACGAATCCTTGGTCAGTGTTGGGGAGGCGGCTGCGGCGCCTGGCGTCGCAGCGAGGGCGTCGGGGGCGCCAGGGCGATGCCCCGGCAGCGTTCATTCGTTGTCGCGGGCGGCGCGCAGCGCGGCACCCTGGGCGCGGGCTTCGAGCAGATCGGCCTCGTAGGCGTCGCGCAGCGTCTTGGCGAGCGTGAACACGGTGGAGATCAGGAACAGCCAGCACACACCGAGGTAGGCCTTGTAGGTCGGGTTGATGTCCATGCGGTACAGGCCCCAGCCGGTCAGGCTCATGGCCAGTGCAAAACCGCCCCACACGACCAGCTGCCACATGGGGGTGTCGACCTTGCGCGCCTGGTTGTCACGCACGAACTTCGACAGCGCAAAGGCGGTGGACAGACAGAACACATACCCCATGAACATGAACGCGCGATCCAGGTCCTCGCCAGGCAGGTAGGCCAGGCCGGTGGCGCACAGCGTGGCGGCCGTGCCGAAGGAGATCCAGACCTGGGCACGCCAGGCCTTGGTGTCGCGCTGGATGCGGGTCATGGTTGCGGGGGTGGTGTGCATGGTGTCAGCACGGTTGTTGAACATGGATGCATGTTCGGTGCTGGCCTGCAGAAGATCAACCAGACGGTACGCTGTGTCTTCTGGTTGGCTGCATGGTATCGCTTGAAGATACTGATGCCGGTCAGCCCCGGCGACTCAGGGTCTGGATCATCAGTGTTTCCATGGCCTGGGCAGCCGTCGAGCGGCTGCTGGCGCGGCTGCGCATCACGGCCACCTCCATCTCGGGCAGCGGGGGCAGACCGTGGCGGGTGTCCAGGATGGTCAGGCCGGCCGGCACGCTGCAGCGTGTGAGCGCCGCAATCGCCAGACCACTCTCGACGGCTGCGAGCTGGCCCGCCAGACTGGGGCTGTGATACACGAGGCGGAATGCGCGCTGCCTTGCCACCAGGGCGGCCACCGCCCCCTTGCGGGCCTGGCTGGCGGCCTCGTACACGGCCACGGGCAAGGGGTCGCGCCGCCAGACCTCGAACGCCGGGGCGCCCACCCATACCAGCGGCTCCCGGAACAGCAGCCGCCCCTGCGAGGCACGCTCGCGCGAGACCAGCGCCACGTCGACCTCACCGCGCCGCAACCGTGGCAGGAGCGCCGTCGACTGTTCGCATACCAGTTCGATCTCGACCTGCGGGTGCTGGGCGGCAAAACCGCGCAGCACCGGCGTGAGGTAGGCCGCCGCATAGTCGTCGGGCACGCCCAGCGTGATGCGCCCGGACACCGTCGGGCCGTGCAGCGCCTGCAGGGCTTCATGGTGGGCCTCCAGCAGGCGCCGGGCGTGCGGCAGCAACTGCTGCCCCGCTGCCGTCAGCGCCAGGTGGCGTGCATCGCGCGACAGCACCGGCTGGCCGACGGCCGCCTCCAGCTTCTTCAGCTGCATGCTCAGCGCCGACTGCGAGCGGAACACCCGAGGTGCCGCAGCCGTGAGTGAACCGGCATCGACCACGGCAACAAAGGCGCGCAGCCAGTCCAGCTGAAGATCGGTCGAGGCCATGCGGGCTCCATGCATTCGTGAATCGAATGATTATTGTTGAATCTATTCGCTTTGCAGGATCATGCGCCGGCGGCACAGTGGCGTGATGAAAACACCCACCACGCTGACCCTGACCCGGATCGACGCCCAGGCCACCGACATGCTCGATCCACGCACCGGCCACGGCGTCGTGCTGATGACCCTCGGCGGGCTGCTGCTCGGCACCCTGGGTGTGTTTGTCGAGGAAGCCGGCCAGCACCCGCTGACGGCCGTGTGGTTCCGCTGTGCCTTCGGCCTGCTCGCGCTGTGCCTGTGGGGTGCCTGGCGTGGACGCTGGCATGAACTGCGCCTGCCGCGCCGTGCCCTGGGCTGGGCGGTGGCCGCCGGGCTGCTGATGGTGCTCAACTGGGCACTGTTTTTTGCGGCGATCCAGCGCAGCTCGATCGCGGTGGCCACGGTGGCCTTCCATGTGCAGCCGGTCTGGGTGATGGCCTATGGCGTGCTGGTCCTGGGCGAGGCCGCGCCGGCGCGACGCTGGCTGGCGATCGGTGCGGCCCTGTGCGGCCTGGTGCTGGCCACCGGCCTGGTCGGGGCGGGTGCCGCGGATGCGGCCGGCCGCCCGGACTTCCTCTGGGGGGTGCTGCTGGCCGTGGGCGGGTCGCTGAGTTATGCGGCCGTGACGGTGATCGCCCATCGCGAACGGCAGATGGGTTCGTTCGCGCTGGCCTGGTGGCAGTGTGCGGTGGGGGCCCTGGTGCTGCTGGCCTGGCCGGTGTGGCACGGCTGGCCGGCCCCGGGGGCCGCCTGGGGCTGGCTGGCCGGACTGGGCGTGGTGCACACGGGCCTGGCCTATGTGGTGCTGTATGCCGGCATGCAGCGGTTGACCCCCTCACGCATTGCGGTGCTGCAGTTCGTCTACCCGGTGGCGGCCATCGTGTTCGACGCCTTGGCTTACGGCCGATGGCTGGGCCCCGTACAGGTGGTGGGGGTGGTGGTGATGGGCGTGGCGCTGTGGGCCGCGCGGGGGCGGTAGCATGCGGGCATGAGCACCACCCTGGATCTCGTGCAGGCGCTGAAGGCTGAACTCAAGGCCGCCGGCATCACCTATGCCGAGCTGGCGCCCCGGCTGGGCATGGCCGAGTCCAGCATCAAGCGCATCTTCGCCAAGGGCGACATGCCGCTGTCGCGCGTGGACGAGATCTGCCGCATCCTCAAGATCGACTTTGCCGACCTGGCCCGCAAGGTGGCCGACGCCCAGCCCCTGCGGCGCGAGCTCACGCTGGACCAGGAAAAGGCCGTGATCGCCGACCGCCGCCTGCTGCTGATGGCGATCTGCTGCCTGAGCCAGTGGACACTCGACCAGATCCTGGCGACCTACACGCTCACCGAGGCGCAGGGCGTGCAGTACCTGGCCCAGCTCGACCGCCTGGGCATCATCGAACTCAAGCCGATGAACCGCTACCGCCTGAAGGTCGCGAAAGGCTTCCGCTGGCGACCCCACGGCCCGGTGATGCAGTACTTCCGCGAGCATGTGGTGGACGACTACTACAGCGGCGGCTTCGACGGAGACGGCGAAATGCTCACCCTGGTGCACGGCTCGATCGGCAAGAGCCTCGCGGGCCTCTTCAATGAGCGGCTGCAGCGCGTGGCGCAGGACTTCGCCACCCAGCACCTGGCCGACCAGAAGCTGCCCGCCGACCAGCGCATGCCCTACACCCTGCTGATCGGGATGCGGTCCTGGCTGTTTGCGGCCTTTCGTGACCTGAAACGCACACCGGGTTGAGCGGCCACAAGGCCCTTCAGATTCGCTTCATGTTCGGCGCGTCCAATGCGCGCCATGGCAAGAACCACGCTGGCACACCCCTGGACGCAACGGACCGATGAGCTTGTGTCGGCGCTACGGCTTCGGATGCCGGTCGAGGCGCTGCTGCTGGCGGCCGGGGGGTTCTGGGCGCTGGGTGCGAACGGCCGGTTCCTGAGCGCAGCGTTGCGGGGGCAGGATCCGGCGCAGCCGGCCACCTGGGGCCTGGCAGCGGCGCTGGTCACTCTGCTGGTGGCGGTGCATTTTCTGATGCTGGCGCCGTGGGTGACGCGCCGCAGCGTCAAGCCGGTGCTGGCCGTACTGCTGGTGGCCACGGCGCTGGCCACGCATGCGATGCAGGCGTACGGGCTGTACCTCGATCCATCGATGCTGCGCAATGTGCTGCACACCGACCCGGCCGAGGCGCGCGAACTGCTGAGCTGGGCGCTGGCCCGGCATCTGGTGTTGCAGGCCGGCTTGCCTTTGCTGCTGCTGACACGCATCGAAGTGGTGGCGCACCCGGGCCTGCGCGGCCTGCGTCGGCGGGCCGGCATGATCATTGCCGTGTTGCTGGCGGGGCTGGCGGCGCTGCTGTTGGTCTTTCCGACGATGGCCTCGCTGATGCGCAACCAGCGCGAGGTGCGCTACCTGATCACACCAGCGAACTATGTGTGGTCGGTGGCGGCCAACCTGGCCCGCGACGCCCGCGGCGCCACTGCACCGCGCCAGCCGATCGGCACCGATGCCCATCCGGGGCCGCGCATGGCGGCGCGCGCGCGGCCTCTGGTGGTGGTGCTGGTGCTCGGCGAGACGGCC
>CBFGPV010000186.1:0-7917 GCA_965650765.1 uncultured Burkholderiales bacterium
CTTCGACGCCGGCGACGGTGAAGCGGCAGAAGCGCTTGCGCTTGAACAGCAGCGATTGCTGGTTGCGCTTGCCTTTACGGTCCTTGGAAAACTTACCACGAGGTGCGGGCATGATGACCTCTCTCTTTTCTATCGATCCGATTCAAAACGAACTAGTGAAGCTCGGTGATGTGCAGAACCACCCCACGGCCATTGCGCTGCGCTGCCAGGAAGCCGGCGATCTCACGGGCGGCGCCCAGTTCGATCGACTTGACTTCATGAGCCAGCTTCCCGATGACCACCGCCTTGAGTTCCAGGCGGACCTGGCGTGGGTGTCCGGCCTCGGTGACCGTGGACTCATGCTGCAGCAGCAGGTCGATGGCCGGGAGACCGCCGGGGGTGTAACGCAAGGCCTTGATCTCGAGCACCTTGACACTCAGAACCACGCGGTTCATGGAGCGACTTCAGTGGCGAGCGGGGCCGGATGCACTCAGGCCGAAACTTCCTGCTGGGACTTGCGGGCTTCTTCCTTCTCGACGGCCTTCATCATGATGGACGGAGAGGTTTCGGCCTTGCTCTTCTGCACGGTCAGGTGGCGCAGGACGGCATCGTTGAAGCGGAAGCCGGTTTCCAGCTCGGCCAACGTTTCCTTCGAGCACTCGATGTTCAGGCAGATGTAATGAGCCTTCGCGAGCTTCTGGATCATGTAGGCCAGCTGACGGCGGCCCCAGTCCTCGACGCGATGGACCTTGCCACCGGCCGCGGTCACCACGCCCTTGTAGCGCTCGACCATGGCATTGACCTGCTCGCTTTGATCCGGATGGATCAGCAATACGATTTCATAGTGACGCATTGACACTCCTTTTGGGTTCCAGAGTTGGGAAGCTGCCCCGGGCGTCAACCCGCACCGTCACAAGCGACTGCCTGGTGGTGCAAGAACGGGTGCAGCAAGGAAAGCCGAAGATTATAGCCCATCAAACGCAAAAAGGCCCGCTGCGAAGAGCGGGCCTGAAAAGGGCCGCCGAAGCGGCCCGGAATGAACACCTGCCTCAGGCAGCCTTCAGGTTGGGGTAGCGCACATGCTCCACCAGTTCCTGGACTTCCTTCTTCGGAGCCGGAGTCACCAGGCTCACGAGGATGATCACTGCAAAGCCCAGCGGTACGCCGAACACACCGGCCGAGATCGGCTGGATGCCGAACCACAGCTCGATGGGCGAGGTCACGCCGAAGATGCCGCGCAGCCAGGGCTGGGTCGTCACCATGTAGAAGAACGTGACACCCAGGCCGGCCACCATCCCCAGCACCGCGCCCATGCTGCTGGCGCGCTTCCAGAAGATGCCGAGCACCAGCGCCGGGAAGAACGCCGCCGCCGCGAACGAGAACGCCGCAGAGACCAGGAACAGGATGTCCGCCGGCTTCTGAGCCGCCACGTAGGCCGCGCACAGGGCCACCACCAGCAGCAGGATCTTGGAGATCATGACGCGGCGGGAGGTCGGTGCATTCGGGTCGATCATCTTGTAGTACAGGTCGTGCGACAGCGCGTTGGCGATGGTCAGCAGCAGGCCGTCAGCCGTCGACAGAGCAGCGGCCAGACCACCGGCTGCCACCATGCCCGACACGACATACGGCAGACCCGCGATGGCCGGAGTGGCCAGCACGATGATGTCGCCGCCGATCCTCATCTCGCCGAGCTGGAAGATGCCGTCCTTGTTGACGTCAGCCACCGACAGCAGCGCCGGGTCGACCCGGTTCCATGCCGCAATCCATTCGGGCAGTTTGTCGAACGGTGTGCCCACCAGCACGCTGAAGATCTCGTACTTCACCAGCACAGCCAGGGCCGGCGCCGTGAAGTAGAGCAGGAAGATGAAGAACAGGGACCAGGTGACGGACTCCCGCGCCTCCTTCACCGACGGTGTGGTGTAGTAGCGCATCAGGATGTGCGGCAAGGCTGCCGTCCCCACCATCAGACAGAACACCAGGGCGAGGAAGTTGCGCCGCGAGGTGTCGAACGCCGCCTTGGCCGCATCGTCACCATTCGGATCACCCGCATAGATCGTCGCGTGAGCCGGCATGCCCGCCAGGGGTTTGGCCAGATTGGTGTTGAGCGTCTTGGCTGCCGTGTACGCCTTCTTCGCGTCGGCTTCGGTGGCAGGCAGTGAGGCCAGCGCCTTCTCGGCATCCTGGATGTCCTTCAGCGGGGCATTCTGTGCCTTCAGGTCGGCCAGCTTCTGCTCAGCGGCGGCCTTGTCGGCTGCCATGGCGGCCGGCACGTCCTTGAGCTTGGCATCGGCTGCCGCGGCACGCTGCTTGTAGATCTCGATGACCTCGAGTTCCTTCGGATCAGCGCGCAGCTCTTTTTCCTTCGCAGTCACCTTCTCGAGCTGGTAACCGTAGACGAGCTGCGGAACCGGAACGCCGGTCTGCTTCACCGACAGCCACACCACCGGGATCATGTAGGCAATGATCAGGATGATGTACTGCGCCACCTGGGTCCAGGTCACGGCACGCATGCCGCCCAGGAACGAGCACACCAGGATGCCGCCCAGACCCACGAAGATCCCGATCTCGAACGCCAGGCCCGACAGGCGCGAGGTGATCAGACCCACACCGTAGATCTGTGCCACCACATACGTGAACGAGCACAGGATGGCGGCGAGGATGCCGATGAACCGCGCCAGGTTGCCGCCGTAGCGTGCCCCCAGGAAGTCGGGAATCGTGAACTGCCCGAACTTGCGCAGGTATGGTGCCAGGAACAGCGCCACCAGGCAGTAGCCGCCAGTCCAGCCCATGATGAACGCCAGGCCGCCATAACCGGTGAGGTAGAGCGTACCGGCCATGCCGATGAACGAGGCCGCCGACATCCAGTCAGCGCCGGTGGCCATGCCGTTGTAGATGGCAGGCACCCGACGACCGGCCACGTAGTACTCGGCCGCGTCGGTCGTGCGGCTCATGATGCCGATGCCGGCATACAGGGCCACGGTGGCGATCAGGAAGATGAAACCGATCCAGTTGCGAGGCAGGCCCGCCTGCTCCAGGATGGCCAGCACGATGATGAAGGCGAGGAAGCCGCCGGTGTACCAGCCGTACACCTTGTTGAGCTGCTTCTTGAACGCCGAATTGGCAGCGGCGCCCGAGCCGCCTGTGGAGGGTGTCAGTCCAGCCATGTCATTCCTCCTCGGCAACGCCGTGTTCCTGGTCGAGGCGGTTCATGTACCGGG
This sequence comes from uncultured Burkholderiales bacterium, assembly GCA_965650765.1. Taxonomy (GTDB): domain Bacteria; phylum Pseudomonadota; class Gammaproteobacteria; order Burkholderiales; family Burkholderiaceae_C; genus Caldimonas. The sequence goes on from CBFGPV010000186.1 coordinate 3,198, forward strand.
CATAGAACCCGATGATGACCACGTACACCACCAGTGCTCCCTGGGCTCCCACCCAGAAACTGAATGGCCAACCGAAGAAGTTGAAGTTCAGGTCGCGGGCGAAATACCCGACGACGAAGGTCACGAAGAACCAGATGGCCAGCAAGATGCTGGTGATCCTGAGGTTCTTCCGCCAGTACTCCTCATGCTTTTGTGTCAGCTGCATGACATGGGTCTCCTCTGATGAAGGACGGCCGCGCGTGCGTGGCCGCCACGTATGAACAACCCCCCGCGTGTCTCCTTCGCGGGCTGCAACCGGGTCGTCGCCTGTCGTCACCCGGCCAGGCCGGTCTCGCGTTCCAGTTGGGCAGCGATCTTCGGCTCGAAGCCTTTGAGGTGGCGAATGATCTTCGCCGCCTCGTCAGGCTCGTGACGATCGACATGAACCCGGGCCAGCTGATACCAGCCGTAAGGGCTCATGGGTTGCAGTTCGGTGTTGCGCTTCAGGGCCGCGATGGCCTCGTCGAAGCGGTGTGCGCGGATGAGGACCAGACCCAGCCCATACCATGCGCGATCCATCTTGGGATTGACTTCGACCGCCTTGCGGAACGCAGCTTCGGCTTCGTCGAAGCGGCCCGTCTGCTCAAGCAGGAAGCCCAGGTTGAACCAGGCGGCAGCGGACTCGCCCGGGTGGTGTTCGACCAGTTCGCGGTAGTCGCTGATGGCCAGCTCGACCTGCCCGCTCTGGGCACTCAGATGGGCACGGCTGGCCAGCGCATACGCGTCGTGCGGATAGCGACTGAGCATGTCGGCGAAGTGGTCCATGGCCGCCGCCGTGCGCCCCAGAGCCAGCAGCGCCATGGCCCGCCACTTGGCAAGGCGGTAGCCCCAGGTCTTCTGGTGTGGAACGCTCGCCTGCACCGTCGAGGTGGGGTTCACAGACATGCCTGCACTCCGATCTGTACGCAGATGCTGATGCGCGCCACGGTGGCGATGACCCAGGTCATCGCCAGCAGCAAGAAGGTGACCAGCGGCACGTGGGTGTCCACCACGATCCGGGGGGTGATCAGGCGCGTGCCCCGGACGAACGGGCGCGTCATGATGGAAAGCAGCTGGTAGAAGAAGTTGGTGTCGCGCCGGGCCCCGGCCAGCAGTCCGAGGATCCACTGGCCGATCAGCGCCATCAGGGCAATCTCGGCGACCAGCTTCACTGCGCTCACGAGCAACAACATTGCAGTCTCCACCCCTTGGTATGGAGCCCATTCTTGGCTGCTGCCTTACGCATGTCTGACAGATCCCCCTGCCCCCATGGCATGCCCGATCAGGAATTACCCTCGGATCGGGCTCTAGGGCGTCCCCCCAACGAAAACGGCTCCGGAAGGAGCCGCCTGGGGATGGCCCGACATGTCGCCGGGCCGTGTTCATCGCGCGAATGTCAGCGTTTGGCCAGCCGCTGCCAGGTCTCCACGACGGTGTCAGGATTCAGCGAGATCGACACGATCCCTTCCTGTGCAAGCCAGTCGGCGAAGTCCGGGTGATCGCTGGGCCCCTGCCCGCAGATGCCGACGTACTTGCCATGCGCCCGGCATGCGGCAATCGCACGGGAGATCATCGCCTTGACGGCCGGGTCACGCTCATCGAAGTCGCGCGCCAGCAGTTCGAGCCCGGAATCGCGATCCAGGCCCAGCGTGAGCTGGGTCAGGTCGTTCGAGCCGATCGACATGCCGTCGAAGTGCTCGAGGAACTGCTCCGCCAGGATGGCATTGCTGGGCACTTCGCACATCATGATCACGCGCAGGCCGTTCTGACCACGACGCAGGCCGTGTTCGGCCAGCATCTCGTTGACCCGCTCGGCCTGACCAAGCGTGCGAACGAAGGGCACCATGATCTCGACGTTGTCCAGGCCCATGTCGTTGCGCACGCGCTTGAGCGCCTCACACTCCATCGCAAAGGCCTCGCCGAAGGCTTCGCTGACATAGCGCGATGCACCGCGGAAGCCGAGCATCGGATTTTCTTCTTCGGGCTCGTAGCGGGAGCCGCCGATCAGTTTGCGGTACTCGTTCGACTTGAAGTCGGACAGCCGCACGATGACCGGCTTGGGCCAGAACGCTGCAGCGATCGTGGCCACGCCCTCGGTGAGCTTGTCGACGTAGAAGGCCCGCGGCGAGGCATGCCCGCGCGCCACCGACTCGACCGCCTTTTTCAGATCGGCGTCGACGTTGGGGTAGTCGAGGATCGCCTTCGGATGCACACCGATGTTGTTGTTGATGATGAACTCGAGACGCGCCAGGCCCACCCCCGCGTTGGGCATCTGGGCGAAGTCGAAAGCGAGCTGTGGATTGCCCACGTTCATCATGATCTTCACCGGCGAGTACGGCATTTCGCCGCGCTGCACCTCGGTGACCTCGGTCTCGAGCAGGCCGTCGTAGATGTAGCCGGTGTCACCCTCGGAGCAGGCCACGGTCACGAGCGCGCCGTCCTTCAGCACCTCGGTGGCGTCGCCGCAGCCCACCACGGCCGGAATGCCGAGCTCACGGGCGATGATGGCCGCATGGCAGGTCCGCCCGCCGCGGTTGGTCACGATCGCGCTGGCGCGCTTCATCACCGGCTCCCAGTTGGGGTCGGTCATGTCGGTGACGAGCACGTCGCCGGGCTGCACGGCGTCCATCTCGGAGATGTTGTGCACCAGACGCACCGGGCCGGTCCCGATCTTCTGGCCGATCGCCCGGCCTTCGGCCAGCACCGTGCCCTGCCCCTTGAGCTTGTAGCGCTGCTCGGCCTTGCCTTCGGCCTGGCTCTTCACCGTCTCGGGGCGCGCCTGCAGGATGTAGATGTGGCCGTCACCACCGTCCTTGCCCCACTCGATGTCCATCGGACGACCGTAGTGCTCCTCGATGATCAGCGCATAGCGTGCCAGCTCGATCACGTCGGTGTCGCTCAGCGAGTAGCGGTTGCGCAGTTCGGGGGCGGTGTCGACGGTGCGCACCAGCTTGCCGCTGGCCTTCTTTTCTTCAGGGCTGGCGAACTCCATCTTGATCAGCTTGGAGCCCAGGCTGCGACGGATCACGGCCTGCTTGCCATTGCGCAGCGCCGGCTTGTGGACGTAGAACTCGTCCGGGTTCACGGCGCCCTGCACCACCGTCTCGCCCAGGCCGTAGCTGGAGGTGATGAACACCACGTCCTTGAAGCCCGATTCGGTGTCGATGGTGAACATCACACCGGCTGCACCCAGGTCGGAGCGCACCATGCGCTGCACACCGGCCGACAGGGCGACGTCGGCGTGCGCGAAACCTTTGTGCACGCGGTAGCTGATGGCGCGGTCGTTGTAGAGGGAGGCGAAGACCTCCTTCATCTTGTGCAGGACCTCGTCGATGCCGACGACGTTCAGGAAGGTTTCCTGCTGGCCGGCGAACGAGGCGTCGGGCAGGTCTTCGGCCGTGGCCGACGAGCGCACGGCAAACGACGCGCCCGGGTTGCCCTGGGTCAGCCGCTCGAATTCGGCACGAATGGCCGCCTCCAGCGCCGGCGGGAAGGGGGTGTCCTCGATCCACTGGCGAATCTGCGCGCCGGCCTCGGCAAGCGCCCGGACGTCGTCGGTGTTCAGGCTTGCCAGGCGGTCGCTGATGCGCCCCGCCAGCCCGTTGTGCTGCAGGAATTCGCGGAATGCGTGGGCCGTGGTGGCGAAGCCGCCGGGCACACGCACGCCGGAGGCTGCCAACTGGCTGATCATCTCGCCGAGGGAGGCGTTCTTGCCGCCGACCGACTCGACGTCGGTCATCCTCAGGTTTTCAAACGGTACGACCAGGGCGGTCGCCAGGCTGGTTGATGACATGGGATAGCTCCGTGATGTTGAAAAACCGGTGCTCCCGAGCCTGCATCCAGCGCGGAACGAAACGCGCGCCCAGCCGCCCACTTTGTGGATTCTGGTTGGTGTGGTGCGGCACGCATGGGTGGGATGGTGGCGAGAGGTATTCCCACGATTTTACGAGGCTTTTGCCGGCCAGGGGTGCCGTATGGCAGAACAATGACACATGCCCAACCGAACTGTCTTTTTCATCTCCGACGGCACCGGCATCACCGCCGAGACCTTCGGGAACTCCATCCTCAAGCAGTTCGCGCTGCAACCGCGCCATGTGCGACGGCCCTTCATCGACTCCGAAGACAAGGCGCACCAGGTGGTGCGAGAGATCAACCACACCGCTGAAATCGAGGGCAAACGCCCCATTGTCTTCACCACCCTCGTGAACGAGGAGGTGCTGGCCGTGGTCAAGGGCGGCAGCAAGGGCCTGGTGCTCGACATGTTCACGACCTTCGTCGAACCGCTCGAGGCCGAATTCGGCATGAAGTCGAACCATCGGGTCGGACGCTTCTCGGACATCGCCGCCAGCCAGCAGTACCACGACCGCATCGAGGCCATCAACTTCTCGCTGGCCCATGACGACGGCCAGTCGGCCCGCAACCTGGCCGAGGCCGATGTGATCCTGGTGGGTGTGAGCCGCAGCGGCAAGACGCCCACGTCGCTGTACCTGGCGATGCAGCACGGCATCAAGGCGGCGAACTACCCGCTCATCCCGGAAGACTTCGAGCGCAACGTGCTGCCCAGCAGCCTGGCGCCCCACCGCAACAAGTGTTTCGGCCTGACCATCGCCCCGGACCGGCTGAGCGAGATCCGCTTCGAGCGGCGCCCGAACAGCAAGTACGCCAGCCTCGAGAACTGCCGCTACGAAGTGGCGGCCGCCGA
>CBFGPV010000187.1:0-7797 GCA_965650765.1 uncultured Burkholderiales bacterium
TGTTCGCGCGCAGCATCGGCGAGGCCGACGTGCATCTGCTCAGCATGGCCACGGGCGAAAGCCTGGCCTGCCTGAACTATCTGCTGCACCGCGGCGAGGCGGTGCGCCACACCGACGAGCACGGGGTCGACTGGTATCGCGCCGTCTGAACGCACCTGTCGCCTTCAGGACAGGCGATAGGTCTCGAGGTGGATGCTGGTTTCGGTCTGGCTGATGCCCTTGATGAGGCGGATGCGCTCCAGTACCTGGGCCAGTTCCGACAGGTTGGCCACCCGCAGTTCGGCCAGCAGATCCCAGCGTCCGTTGGTGTCATGCAAGGTGGCCACACCCGGTTCACCCAGCAGGCTGGCGATCACCTGGCGCGCCTCGTTGCCTTCAACCGCAATGCTCATCCAGGCCGCGATCTCGGTGGGCCGGGCGTCAGGCCGCAGGCGCACGGTGTAGCCGACGATCACGCCGGCATCTTCCAGGCGCGTGATGCGGTTGGTCACCGTCCCGCGTGAAACGCCGAGCTTGCGCGCCAGCGTGGCCACACTCATGCGGGCGTTCTGGCGCAGCAGGGCCAGCAAGGCGTGGTCGATGGAGTCCATGGGCTGATCCTTCGCGGCGCGTTGCGGTTCGGCGCGGATTCTGCCGATACGGCAATCTGCCCTGTCGTTTTGTCAAATTTCTACCAGAAAGCTGGCAGTCTTGGCGATTCTCTTTGACCTGCGGGCCCCACACACTTGGAAGAACCCTAGCTGCACCTTCCAGGAGACTCCCGATGAACCGCCCGAACCGCGTCGCCACCCACTTTCTGAGTGCCGATGACGTGGCCCGCATCGTGGCCCGCAAAGGCCTGGCGACCTGCCTGCATGGCATGGTCGAGTGTCTGCTGCAGGACTACCTGCGCTGGAACACGTTCGACAAGACGCCCCGCGTTGCGAGCCATTCCACCGACGGGGTGATCGAGTTGATGCCGATTGCCGACGCGCACACCTACAGCTTCAAGTACGTCAACGGTCATCCGGGCAACCACCGCGTCGGCCTGCCCACGGTGATGGCCTTCGGCGCACTGGCCGATGTCGAAACCGGCACGCCGGTGTTCCTCAGCGAGCTGACCCTGACGACGGCGCTGCGCACCGCGGCCATGTCGGCGCTGGCCGCGCGTGCGCTGGCACGCCAGGACAGCCGCGTGATGGCGCTGATCGGCAACGGTGCCCAGAGCGAGTTCCAGGCGATGGCGTTTCACCATGTACTGGGCATCGACACCCTGCGTCTGCACGACATCGACCCGCGCGCCACCGACAAGCTGGTGGCCAACCTGCAGGGCACCGGTCTGCGCCTGGTGCGCTGCCACAGCATTGCCGAGGCGGTGGACGGCGCGGACGTCGTCACCACAGTGACCGCCGACAAGACCCGCGCCACCATCCTGACGGCCGACCTGCTCGCCCCCGGCATGCACATCAACGCCGTAGGGGGCGACTGCCCCGGCAAGACCGAACTGGCCGCCGATGTGCTGCATGCTGCCCGTGTGTTTGTCGAGTACGAGCCGCAGACCCGCATCGAAGGCGACCTGCAGCAGATGCCCGCAGAGTTTGCGGTGACCGAACTCTGGCGCGTGCTCGCCGGCGAGTGCCCGGGGCGCCAGCACGCGGACGAGGTCACCGTGTTCGATTCGGTCGGGTTTGCGCTCGAGGATTTCTCTGCGCTGCGCTACATGCGCGAGGCCGCGAGCGAACTTGGTATCGGAAAGCCCCTGTCCCTCGTGCCGCACCTGGACGACCCGCGCAATCTGTTCGGCCTGTTGCGTCCGGCAGCGGCCAGCCCGGCGCCGTCCGCTGCCGCGGTGCATGCCCGCTGAGCCCGAACCTCAGACGTCGACCACCGACCCACACGTCAGGTTGATCACCGCCGCGGTGACCGCCGCTCCGCGCGGACCGGCCAGCGTGGCAGCCAGGCCCGCCACGTCGTCCAGGCTCGGCAGGCGCCGCAGCAGCGTGGCCGAGCGAGCTCGCTCATCGAGCAAGGTGTGCGCATCCTGGCCCGTGCGCCGTGCCACCTCGCCGAACACCTCGGCCGTGTGCGACCCCCGGTCCATGGCCTGCGGTATCGCGTCGCTGCGCAGGCAGATGGCCCGCACCCCGTGCGGCCCCAGCTCGCCCGCCAGGTGTCGGGTCAGGGCCTCGATCGCGGCGCAGGCGGCGCCGTAGCCCATGAAGCCGCCCGCCGCCATGCGTGATCCCGGCGTCGACACGGTGAAGATCACCCCGTCGCCGCGTGCCACCATGTGCCGCGCCGCTGAACGTGCGGTCAGGAAGTTGCACCGCGTGTAGGCATACAGCGGCCGCGCGTACTCGTCATAGCTCAGCTCCAGCAACGCAGTGCCCTGCACATGAGAGAAGCCCACGGCATTGAGTGTGATGTCCAGGCGGCCATGGCGTGCCGCCACGCCAGCCGTGACCTCTTCCACATCGCGTTCGTCGAGCGCATCGAGCAAGGCCACCTCGGCCTGCCCGCCCTGATCGGCGATGTCGCGGGCGGCCGCTTCGAGCCGCGCGCGGCTGCGCCCGGCCAGCACCACCCTCGCACCATCACGTGCCATGGCCTGAGCCACCGCACTGCCGATGGCACCGCCACCGCCGTGGATGAGCGCCACCTTGTCGTCGAGATCCATGGGTTGTCCTTGAGTTGTGTCGCACCGCACCGTGCGGGCGATCGTCCCAAGGACGTGAATCACGGTGTGGTTCCGACACCGATCACCGGCGGCACATCGCCCGGCTCGAAATGCAGCAGCGGCCGGATCACGAAGGATGCCGTGTCGAAGTCGAGCTGGCGCACCGCGTCGAGCACCTCGTCGAGCGAGTCGGCTTCGACCACATAGATGCCCATCAGCTGTTCCGTCGCTTCGGCAAACGGCCCGTCCGTGGCGAGCATCTTCCCCTCGACACGTCGCACCGCGGTGGCCACACCGGGCGCCAGCCGCATCACCGGCCCCAGCCGCCCGTGTGCTGACAGCTCGGCACGCAGCCGCGCATGGCGGCCCATGACCTCGTCGTTTTCTTCGGGTGTCCAGGCGGCGGTGCGGGCCTCACTGCCCTGGATCAGGATGGAATAGAGCATGTCGGGTCCTTGGTTTGCGGTGTGGTCGCGCCATGCGGCGACCGGTGGTGATGGGGTCGTTCATTCGGGTGGCAGGGCCAGCCGGTCGATGAGCCGCCGGATGTGGGCCGCCTCGGCTGCCGTGCGGGCCAGCCCCAGCGCGCGGACAAACGATTGCCGGGCCTCTGCCTGGCGGCCCAGGCGCTCCAGCAGTGCACCGCGCACCCCATGGAAATTGAAGTAGTCGCCCAGCGCATCGGCCAGGGGGTCGACCAGCGCCAGCGCGGGCAGCGCTCCGTGGCGCTGGGCCACGGCCACGGCGCGGTTGAGCCTGACCACCGGAGAGGGCTGCATCCGTTCCAGCACCTCGTAAAGCCGGTCGATCTCGTCCCAGTCGGTGTCTCCGGCGCACCGGGCGCGCGCATGCATCGCCGCAATGGCGGCCTGCACCTGATAGGGCCCGGGGTGTCGGCACAGCAGCGCGGCATCGAGCAGCCGCAGGCCCTCGTCGATGGACCCGGCATCCCACAGGCTGCGATCCTGGTCTTCGAGCAGCACGAGTTCGCCGGCCGCGTCGACGCGCGCCGCGCTGCGTGCATGCTGCAGCAGCATCAGCGCCAGCAGGCCCGCGACCTCGGCATCTTCCGGCGCCAGGCCGCGCAGCAGTCGCATCAGGCGGATGGCTTCCTCGCACAGGGGCGCGCGCACCGGCTGCGCGCCCGCGGTGGCCGAGTAGCCTTCATTGAACAGCAGGTACAGCGTGGTGCAGACGGCCGCGAGGCGGGCTGCGCGTTCGGGCACGCCCGGCGTCTCGAACGCGATGCCGGTATCCGCCACCCGCCGTTTCGCGCGGGTGATGCGCTGTTCCATCGCCGCCTCGCTGACCAGAAAGGCACGCGCGATCTCGGTCACGCTCAGCCCGGACACCACCCGCAGCGCCAGCGCAATCTGGTGAGCCGCCGGCAACTGGGGATGGCAGCAGACGAACAGCAGGCGCAGCAGGTCGTCGCCGAAGGCTGTGTCATCGTGGCGGTCGGTCCAGTCCGGGCTGTGTTCGCTGCGCAGGTCTTCGTCGGGCGTGGCATCCAGCGGCTGGAGCCGTCGGTCCCGCCTCACGATGTCCAGCCCGGCATTGCGCCCCACCAGGATCAGCCAGGCCAGCGGATCGGACGGCGGGCCGTCCAGCGGCCAGCGCTGCAATGCACGCAGGCTGGCCTCCTGGTAGGCCTCCTCGGCCAGGTCGAGGTCACGGAAGTAGCGCAGCAGGGCCGCCACTGCGCGCGGGCGCGAGGCCGCCAGCGTGGTGCCGATCCAGTCTTCGAGGGGCGCGGCGGCAAGGGGTGGGCGGGTCATGGTGCTGCTCATGTTGGCTCCAAGGACGCCGCCACACCTGTCAATCCGACACTAGAAACTGCCGGTGAACTGATATCGCGACGCCGGGTGCCACATCGCAGCCACCGACGCCACCTTGCCCTGCGAGTGGGTCTGGCGGCGCAGCACCAGACAGGGCTCGTGCGGCGCCATGTGCAGCAGTTCGGCCATGTCGCGCGGCGGCACGCAGGCCTCGATCGAGAAGCGCACCCCCTGCAGCGGCGCCACGCGCATCAGGTAGGCGTTGGGCGTCTGGCTGCGAAAGTCCAGCGACAGGTAGTCCGGCGCCACCTGGGGGTTCACATAGCGGTCTTCGACCTGGATCGGCAGGTCGTTCTCGAAGTGCACCACGACCGAATGGAACAGCGGCTGCTGTGCGGGCAGACCGAACTGCCGTGCCAGCACCTCACTGGCCTTGCAGCGCTCGAGCAGCTGCAACTCGCTGCGGTGCACATGGCCGCGCGCGGCCACTTCCTCGGCAATGTTGCGGATCTCGACCAGGGTGGCCTGGTATTTGTGCTGCGCGACGAAAGTGCCCGACCCCTGGATGCGCTCGACCACCTGCTCGTCGCTCAGCTCCCGGATCGCCCGGTTCACCGTCATGCGCGACACACCGAAGCTGCGCGCCAGGGCTTCCTCGCTCGGGATCGCGTCACCCTCTTTCCAGACACCGGCATGGATCTGCTGCAGCACGTGGTCCTTGATGGCCTGGTAGGCCGGCTGGCGCGGCGTGCTGCCGTCGGACACAGGGCCGGACGCGGTGCGAGGGGAGCTGGTGGCCATACCTAGGGTAACTACTGAGTCGTCGTTCCTGGCAATTGTATTGACGAGCGTCTATCTTGCCAAAGACAATGTATATACAACTTCAAGCCAAAGCGATGAAGTTGTACAAGACAAGCCGCCCCAACCGTTCAGGAGACCCCGTGAACCCACCCGACACCACCCTCACCCTGCCCCGGGCCGACACGGCACTCACGTTGCTCAAGCTGGCGGCCTTCAGCGCCCTGGGCATCTTCCTGTTTTTCATCGAGGTGTCGGTGGGCGGGCGCAGCACGATCCCGGTCGATCACCTCAGCAGCTACCTGGTGCGCGAGCAACGCAACCTGGCGATCGTGTTTGTCGTGGGTCTGATGACCTACGGCGCGCTGGCACCCTTCGTGACCGGGCGCTTTCGCGACGGCACCGCCGCCCTGGTCTTCAGCATCGTCAAGCTGCTGGGCCTGGTGCTCGCAGGCCTCTACCTGAGCGGCTCGGTGCCTGACTGGGCCAACCAGAAGGACATGCTGCCCTTCCTGTTCGACAAGCTTGCGCTGTCGGTGGGCGTGCTGATCCCGATCGGGGGCGTGGCGTTGACCTTCCTGGTCGGCTTCGGCCTGCTGGAACTGGTGGGCGTGCTGATGGAACGCGTGATGCGTCCGCTGTTCCGTACGCCGGGCTACTCGGCCATCGACGCGGTCACGTCCTTCGTGGGCAGCTACTCCATCGGGCTGCTGGTCACCAACACCATGTTCCTCCAGGGTCGCTACACCGTGCGCGAGGCCATGATCATCGCCACCGGCTTTTCCACCGTGTCGGCCACCTTCATGATCGTGGTGGCCAAGACGCTGGGGCTGATGGACCACTGGGGCTTCTTCTTCTGGGCCACGCTGGTCGTCACCTTCGTGGTGACGGCCATCACCGCCTGGCTGCCGCCGATCTCGACCCTGCCCCATGAGCGTGACGACCAGGCCGATGCGCAGCCTGCCTCTGGCACCAGCCGCTGGCGCGCCGCGGTCGACACCGGCATCGCGCAGTACCGCCGCCGCGATCCGCTGGCGAAGATGCTGTGGACCAACCTGCGCGACGGCCTGCAGATGACCGCCGTGGTGGCCCCCAGCATCCTGGCCGTCGGTTTTGCCGGCCTGTGCCTGGCCAAGTTCACACCCGTCTTCGAGTGGCTGGGCTATCTGCTCAAGCCCGCGCTGTGGGTCGCCGGCGCCATCCTGGCCAATGACAACGCCGTGGCCGCCAGCGGTGCCTTCGCCTCGGGCCTGGCCGAGATGTTCCTGCCGGCCATCCTGCTGAAGGATGCCGACTTCGCGCTGCGCATGCTGGCGGCCATCACGACGGTGAGCACCGTGCTGTTCCTGTCGGGTTGCGTGCCGTGCATCCTCGCCACCCGCATCCCGGTGAAGTTCAGCCATCTGCTGGTGATCTGGCTGCTGCGCACGGTGCTGTGCATCGTGCTCGGTGCCGTGGCCGTGCGCATCGGCCTCGACCTCGGCTGGCTTGCCGCCTGAACCTCTCACTGTCTTTCCGTCACCCCTTTCTGCCTGGAGCCCCGCCATGACCACCAACCCCGATCCCCGTTTCGACCCCACCCGCGTGATCCGTGCCCCGCGTGGGACCGAACTGCATTGCCGCAACTGGCTCATCGAGGCCGCCTACCGCATGCTGCAGAACAACCTCGACCCCGAAGTGGCCGAAAACCCGCAGGGCCTGGTGGTCTACGGCGGCATCGGCCGGGCAGCGCGCAACTGGGAATGTTTCGACCGCATTCTCGAGACGCTGCGCACGCTGGAAGAAGACGAGTCGCTGCTGGTGCAGTCGGGCAAGCCGGTGGGGGTGTTCAAGACCCACCCGAATGCACCGCGTGTGCTGATCGCCAACTCCAACCTCGTGCCGCACTGGGCCAACTGGGAGCACTTCAATGAACTCGACCGCAAGGGCCTGTTCATGTATGGCCAGATGACGGCCGGCAGCTGGATCTACATCGGCAGCCAGGGCATCGTGCAGGGCACCTTCGAGACCTTCGTCGAAGCCGGCCGCCAGCACTACGGCAACGACCTGTCGGGTCGCTGGATCCTCACCGCCGGGCTGGGCGGCATGGGCGGGGCCCAGCCCCTGGCCGCCACGCTGGCCGGTGCCGCGTCGCTGAACATCGAATGCCAGCAGAGCAGCATCGACTTCCGCCTGCGCACCCGCTACGTGGACAAGCAGGCCCGCGACATCGACGACGCACTGGCACTGATCAAGCACCACACCGAACGCAAGGAAGCCGTGTCCATCGCCCTGCTGGGCAATGCGGCCGAGGTGCTGCCCGAGCTGGTGCGCCGCGCCAAGGCCGGTGGCCTGCGCCCCGACCTGGTGACGGACCAGACCTCCGCCCACGACCTGATCAACGGCTACCTGCCCATCGGCTGGAGCGTGGACGACTGGAAGGCCGCGCAGCGCGACCCGTCGCAGCATGCCCGCCTGAGCACGGCGGCGGGCCAGTCCTGCGCGGTCCATGTGCAGGCCATGCTGGACTTCCAGGCCATGGGCATCCCCACGGTGGACTACGGCAACAACATCCGCCAGGTCGCG